>JAGCTJ010000046.1 GCA_017963665.1 Lachnospiraceae bacterium | reverse complement strand
CCGTAAGCTGAGCGCTTATAAGCGACATTCCGGACATCAAAAGCGATATGGCAAGTATCGCGTAAAGGCATGTAAACGCGCCTTTGGGGTCAAAAGCACCTTTTGTGATGGCAAGTATCGTAAATACGAACCAGCCCACAAACTGCGGTATTACGACCATAACGTAAGAAGAAACCGCATTCGTAAAAAACAAAGCATTTCTCGTAACGGGAAGGGAATGGAAGAACACCGTTCCCCTGGTCGTATACATATAATTAAATACATTTGCAAAAACCACTACAGACATGATAAATGAAGCGATCGGTATACCTGCCGGTATCATATTGTAGTAAACGCTTCTTGCATCCAGATATGTTATGGCATAGAAGTCTCCCTGACGCATGAATGTAGAGGTGTGACTTGCGAAAGCAGTGATAAGTCCCCCCAGAGAGAACAGTGCCCATACGGGCCACAATCTGGTCAGGTTCTTTATGAATATCGTTTTACTAAACAAGGATGTTCTTGATTTCATTTTCAAGCCCTCCCATCTCATAAACAAAGATTTCTTCAAGTGTAAGGGGAATTGCCTCAACAAGCATGGGATCGTACTTCTTTACCGCTTTTACCGCACTTTCGGGGCACATACGAACTATCATTGTATGAACTCTTCCCGTAAGTGAATCGTGAAGCACTTCGATTCCGTCCATAGTCGGCTCTTCCTCGCCTTCTTTGAAAACAACCTGAAGTTTGACCATGTTGTCCTGAAGTTCCGAAAGGCTTCTTTCAAGCACTACTTTGCCGTGATTCATGATACCCACATGATCGCACACATCCTCAAGCTCTCTTAAGTTATGCGAAGAAACCAGTACCGTCGTTCCTCTTGAAGATACGTCGTCCATGATAAGACTCCATACTCTTCTTCTCATTACCGGATCCAGTCCGTCAACAGGTTCATCGAGTATAAGATAATCACTCATGGTTGAAAGAGCGAGCCAGAAAGCAACCTGCTTTTGCATACCTTTCGAAAGATACTTGATGGTTTTGTTCTCTTCGATATTGAACGCGTCCTTAAGTGCTTTGAATCTTTCAATCGAAAAGGTCTTGTACATTCCTTTATAGATATCACACATATCCTTGACGGTAGCCTGTCCGAAATAAAACCAGTCATCGGGTATGGATGCGATCCTTGACTTCACAGCCACATTCTCCCATACCTTTTCTCCGTCATACACAACATCACCTTCGTCCTGACGGTAAACGCCCAGCAGATGTCTTATAAGAGTAGACTTGCCGGCACCGTTGGGACCCATGAGTCCGTATACGGATCCGTTCTCAACCTTTAACGTAACCCCGTCAAGCGCTCTGAAGCCATCGAAGGTTTTTACAAGGTTATTTACTTCTATCATCCCATTTCCTCCGTTAGAATCTTTACGATCTCTTTGTCTGTCATTCCCAGATACTTTAATTCCTTGATCTTTTCAAGTATCTCATCTATGAGTTCTTTGATCTTTTCCTCATCAACTTTCGTTATCCCGTTCACAAAACTTCCTTTGCCCGGAACCGAATAAAGGTAGCCTTTGCTTTCAAGCTCGTTGTAGGCTCTTTGGATCGTATTCGGATTGATGGATAACTTGGTTGCCAGGAGACGTACCGACGGAAGTTTCTCATCTTTTTTAAGAACGTTACCTATGATGAGTTTTTTGAATCCGTCTTCGATCTGCTCATATATGGGTCTTGAATCCCGATAATTAAGCTCTATCATTAGATCTCCTTTCTTCAGATAGTTATTGCGGTCGTGCACTGTTCCAACTGTATTAACCGTCTTAATACACTTATGACACACTTAAACCCTAAAGTCAATGAAGAAATCCTTAAGAAAATGACCCAATTATTAAGATTATAAACTGTTTATAAAACATTAGCACTCACTATTGACGAGTGCTAACAATGGAGTTATAACGTAATTGTTCAAAGGGAAAACCTGAGAACGAAACACCAAAAACCTACAAACAAAAAAGTTTATATACGGCACAACGGCCGCGAAAAAGGAGGAATCGTTATGTTAATGCCCAGTTTATTTGATGAATTCTTTGATGATTTTGCTCGCCCGGCGAAAAGTGTTGTTAGATACAATTACCCGGCAACCGCAGTCATGAAGACAGATGTTAAGGAAGATGAAAACGGATATCATCTCGATATCGAACTTCCCGGTTACAAGAAAGACGATATCAAGGCAGAGCTTAAGGAAGGTTATATGACCATCACAGCTACCAAAGCCGAAGATAAAGACGAGAAGGATAAGAAAGGTAACTACATCAGACGTGAACGTTACCAGGGTACTTCTTCAAGAAGCTTCTACGTTGGCGAAGAAGTTAAAGAAGAAGATATCAAAGCCAAATTCGAAGACGGTATTCTTAAGGTATTCGTACCCAAGATTGAAGCCGTTCCCGAAGTTCCTCAGACCAAATTTATTGCGATCGAGGGATAAAAGACATAATAAAAGCTCAGGGGTTTTGCCCCTGAGCTTTTTTAATGCAATGAAGAAACGTATTCCGAATAGGTCATACCCGTATACTTCTTAAAGCAGCGTCCGAAATAGTTTGGATCGGGTATACCCACATCTGCGGATGTACAGAACATCTTTCGGGAAAGGCCCGCCAGTTCTTTGGCTCTTTCCATTCTGCACTCGGTAAGATATTCCACGAAGTTCTTTCCCGTTTCCGACTTGAATTTTCTTGAAAGGTAGCTCGAACTGAATCCGAATACCTGCGCTACGGCTGTAAGATTGAGTTTTGAGTCGGTGTAGTTGTCGCGTATATACTTCTTTATCTGCTCGATGGTTGACTCTTCCATCTCACCGTACTGTGAATAGTCTTTGTCCTCGAGTATTCTGGCGTCAAGTTTTTCTTTCAGCTTCTTTAACGTATTTGTTACTTCAGCTCTTACGATAGGCTTGAGCATATATTCAAATACAGGAAGGCTTACGCACTTTCTGGCATATTCGAATTCATCAAATGCGGTCATTATTATTATGGAAAGATCCGGGTAGCGTTTTGTTGCCACTTCGGTAAACTCGATACCGTTCATGAACGGCATTGAGATGTCCACAAATACTATGTCGGGCTTCATCTCATCGATAACGTTTATTGCCTCTATACCGCTGGCTGCTTCGCCCACAACCTCCATATCAAGGCTCTCCCAATCGATGGAACCTCGCATGAGATTTCTTGCCGACGGCTCATCGT
>JAGCTJ010000045.1 GCA_017963665.1 Lachnospiraceae bacterium | reverse complement strand
TTTCTCATAAAAACTGTCGAAGAAAAGCAAAGACTTTTCGAAAGTCTGAACGATCAGGTCTTCCATGTTTTCAAAATTTCTGAAAATCGGCTGAGTGGAACAACCTGCGAAAGCCGCTAGTTTTCTGGCTGTGAGCTCCGAAAAGCCCGATTCTCTTATCATATTGAAAGCGGAATCCAACAGACCGTCTTTTGAAATGATTTCTTTACGTGCCATAACGCCCTCCTTATTAAAATAATATAACCATTCCACAACATCTGTTATTATACAGAATAGTACGCATAAATGCAATCGGTTGCTTTATTTTTTAACATTTTTCTTTTATACTGATTTTGTTACTTGAATCTATACACAGGGGATGAATGTCAAATGAATGTCACACTGTCACATCTAACAAAGAAATTTCCCAACAGAAACAAGAAGATCAAAGACGATGTAATAGCCGTAAACGATTTTTCAATGGAGATTCCCGACGGTCAGCTTATAGCGCTCCTCGGCCCTTCCGGTTGCGGAAAAAGTACCATACTTAACATGATAAGCGGACTTGAAAAACCTACCGAAGGCAAAATCTTCTTTGGAGAAGACGATGTTACCGGTCTTACACCGGAAAAGCGCGGAGTGGGTCTTGTTTTCCAGAATTATGCTCTGTACCCTCATCTTACGGTAAGACAGAACATACTGTTCCCTCTCGAAAACTTGAAAGGCAAAGACAAACTTTCCAAAGAGGTTATGGAAGAAAAGGCAATAGAAGCCGCTAAACTCGTTCAGATCGAGGAATATATGCAGAGAAAACCCGGCGAACTCTCCGGCGGTCAGCAACAGCGTGTTGCAATTGCACGTGCTCTCGTTAAAATGCCCGGAATCCTTCTTCTCGATGAGCCTTTATCAAACCTGGATGCAAGACTTCGACTTCAGACTCGTGAAGAACTCCGTCGTATACAGCGAGAAACGGGAATAACCACCATTTTCGTAACACACGATCAGGAAGAAGCCATGAGCATTTCCGATATGATCGTTGTCATGAAGGACGGTCTTTTCATGCAAAAGGGAAAACCTCAGGAAGTTTATGATGTTCCCGTAAACCTTTTTGTCGCCAAATTCCTCGGTACTCCCGCAATAAACGTATTTAAAGCTTCGGTTAAAGATAAAAAGCTTATAATAAACGATGAAGCGGTATTGGATGTAAACACTCACGACCGTGATGTTTATGCCGCTATCCGTCCCGAAGGTTTCGTTGTGGATGAAGACGGGCCGATGACATGTACTCTCGAACGTGTTGAAGTCATGGGCCGTGACACTTCAATTCTTTCGAAAAATCCCGCATTTGACGGAACCGTCATCCGTTCCATCGTAAGCTCGGAAGATGCTCCCGATTCCGATAAGGACACCGTACACTTTTCACTTAAACCCGGCAAAGTTCACCTTTTTGACATTGAAAGTGAAGAAAGGATCGATTTCTGATGTCGTACAACAAATATAAAGGCTGGCTGTATCTCTTACCCGCCATTTTATTCTTAGCCGTATTCATGATCTATCCTCTGGTGGACGTTGTGGTTTATTCTTTTGAGGAAGGTTACAACTTTGCATCTCAAAGTTTCATGGGAGTCGGCACATACAACTTTTCTTACGTTCTGCACGATCCTTACTTCCTGCAGGCGCTTAAGAACACCTTCATCATCGTTATAATAACCGTTCCTTTGTCGACGGGTATCGCTTTGCTGATATCTCTCGGTCTTAACTCAATAAAGCCGTTAAAAGAACTGTTTCAGACCGTTTACTTTTTGCCTTACGTAACAAACACGCTGGCTGTCGGTCTCGTTTTCATGATCCTCTTTAAGAAGACCGCATATTCGGACGGCCTTATAAATCTCGTGATCAATCTTTTCGGACACGAATCCATCGATTTCATAGATGGGCCTTATCCCGCCAAGATGTTCGTAATGTGCTTTTACACGATCTGGGTCGTTATGCCCTTTAAGATACTCATTCTTACCAGTGCTCTCGCAAGCGTCAAAAAAGACTATTACAACGCTGCAAAAGTCGACGGCACACGCCCTTTCAGGATCTTTTACAAGATCACGCTTCCGATGATCTCACCGATGATCTTCTACCTCGTGATCACCGGTTTTATCGGCGCGTTCAAAGCATATTCCGATGAAGTTGCGATCTTCGGAACAAACCTTAACGCAGCAGGCATGAACACGATCGTCGGTTACGTTTACGACATGCTCTACGGCGATTCGGGCGGATATCCGTCATATGCATCCGCAGCGTCACTTATTCTTTTTGCGATAGTTTTCACCATCACTGTCATCAACCTGACCATCAGCAAGAAGAACGTTCAATATTGATCGAAAGGCTTTATCTATGAGCGAATCAAGTGTAATAAACAATGAAATAATAAAAGCCGCACGGCAGAAACGTATAAAGAACACGGTAACGTACGTGCTTCTTGCCATATGGGCTTTGATAGTGCTGTTTCCTTTCTACTGGATGATACTTACTTCCGTAAAAAGCTACAGCTCATACAATTCCGAATACATACCGAAGTTCTTCACGCTAAGTCCGACGCTTGGCAACTATTTCGATGCGTTCACGACCGTGTCGTTGTCGAGATACTTTTTGAACACGCTTCTTTTTACCGTTGTGACCACGGCGCTTATGCTTTTTGTCACGATCTTCGCCGCGTTCGCATTCTCGAGACTTGAGTTCAAAGGAAAGAACGTTACTTTCGCACTCTTCCTTTCACTCATGATGATCCCCAACGAGCTTGTCATCATCACAAACTACGTTACGATCACAAACCTCGATATGAGAAACACGTTCTCCGGACTCATTCTTCCGTCCGTTACGTCGGTGTTCTACATTTATCTTTTGAAGGAAAACTTCGAGCAGATACCCGACTCGCTTTACAAAGCCGCAAAAGTCGACGGCACGAGCGATATAAAGTATCTTTTCAAAGTCATGCTTCCGATATGTAAGCCCACCGTCATTACCATCACGATACTTAAAGTGATCGAGTGCTGGAACTCTTACGTATGGCCTCGTCTTGTTACGGACGATTCGAACTATTTCCTCGTTTCAAACGGTATCCAGGAGATCCGTGAAAACGGCTTCGGACGCGAAAATATTCCTGCGATGATGGCTGCGGTTGTCGTTATATCTCTCCCGCTCATCATCGTATTCCTCATCTTCCATAAAAAGATCATGGAAGGCGTTTCGAGAGGAGGTACAAAAGGATGATGAAAAAGGTAAGAAGAATCCTCTCGGCTTTATTGACTGTATCGATGATGTTTTCTTTGTGCGCATGTCACGGCACGAAGGGATTAAAAGAATTTGAGATTCCCGAGAGTTTTGATACGTCAAGACAATATGAAATATCGTTCTGGGCAAAGAACGATACTAACATCACTCAGGTTGAGATCTACAAAAAAGCCATAAGCGACTTTGAAGCGCTCTATCCCAACATCAAGGTCAACATGCGAATCTATACAGATTACGGCAAGATCTACAACGACGTCATCACAAACATCTCTACAAACACGACGCCCAACGTATGTATCACATACCCCGATCACATCGCTACCTACCTTACCGGCAGCAACACCGTTATCCCGCTCGACGAGCTTTTCGTCGACGAAAAATACGGTCTTAACGGAAGCGAGATCAAGTACGACGCGCCTTCATTTGACGAGATCGTTCCAAAGTTCATAAACGAATGCAAGATCGGCGAGCACTACTACGCCGTTCCTTACATGCGCTCCACGGAAGCTTTGTACATCAACAAAACTTATATTGAACAGATGGGCTACGAGATCCCCGAAGTCATGACATGGGATTTTGTATGGGAAGTGAGTGAAAAAGCAATGGAGACCGACTCTGACGGCAACTACAAGGTTAACGGCCAGAAAGTCATGATCCCGTTCATCTATAAGTCGACCGACAATATGATGATCACGATGTTAAAGCAGCTTGACGCAGGATATTCCGATAACGACGGCAACATCATGATCTTTAACGATACCACGAAGTCTCTTCTCTTCGAGATATCAAAGCATGCAAAAACGGGTTCTTTCTCCACATTTAAGATTTCAAGTTACCCCGGTAACTTTTTAAATGCCGGACAGTGTCTCTTTGCCATAGATTCCACCGCAGGTGCCACATGGATGGGTTCAAAGGCAAATCACCATGATATCGCCGAAGACAAGGTTGTAGAATTTGAGACCGAAGTTCTCCCGATACCTCAGTTTGACGTTAACGATCCTTATATGATGTCGCAGGGTCCTTCGATATGTGTGTTCAACAAAGCCGACTCTCAGGAAGTGCTCGCATCGTGGCTGTTTGCACAGTTCATGCTGACAAATGATGTTCAATGTGCATACTCCGAGACCGAAGGCTACGTTCCGGTCACATCAAAAGCACAGGAAAGCGCCGAATATCTTGATTATCTTTCCAAGGCTTCGCCCGACGATCCCGATCACTACGATATTAAGATCAAAGCCGCAAAACTGCTGCTTGATAACACCGACCACACATTTGTAACACCCGTGTTCAACGGATCGGCTTCTTTGCGAGACGCCTCCGGACAGCTGATAGAAAGCGTCACCAAATCGGAACGAAGAAAAGAGACCGTAGACGACGCTTATATGGAAAAGCTTTTTAAAGATACGGCTTCTTTGTACCATCTCGACCAGCACAGAGCCAACACGACCGAAAGTCTCGACAAAAAAGATCTCGGCAAACTGCCCGGCCCTTCGGTTGCACTTATAGTTACTCTCATCGTTGTCTGGCTGCTTCTGGGAGGCGATTATCTTTACGGATTCATTATCGGCAGGAAGAAAAAGTGAACAAAAAATCGGGTTTGTATTTGTAAAATTGTTACATATATGTATTGATTTATGTAACGTTTTACTTATAATAAAAGTGTTTGAATAACGATTCTATTCACAAAGGAGACAATTATGAAAAAAGTATTGGCTTTAATCTGTGCTCTTTCACTTGTATTGGCACTTGCAGCTTGCGGCGGCAAGGACGGTGCTTCCGAAGCTAAGTCCGAAGGCGTTATGACATACGCTGAGTATGTGGCTGCAGCACTCGACAGCGAAGTTACCATCGAAGCTTATGTTCAGGCTCATCAGTCATGGTGGGACGACAAAGTAACCGTATACGCAGCTGACAAGGACGGAGCATACTTCATGTACAACATGGCTTGCTCGGAAGACGACGCAGCAAAGCTCACACCCGGTACCAAGATCAAGGTTAAGGGTTACAAGAGCGAGTGGTCCGGCGAAGTTGAGATCGTTGACGCAACATTCGAATTCGAAAGCGGCAACTATGTAGCAACCGCAAAAGACGTAACATCTTTCCTCGGAAAAGATGAACTTAAGGATTATCAGAACCAGTTCGTATCATTCAAGGATATGACCGTAAGTGCCGTATCTTACAAGAATGGCGAGCCCGGTGATGACATCTACGTAAACTTCACCAAGGACGGACAGGAATACTACTTCTGCCTTGAGTACTACTTAAACGGTTCTGACACCAACTTCTACAATCAGGTTGGTAACCTCGTTGAAGGTCAGGTTTGCGACGTTGAAGGTTTCCTTTACTGGTATGAAGGACCCAACCCTCACATCACAAAAGTTACCGTTAAATAATTTACTTCGTAAAATAAGAAAGCCATGGCGCTTGCCATGGCTTTTTTATTTTACGAAGTAATGACGTCCCAACCAGGATGACAATCCGTCAAGTCCCGGGAAGAACATTCGCTCGCTTACGTTCTGCTGATCGAGCATGTCTCTTATACGCCAGCGGAGGTCTTTTGAAATGACGTATTTGATCGTGTTGTCGGTATATTTGTCGAGGAACACTTCAAGGTCTTCTATGCAGTTTGGAACGATTGAGAAGAACGAATACTGATTTACTATTCTCGGATCGATCGAGGGAGGCTCTATGACGACCATAGCGTTGTCTTTCATATCCTCGTCGTATTGCTTTAAGCTTGGCACGACATCGGTCAGCATATTGACCGTAAAGACCGATGAACGGTGTCTGTCGAGCTCATCTTTGTATCTTTCGGGGAGCAGGTTGTGAAGCTCCTTCATATCGATACGCCAGATCATGCAGTCGTGCGCATCCATCTTGTCGAGGTTGTTCTCGCTTGTTGCAAAGTGAAGCGCAACAAGAGGCGACTGAGACCAGTCCATAAGCCTTGTGGGAAGACCGTGGTGCTGTCCCATGAACATCTGCCTCCATACCGATCTCTCGATCGTAGGATCTTCCAAAGCGCCGTATTTTGTAAAGTTCATAAGTATACAGGGTTCAAGCTCTTCCTTATGATCTTTACAGTTTCGATCGAGACTCGTTGTAAGTTTGAACTTAACGTTAGTCATTCCTCTGTAAAGATAA
>JAGCTJ010000044.1 GCA_017963665.1 Lachnospiraceae bacterium | reverse complement strand
TGCCGTCTTCAACTTCAAAATCGATAGCTACGGCACAGATTCCTTTGGGTGTGTAATGCATATCCTACCTCCTTAAATATTGAAAAGCTTTGCGTCTGCTTTAAGCGCTCCGTCGGTATTGCCCGCAAGAACTATCTTTGCAAGAACTATACCAATCTGTACTCATTCCTGATCGAAACTGTTTAAATTCCAGATAAAGCCCTGGAACATTACTTTGTTCTCGAAGTGTGCAAGTATGGCACCGAGTGCTTCGGGAGTAAGTCTGTCACCTACGATGACACTTGAAGGACGGTTTCCTTCAAAATATTTATTGCGGTTCTCGTCGTCCTTACCGCATGCAAATGCCATGATCTGAGCAACCACGTTTGCGGAAAGCTTCTGCTGGCTTGTGCTGTTTTCGATCACAACATCGTTCTCGGTCTGATTGTTCTTAAAGCCGATGAACTGAAGAGGGATGATATCCGTTCCCTGATGTAACAACTGGTAGAAAGAATGCTGTCCGTTTGTTCCGGGTTCGCCGAAGATAACGGGGCCTGTCTTGTAAGAGATGCTTTCGCCGTCACGGTTTACGCTCTTTCCGTTTGACTCCATATCAAGCTGCTGGAGATGAGCGGGGAAACGTGAAAGTGCCTGTGAGTAAGGCAAAACAGCTGTTGTTCCCATATCAAGGACGTTTCTTTCGTAAACGCCGATGAGTGCATCGAGCATTGCAGGGTTTTTGAATATGTCTTTGTTCTTGGAAAGTTTGTCTTCTTCAGCCGCGCCGTTTAAGAAGCGAGCGAATATTTCGGGTCCGAAAGCAAGTGATAAAACCGCACCGCCGACGGATGAAGTTGACGAATAACGTCCGCCGATGAAATCATCCATGAAGAAAGCTGCAAGATAATCGCTGCTCTTTGCAAGGGGTGATGTTTCGCTTGTTACGGCGATCAAATGCTTTGAAGCGTCAAGACCTGCTTTCTTTAAAGCATCTTTAACGAATGATTCGTTTGTTAATGTTTCAAGTGTGGTACCTGATTTAGAAACTAAGATGAAGATCGAATGTTCAACATCGATTCCGTTCAAAACGCCCGTTGCGTCATCGGGATCGACGTTACTGATAAATCTTGCTTCCATTTTAAAGAAGCCGTTCTTCTTTGCCCAGTTCTCAAGACTTAAATACATTGCGCGGGGACCGAGATCCGATCCGCCGATACCGATCTGTACGGCTGTGGTGAACTTCTCGCCTTTTTCGTTTACGATCTCGCCGTTATGTACTTTGTTTGCAAAATCTGCAATCTTTTTCTGCTGAGAAACATAGAATTCTCTCTTGTTTACGCCGTCGATCACAACATCGTTACCAAGCTGGCCTCTGGTGAGTTGATGAAGAACACGTCTCTTTTCACCGGTATTGATTATCGCACCGTTGTAAAGCTCTGCATATTTCTCGGTAAGTTCCGCCTCATCTGCAAGCTTTTGTAAGGTAGAAAGAACAGTATCGTCAACAGCCTTTGAAGCAAAGTTGTAAACAAGATCTCCGGACATTTTCACACTGTATTTTTCCACTCTCTTTGCGCCGTTCTCACCTGCCAAAGCGTCTTTTACAACAACTTTTTTGAGGCTTGAAAGCTCTTTAAAAGCATTAAGTTCATCAAGATTTTTAAATGTAGCCATTATTATTCCTTCCTTTTAAACAAATGAAAATAGCAAAACAATTTTTCACACCTCAATATACTAAAACCGAGAAAATTTTTCAACAAACAAATGACCTAAGTACCATATTGTGATAAAGTATTATTATCTGTAACTGTGCGTTATTGAAGAAGCAATATAATAACAAAGAATACGCATTTTTTGCAGAGGAATTTGTTATGAAGTATTCAGACGGAAAAGATTACAAAGTCATAGCCCTATGTGTGGCTAAGTTTGATGAAGCCGATCAAACGGAGATTTTGCAGAACTTAAACAGAATATGTAAAAAGAACAATTATAAGATATTTGTTTTTGCCACAACCGTTGATTTTTACGTTAAGAACAATAATGACCGAGGCGAAGAAAAAATATTTGATCTCATGGATCCTTCTCGATTTGATGCAGTGGTAATAGTGGGAACATCTTTTAAGGCATTCGGACCGGCCGAGAGGATTGCAAAGAGAGCTTTAGGCTGCAATGTACCTTGCATCTCTTTAGTGCGTCCCATTGAGGGATGCATCAACGTAAGATACAGATTTTCAGACGGATTTGAAAAGGTAGTCCGTCATATGGTTGAGTATCATAAACCAAAACATATAAACTTTATTGCCGGTATGCGCGAAAATTACTTTTCGGAAGAGCGTCTTGGCATATTCAGGAAAGTTCTTACGGAAAATAATATCCCGATCGAAGAAGACAGGATCGATTACGGCGGTTTCTGGGAAGGTCCCACGACGGCAGTCATGGATAAATTTTTATCTTCCGGAAAACCGATAGACTGTATCATCTGCGCCAACGATCTTATGGCCATGGAAGCGTGCAGAAAACTTTCTGAAGCCGGATTGAGAGTTCCGGAGGATGTTCTGGTCTCGGGCTTTGACGGAATGGAGCTCGAAAGATATCACTATCCCAGACTTTGCACGGCTGAAACGGTCAAGGAAGATCTTTTGGAAAAGACAGGGGAGATACTTGAAGATATTTTTGCCGGAAAACAGGTTGAAGACGATTACAAGATCGATATAACTTTCAGAGCCGGTCAGTCTTGCGGCTGCAGCAAGTACAACTATTCCGACGAGCAGGTGGCCAGTCTGGGAAACAAAATGTTTCTGGCAAACAAGCATGAAAGACAGCTTATTTCAAAGATTGAGCAGATGTATTCTAAGGTGTCTGTCATAGGCAATGCAGGAGATATGTTTTCCATCTGGGGCGAATTTTTGTACTTTTTTAAAGATTTTTGCGGCGGAGATCTTGCGCTTGCTTTCAATACCGATTTTTTGAACGACAGAATGGAGATATGGCCCAACATACGTCCCATCGAAATGACCGAAGAACATCATTACTATACCGATGAGCTTCAGGTACCGCTGTGCTATTTTAACGGCAGCCTCTTAACGCCGCTAAGTATCGAAAGAAGGAATCTTATCCCCAGGATCGATGATTTTCTTTCAAAGGATAACGTTGTCATGTTTCTTCCCATGCTTGTCCAGCAGAGCACGGTAGGCTATATGGTAGCGGGTTTTGAACCTGAGAATTTTGAGTATTTTATGTTGAATGCCGTTCTTATGAACTACAGACAGGTCATCGAGATGCATAAATACAGAATAGATATGCAGAACCTTTACAGCACCGATCAGCTTACAAAGCTTCTTAACCGTAAAGGATTCTATCGTCATATGGAAAGCATTGTCGATTACGCAATAAAAGAAAACCAGGATCTGGCTGTTATCTCTATCGACATGAACTGGCTTAAGCAGACTAATGACACTTACGGTCACAAGGAAGGCGATTTTGCCCTTTCCTATATAAGCAGAACAATGGAAGAAGTCATGAACGGACACGGGGTGTGCACAAGATTCGGCGGTGATGAGTTTGCGATCGCTTTTTCCGATCCGAAAGCGGACGAACTGTCAAAGAGTATCATGAGTGAGATTGACAGAAGATTAAATGATTTCAATGCCACTCATGAAAAGCCGTATCCTTTGTCGGTCAGCATGGGATATGTCGTTAAAAGTCCTTTACAGTACAAAAATCTGGAAACTTATATCGTGGAAGCCGACAGAAAAATGTACACTGAGAAGTTCAAATTTAAAGAAGAAAACACTTGGGAAGAAAGTCAAGGGAATAAGATTGGGTAAGATAGTTTATATAATGGGTAAAAGTTCAACGGGGAAAGATACGGTCTTTAAAGCACTTCTTAATGACAGTCCTTTTAATTTCAAGACGATAGTATCTTACACCACAAGACCTATCCGCGAAGGTGAAAAGAACGGAAACGAGTATTTTTTTACCGATGAAAAAGGTTTTAACGAACTTGTCGCATCGGGGAAGGTCATCGAAGAGAGAAGCTACGATACCTGTCACGGATTGTGGCGATATTTTACCGTAGCAGACGAGAACATAGATCTTAAAAGTAACAATTATATAACGATCGGAACGCTTGAGTCGTATAAGAAGGTAAGAGATTATTTCGGAAAAGACAAAGTCGTTCCCGTTCTTATAGAACTTGATGACGGTATGAGGCTCACCAGAGCGTTAAACCGTGAAAAAAAACAGGCTCATCCCAAGTATGAGGAGATGTGCAGAAGATTTCTCGCAGATTCGAGGGACTATGACGATGAGCTTATAAAAAAGGCAAAGATAAAGAAACGTTTTAAAAACGATGAACTTAAACTATGTTTAAGCGAGATCAAGAAGTATCTTACCATTGAACTGGCATAGAGCTTGTTTCGGAGGCAAAAAGTGGACGTTAAGATAACTCAACTTACGCAGGCACAGCCCATACCGGAAGCGCAGAAAGTCACCGAAGCGAACGGCGACTTTAAATTCATGCTCATGAGCAGGGTAAGCGATACCGATCTTCAGGCGCATCTTACCGCACTCATGGAAGAGATCACCATGCAGGGCGAACGCATTTCCAAGAAAAAAGATATAAAGGATATGCGAAAGTACAGAATTCTCATAAAAGAGTTCATGAACGAAGTCGTTTCAAGATCCCATTCATTTTCAAGAGAGAACTTCCTTGACAGAAAAGGTCGTCACAGAGTGTACGGAATAATCAGACTTGTCGACGAAACCCTCGATGAGCTGGCCAAGGAACTTGTAAAAGAAGAAAAAGACAATCTTACGATACTCCAAAAGATCGGAGACATAAGAGGTCTTATACTGGATATATTTACGTGATATAGAAACATTCGGAGCGTCAGAAGCTAATTCAAACCGAATGCATACCCGGGAGAATATATGCCTGATTTTAACGATATAGTCGGACAGGAGGCAATAAAGAAACATTTAAGCGCGGCCGCAGAGCAGGATAAGATTTCACATGCTTACATAATCTGCGGGGAACGTTACAGCGGCAAAGAATTCATCGCGAAGATCTTTGCGGCTTCTTTGCTTTGTGCGTCTTCGGAGCACAAACCCTGCGGTGAATGTCCCGACTGTATTAAGGCATTTTCGGGCAATCATACCGACATAATCAAGGTCACTCACGAGAAGCCCGGTGTCATCGGAGTCGACGACATAAGAGAGCAGATAAACGGAACCGTTCAGATAAAGCCTTTCGGCGGAAAAAGAAAGATCTATATCATGAACGAAGCGGAGAAGATGAATCCGCAGGCTCAGAACGCTCTTTTAAAAACACTTGAAGAGCCTCCGGAATATACGGTCATCATTTTGCTCACCTCAAATCTCGAAGAGCTTCTTCCTACCATAAGAAGTCGTGCGGTAGTGCTCAACATGCGCCCCGTAAAAGATAAAGAAGTCAAAAAGTTTTTAATGGAAAATGTGGGTATTCCCGATTACAAAGCCGATATCTGCGTAGCCTACGCCAGAGGAAATGTGGGAAAAGCAAAGCTCCTTGCCAACAACGAGGAGTTTGACAACATAAGAGACGACGCCATGCACCTTATGAAGTACGTTAAGGAAATGGAGATACCCGAACTCATGTCGGCCGTTAAAAAGGCGATGGAGTACAAACTTGAGATCAACGACTATCTTGATATAATTACCGTCTGGTACAGAGATGTTTTGATGTTCAAAGCCACAACGGATGCAAATAACTTGATTTTCCGCGATGAGATACAGTATATTAGGAAAGTGGCGGATTTAAGTTCCTATGAGAACATCCAGGATGTGATCGATGCACTCGATAAAGCAAAGAAACGTCTTTTGGCCAATGTTAATTTTGAACTTACCATGGAACTTTTATTCCTTACTATGAAAGAAAAACTCGCCTGATCATTGGAGATAAAGAAATGACAAAAGTAATCGGAGTTCGCTTCAGAGAAGCAGGTAAAGTATATTACTTTGCTCCCGGCGACCTTGATATTAAAAGAGAACAGCACGTTATCGTGGAGACTGCCAGAGGACTTGAGTTCGGAACGGTAGTGCTCGGTGTTACCGAAGTCGAAGACGATAAAGTCGTGCAGCCTTTAAAGAGCGTTATAAGAATGGCTACCGAAGAAGATGAAAAGAAGGAAGCCGATAACCGCAGAAAGGAAGAAGAAGCCGTTCCCATCTGCAGAGAGAAGATCGAGAAGAGAAATCTTCCCATGAAGCTTATAAACGCGGAATACACCTTCGACAACAGTAAGATACTCTTCTACTATTTCAGTGACGGAAGAGTTGATTTCAGAGAACTTGTAAAAGATCTGGCAGCAGTATTCCATACTCGTATCGAGATGAGACAGGTCGGTGTAAGAGATGAGGCAAAACTTCGCGGAGGCATAGGTATATGCGGACGTGCTCTTTGCTGCAACACCTATATGGCCGACTTTACCCCTGTTTCCATTAAGATGGCAAAAGAACAGAACCTTTCTTTAAATGCCACCAAGATCTCGGGCGTGTGCGGCAGACTTATGTGCTGTCTTAAAAACGAAGAAGACACCTACGAAGAATTGAACAGAAATCTTCCCAATAACGGAGACGAAGTAACCGTTGTCGCTACCGGACAAAAAGGCCAGGTTCACAGCGTTAACGTGTTAAGACAGATCGTCAAGGTTATTGTAGAAGAAAACGATGAGAAAGAACTTCTTGAATTCAAACCGGAAGAATTAAGATTCAAGAGACGCAAAAATAAGAAGGTAGAACTTACCAAAGAAGAAAAAGAAGCTCTTGCCGACCTTGAAAAGGGCGAAGACGGATCGAAGATCGATGACTGATATCGTACTTAAGGAAAATGAACGTATTGACGACCTCGAGCGTAACAACTTAAAGATCATTCAGGATACGAAACGTTTTTGTTTCGGAATGGATGCGGTATTGTTAACGGGGTTTGTTAAACTTAAGGCAAATGATAACGTCCTTGATATGGGCACAGGGACTGGGATAATACCGATTCTCCTTTGCGCAAAAACCAAGGCCAAATCTTTTACAGCGCTTGAGATTCAGGAAGATTCCGCCGACATGGCAAGAAGAAGT
The DNA here is from genome assembly GCA_017963665.1 of Lachnospiraceae bacterium. GTDB lineage: Bacteria > Bacillota > Clostridia > Lachnospirales > Lachnospiraceae > UBA1258. Next base: position 2,681 of record JAGCTJ010000044.1, on the reverse strand, counting down.
GTTGAGCTAAACGATCTTACCGATAGGATAAAGATTGTTAAAGGTGATATAAAAGAGGCGAGTGTTCATTTTGCCAAAGCGTCTTTTGACGCGGTAACATGCAATCCGCCTTACATGATCGCCGAGCACGGACTTAACAATCCCGACGATGCGTTAAACATCGCCCGTCACGAAGTGCTGTGTACTTTGGAAGATGTGGTGTCTAATGCGGCAGACGTCTTAAAGCCCGGCGGAAAATTTTACATGGTTCACAGACCTTTCAGACTTTCCGAGATAATGGTCATGCTTTCAAAGTATAAACTTGAACCGAAAAGGATGCAGCTTGTATATCCTTATGTGGATAAAGAGCCCAATATGGTGCTCATAGAAGCCGTAAGAGGAGGCAAAAGCAGGCTTACCGTAGAAAAACCGCTTATCGTATACAAAGAACCCGGAGTATATACCGACGAAATTTACGATATATATGGTTATTGACAAACATTACGGCAAATCCTATACTTTGCTTGAATCAACGAATTCACTTTACACTTTTTATTCTGTTAAGGAGATTATCTTATGCTTGAAAAAATAGTCGACATTATTAGGGAGCAGTTAAACATCGACGATATCGACATTAACGAGGATACTTCTTTTAAAGACGATCTTGGAGTTGATTCGCTCGATTTATTGGAGCTTGTTATGGCTTTTGAAGAGGAGTATAACATTGAGCTCAACCCCGAAGAACTTGAGGGCATTTCCACGGTAGGCGATATCATGGAATTCATTAAGAAATATACAGATCAGTAAAGAACACCGACAATGGCTCCGACACGACGTCGGAGCCGTTTTTCGTTTATAAATATGTATTGATACTTTTGGAGGATTTATGTACAACGATCTTTTTTCAATCGGACCGATCACGGTTCACAGTTACGGATTATTTACCGCGATAGGTTTGATCGCGGCTATACTTCTTGCCAGCGCAAGAGCCAAGAAGCGTGGTTTGAGTGAAGATATATGCTACGGAATATTGTTTTCCGGAGTTATCTTCGGATATTTTTGCTCAAAGCTTACTTACGTTTTGGTGGAATGGGATTCTTTTATCAAAGACCCTAAACTTTTCCTTTCGCAGAGCGGATTTGTGGTGATCGGAGGCCTTACGGGAGGTGTCATCGCCGCCTGGGTTTACTGCCGCATAAAGAAAGTTAAGTTCATGGATTATTTCGATCTTTGCATGCCTTCGGTTGCCATAGCTCAGGGATTTGGACGAATCGGATGCTTCATGGCAGGCTGTTGCTACGGAAAAGAAACCGATTCTTCCATCGGTATCGCGTTCACGCATTCAAACTTTGCTCCAAACAATGTGCCGCTCATTCCCACGCAGCTAATTTCATCCGCAGCGAACTTTGCTAACATGGCACTACTTCTTTTGATTGCAAAGAAAGCAAAGAAGAAAGGTCTCGTGGCAGCGGCATACATGCTCACATACAGTGTCGGAAGATTTTTGATAGAGTATTTAAGAAACGATGACAGAGGTGTTATCGGTCCTTTTTCGACATCTCAGTTTTTCAGTCTGATCATATTTGTTGTCGGAATTCTTTTCTTCGTACTTGTGCTTTTAAAGGGCGAAGACGTTGAATCTTATGCAACAGAGGAAAAAGAAACCGTTACCGACAAGGAGAGCAATGAAGAGGTATAAACGAAGCGACGATATTTCATACGCACTCGGGATCACCCTCACCTTTGAACTTCTGATCAACAGACCGGATCAGGCGAGACGCGTTTACGTTCATTCCGATTTTGAAAGAGGCGAAACTTTTGACAAGCTTTCGTCGCTTTGCAGTGCAAACAAAGTCGAGATCGTCTTTTCCGACAAGCCTTTCAATATACTTTCGCAAAAAGAAAACTGTTACGTTATCGGAGAGTTTTCCAAGAAGTATATGGCTCTTGATAAGAATGCATCACACATCGTATTAAACAACCCTTCTAACGCGGGCAATCTGGGAACCATCATGCGAAGCGCAGCGGGATTTGGAATAGTGAACCTTGCGATAATAAGGCCGGCAGCGGATCCTTTCGATCCGAAAACGGTCCGTTCTTCCATGGGCTCCATATTCAGACTCAACATTGAAGAATTCGATTCTTTTGATGAATATATGGGTAAAGCGGGACAAAGAAACATCTATCCTTTCATGCTCAAAGCAAAGAAGAAACTTAACGAAACCGAATTTGTTAAACCCTTCTCACTTGTTTTCGGAAACGAGGCGACAGGTCTTGACGATTCGTTCTTATCCGTCGGAACAAGCGTGATCATCGCACATTCCGATCGTATCGACAGTCTAAATCTTCCCATCGCGGCAAGTATAGCAATGTACGAAGCCACAAAATCATCAGACTTTTAACTTAAAAAACGTGTTATAATGATTCTTGCGGCGAAACTTATTTTAGTAAAACGATTTATCATATATAAATAAAGAAAAATCAGGAGGAAAATATGGGTTACACAAACGACGAGATCAAGAAGATAATCGAGGAAGGAAAAGCGGTACTGGGTATTGAGTTTGGTTCGACGCGTATCAAAGCCGTACTTAACGACGACAACAACAATCCCATCGCTTCGGGTTCTTTTGAGTGGGAAAATCATCTGGAAAACGGAATCTGGACTTATCCCCTTTCGGAGATACATGAAGGTTTCAGAGCTT
>JAGCTJ010000043.1 GCA_017963665.1 Lachnospiraceae bacterium | reverse complement strand
TATGAAACATAAAGCGGATCGTCCGTATCGGACGAACCGCTTTTTTCTTTTACATTATCTCAATATTAAGTCCCGGATAAAAGATGAGGAACAATACCAGAGCGATCTGGAGGATCAGTATTATCGGCATGCTCCATTTAAATGCTTTGTGTCTTGTCTTATGGCGGAACACATACATTCCGACGATCGAGCCTAAGCTTCCGAAAATGACCGCCACAAAGAAAAGGACCGATTCGGGAATGCGCCAGGCGTGTTTTTTGGCTCTGGCCTTGTCCATGCCCATCACAAGAAAACCTATAAGGTTGACTGCGACGAGATATGAGATTATCCATGTGATCGTTACCATATATTACCCCGAAACCTGTATTATTTAAGTTCGCCGATCTCCTTAAGCTTCATTGCGCGAACCTTGGTGGAAAGACCGAAGAGATTGATAAAGCCTTCGGCGTCGTGATGATCGTAAAGGTCGCCTGTTGTAAAGGAAGCGATGCTTTCATTGTAAAGTGAGTAAGGAGAAGTTGTTCCCGCTTTGATGATATTACCTTTGTAAAGCTTGAACTTAACTTCGCCGGTAACATACTTCTGAGTGCTCTCGATAAATGCCTGTGCAGCTTCGCGGAGAGGTGAAAACCACTTTCCTTCGTATACGATCTGAGCGAATTTATTGCCCATTTCTTCTTTTTCACGATATGTGTCACGGTCAAGGATAAGCTCCTCAAGCTGCTGATGAGCTTCGTAGAGGATCGTTCCGCCGGGTGTTTCGTACACGCCTCTTGACTTCATGCCTACGACACGGTTTTCAACTATATCGATGATACCGATACCGTGCTTGCCGCCGAGTACGTTTAAGTCTGCGATGATATCGGAAACCTTCTTCTTAACACCGTTGATTGCTACGGGAACGCCCTTTTCAAACGAAAGGGATACATATTCGCCTTCTTCGGGGGCCTTTTCGGGAGAAACACCGAGTACAAGGAGGTGATCGTAGTTGGGCTCGTTTGCGGGATCTTCAAGTTCAAGACCTTCATGGCTTATATGCCATAAGTTACGGTCACGGCTGTATGAATTGTCTGCCGAGAACGGAAGATCTATACCGTGCTGTTTGCAGTATTCGATCTCGGATTCACGGGAATCGAGTGTCCACTTTTCATTTCTCCATGCTGCGATGATCTTAAGATCGGGAGCGAGAGCCTTGATGCCGAGCTCGAAACGGATCTGGTCGTTACCTTTACCGGTCGCACCGTGGCAAATCGCTGTCGCGCCTTCCTTGCGTGCGATCTCGACAAGCTTCTTTGCGATCAAAGGACGCGCCATTGAAGTTCCGAGTAAGTACTTGTTTTCATATACTGCGTGAGCCTGTACGCAGGGAACGATGTATTCATCGGCGAATTCATCGATAACATTTTCGATGTAAAGCTTTTCTGCGCCGCAGTACTTGGCACGTTCTTCAAGATTGTCAAGCTCGTTGCCCTGACCGCAGTCAACGCATACGCAGATAACTTCGTAATCGAAATTTTCTTTAAGCCACGGAATGATAGCTGTCGTATCAAGTCCGCCCGAGTAAGCAAGAATAACTTTTTCTTTCATATTTAAGATCTCCTTTATTGTTCAGCCGCCAAAACGGCCTGTCATTATGACATTTGTCGTGTTCTTTTATGTAACACTATACAGCCGAAGATTATCAAATGCAAGTACAAAAAAACGAATAAAAATTCATATTTATACATCAATATGCACAAAATTATACATTATGCTTGCATAATATACATTTTGGATGTATAGTTATGCACAACTCCCCCACGGGAAATTACCTATATTAAAAAAGAAAAAAGTGGTGTATACTGTTTCAGGATATACGACCACGTGTACAGAAAGGGAAATATGTCAGGTTATACAGTCCGTACAATGACGATCGAAGATTACGATTCCGTATATGCATTATGGAGTTCGATAAACGGATTTGCCATAAGAAGTATAGACGATTCAAGAGAAGGAGTGGATCACTTCCTTAAAAGAAACCCCACAACAAGCGTTGTATGTGAACAGGACGGAAAGATCGTCGGCGCGATATTATGCGGCCACGACGGAAGGCGCGGATGCTTATATCATGTGTGCGTTCAAAAGGATAAAAGACGTCACGGCATCGGAAAGAGCATGGTCGTCTTTTGCATGGAAGCTTTAAGAAAGGAACACATCAATAAGGTATCGCTGATCGCATTTACCAAAAACGATGTGGGAAACGCTTTCTGGAACAGCATAGGCTGGACAAAGCGAGAGGATCTTAACTATTACGATTTTACTTTAAATAAAGAAAACATTATTGCATTTATCGAAGAGGACAAATAGATGGAACTTATAAAAGGCGGAGTCACGAGTGCAAAAGGATACAAGGCGGCATGTACCGCTGCGGGCATCAAATACAAAGGCCGTACGGATATGGCAATGGTCGTAAGCGATGTGCCCGCAACCTGTGCAGGTACCTTTACGAGCAACGTGGTAAAGGCGGCATGCGTTAAATGGGATATGGATATTGTAGACAGCGGAAGGAAAATGTCTGCGGTCGTGGTCAATTCAGGTATTGCCAATGCATGTACGGGCAGGGAAGGATATGAAGCCTGCGAGAAGACGGCAAAGGCAGTCGCAGAGGCTTTAAATGTCGATAAAGACGGTGTTGCGGTTGCATCAACGGGCGTTATCGGTATGCAGCTTCCGGTCGATAAGCTTGAAAACGGCGTAAAGGTTATGGCGCCGCTTCTTTCGGAAAGCATCGAAGCCGGTACGGATGCATCCAAAGCCATCATGAC
>JAGCTJ010000042.1 GCA_017963665.1 Lachnospiraceae bacterium | reverse complement strand
TTAAGCGCCTCCACGAGCCTCTCGATGACGATCAGGAACTTTTGTACAAGAATCTGATCGGTCACATCGAGGACAATATCACCATCCAGGATGTAAACGTAAGTCAGTACAATACTATAGATCTGCAGAAAGAACTCGCAGACAGCTTAAAGGAAGTTCTCGGCCCCGATATGGGTGCTCCCGCTGCAGAGCCCGATGAACCGACCACGGTTATAGGAGCAATCAGAGAAGAAGCTCCCGTGGCAGAACCTGAACCCGAGGAGCCTGCTTTTGAGGAGCCCGAGATTCCGGCAAACATTGAAGAGCAGTTTGAAGAGGCACCTTTGGAGGAAGAAACCGTTACCGAGGAAAGCGCTGAAGAACTTCCCACGGAAGAACCCGAAGTCGAAGAAGAGACTGTATCCGAAGAATCGGTAAGTGAACCCGAAGAGATCACGGAAGAAGAGCCCAAAGAAGAACTTCCCATAAGCTTCAGCGAAACTGCCGATCCCGACATAAAAGAGATCACTCCCGAAGGATCGTATGAAAATGGCGAGCCTTCTTTGGAGGAGCAGTACGATCACTTTAAGGCAGCAGTAAAGAGCGAGCAGGGAGAACAGATTTCGTTCCTTAATCCCGAGATGATGGCAAAATCGCCTTTCGACGACATGCTCTCGCTTGAAGGCGACGGCCAGTTAAGCCTGGTTGTGCCCGATCAGGTTAAGGTTGAAAAGCAGATCACCGGTCAGTTAAGCATCGACGAAGTTTTGGCTGAGTACGATCGTATAAGACTTGCCAACGAAAGAAAATGGAGCAACGACATTTCCCGCCGTATTAAAGCATCGACGGGAGATCTTCTCAAGAATTTCGACGAAACCAGTCACGACGGTCTTTTGGAAGAGCTTGAACAGTCCATCGAGGAGAATCCCGATTCCGTAGAATACGGTCCCAACCTTACCGAGGAAGAAAAGATATATCTCGAGGAAGAGTTAAATGCCCAGAACGGTGAGGCCGAAGAAGAGATAATAATAGAAGAACCCGAGATCGTAGTGGAAGAGCCTGAGGTTACCGAAGAGGGAGCCGAAGAAGAACCTACTGCCGAGGAGCTTTCTTTTGACCGTACTCCCTTTATTCACGGTTACGACGCACCCGCTCCCGAGCTTACGGTAACACCTCACGGTCCCGAACCCGAGAGCATAGACAACACGGCTATCCTTTCCGTTGAGGAATCCGATTATCTTGCAAGATTTGCTCAGGCGAGCGAAGAAAAAGATCGCGAAGAGCAGGAAGCCATCGAAGCTTTTGAACAGGCAATGAAGCAGATGATGGATGAAGAAAACGCCAAGGAATCGGAAGAGACTCCCGAAGGGGAAGTTCCCGAGGAAGAAACCGCTGAAGAGGAAAACACCGAAGAAGAAACCACTGAAGAAGTTTCCGAGGAAGAACCTGTGGAAGAAACTTCTGAAGAGGATACGGAAGAAGTTACCGAAGAGACAGTAGAAAAACCGGCTGAAGAGTCTGAAGAAGAGCAGGTTGAAGAGGCTGCTGAGGAAACGGTGGAGGAAGAAACCGAAGAACCGGCTGAAGAGCCTGAAGAAGAACCTGTTGAAGATGCTACGGAGGAAGATACGGAAGAGGATCCCGAGCCCATCAATACCGAAGATGTTCCTCATATTGCGGAAAGAACCGATGATTTCACGGAAGATCAGTGGGACAGATTCGAATCGTATTTGCAGACAGAATTCGGCCGTGAACAGATAAAAGATGCATTACTTAAGATAACCGATAAATCAAACACCGGAAATGTCATCATCGGTAGTTCCGATACGGACAGCGCCGTTGAACTTGGTAAAGAGCTTATCGTTGAGCAGTCAAGAAAGGGCGCAATTTCCGGAAAAGCTGCCAAGATAAAGGCAAGTTCGCTTAACGCCAAAGATGCGAAGGCAACTCTTTCGAAGGTTTATGACGGAGCAATCATAATTCAGGATGCCGAGGAATTGAGAAAGGAAACGCTCATTGCGATAAGAGACGTTGTAAGCGTTCCCGACAAAAAGATGCTCGTTATCCTGACCGCTTCCCACAGACAGAAGCACAGATTTATCATGGAGAATAACGATCTTCTTGAATCGTTTAACGTAAGCATTGATATCGAGGCACTGGACAATGCGGAGCTTGTCAGACTCGCTACCGATTATGCATACGAAAAAGAATTCTCTATCGATGAAATGGGAAGTTTGGCACTTCACAGAAGAATAGATGAAAGACAGACCAACTCTCACAGCGTAACGCTTAAAGAGGTCAAAGAAATAGTTGATGAAGCGATAAGTCACGCTTCCAAGAAAAATATGGGACATTTCTTTGATATTCTGCTCGGAAAGCGTTATGATGGAGATGGAATGACGATACTTGGGGAAAAGGATTTCATGTTGTAGGATTAATTTCGACACCGATGGGAGACATCGGTGTCGGAGTGTACTGCAATAATAATGTATCGGGAGAGTATTAATGAGTTCTGTTGAAATTACCAAAGACGATCAGTACCTTTTTGCCGAAGGTACTCATTACGAGATATACAAAAAACTCGGTGCTCACAAATGTACGATTGACGGAAAAGAGGGTGTGTATTTCGCAACCTATGCTCCGAATGCATCCGAAGTATATGTACTGGGTGATTTCAATGATTGGCGTGAATGGGATATTCCCCTTACAAAATTGGGACCCGGAGGAATCTGGGCGACATTTGTAACGGGTGTCAAAGAGGATTCTTTATACAAATTCTTTATAAAAGCAGCTGACGGAAGAACTTTATACAAGGCCGATCCGTTTGCAAATTATGCTGAGAAACGTCCGGGAACGGCGTCTAAGATAACAGATCTTTCAGGTTTTAGGTGGGGCGATTCCAAATGGCTTAAGGAACGCGAAGCCAAAGACATGTTCAAAGAGCCGCTGGCGATCTATGAGTGCCAGATTGGTTCATTCATGAAGCATCCGGGCCGCGAAGACGGCGGATACTATTCTTACAGAGAATTCGCAGACAGAATAGTTGAATACTTAAAAGAGATGAAATATACCCATATCGAGCTTATGGGTATAGCAGAGCATCCCTTCGACGGTTCGTGGGGATATCAGGTGACGGGATATTATGCACCTACATCAAGATACGGATCACCCAAGGACTTTATGTATCTTGTTAACCTTCTTCACAAGAACGGTATCGGTGTGATCCTTGACTGGGTTCCCGCTCACTTTGCAAAAGACGCTCACGGACTTGCAGACTTTGACGGAGGCGCGGTTTACGAACATCCCGATCCCAGACTCGGTGAGCATCCGGAGTGGGGTACAAAGATATTCAATTACGGAAAGACTGAAATTAAGAACTTCCTTATCGCTAACGTATTTTACTGGATAAGAGAGTTCCATATAGACGGAATACGTGTGGATGCGGTCGCTTCCATGCTCTATCTTGATTACGGAAAGAAAGATGGAGAGTGGGTTGCCAACAAGTACGGCGGCAACAAGAATCTTGAGGCAATAGAATTCTTCAAGCATCTAAACAGTGTCGTACACAAAGAGTATCCCGGTTTTATGACCATAGCCGAAGAATCTACTGCATGGCCCAAGGTTACCGGCTCCGTGGAAGATGACGGACTTGGTTTTTCTTTCAAATGGAATATGGGATGGATGCACGATTTCTGCGAATACATGAAACTGGATCCGTTCTTCAGACGCGGAAGTCATTACAATATGACATTCGCTATGAGTTACAACGAGTACGAGAATTACATTCTTCCGCTCTCACACGATGAAGTCGTACATCTTAAGTGCTCCATGGTCGAGAAGATGCCCGGATATAAAGTGGACAAGTATGCGAATCTTCGCGTGGGATATACGTTTATGTTCGGTCACTGCGGAAAGAAACTTTTATTCATGGGACAGGATTTTGGTCAGGAACGTGAATGGAGCGAAGAAAGAGAACTTGACTGGTATCTTCTGGCAGAACCCCTTAACAGCGGAATGAAGGAATATGTGGGAGAACTCTTAAAGCTTTACAGATCACATCCGTGCATGTACAGAGATGACAATTCCTGGAAGGGATTTGAATGGATAAAGGCTGACGATTCGGATCACAGCACTTATGTATTCATCAGACGTACCGAAGGCGAAAAAAAGAGCCTTATATTTGTTCATAACCTGACTCCCATGAAGTGGGATAATTACAAGATGGGTGTTCCGGTTCCAGGCAAATATAAAGTAGTTTTAAACAGTGATGAAACGAGATTTGGCGGAAACGGAAATGAATTAAAAGAAGAATACGAAGCAGTGAAAGATCTTTGCGATTATAAAGACTACGCAATAACCTTTGATCTTGCTCCGTATACTGCGGTTGTTTTTGAATTTGAAGAAGGATAAAGAAAGTGTGTCAATAGAATTCCGATTTTATTATGACACAGTTACGGAACTATTTTCTTTATACCCGGAATCAGACTCAGAATGAAACGGATCAGCAGTGCCGTTAATACTCCGAGCACAATCCATAAAGCACATGCACCGAACCATGTGATAACATTAACCGTCTTTTCGTAGACAGGTAAATAGAGTTCTTTCATCTGGATTTCGATCAAATATGCAAGGAATACACCGTCACCAAGTACTTTGAGTACTTTGGCGGTGTTTTCTTTTAGCGTTTTATTCATAAAGAACAGCTTGATATCTGCATAGATCGTAAATGCAAACAAGACTTCTGTACCGTTTAAGTAAGGGCCTATACTGTCTTTTTGAGTGTAGTATAAGTTTATGTACCAGACATTTACGACAACGGCAAGTATCATAGCCAGATTTAGAAACAGCATTTTCTTCTTATCGTTCAAAAACTCATTGAAATGATTCTCAATGTAGTAGCCTACAAAAGGCGCGATAAGCAACGAATCCCAAGGGCCGAAATCAAGCGCGATTCGCTCGGTCTTCATGTAAAACTCAAGTATCTTTAACACAAACTGTACTACAAAGAAAAGGCCGAATAAATATTCAAAATCCTTTTTGGACATGCGCTTTGCCGCAGCCGAAAGAACCGGAAGCAAACAAAGAAAGACAAGGTATGCATTCAAAAACCAATACTGTGTTATGAGCACATAACCGTAGATCATTCTTAAAAGGTCTATAAAAGGATTGGCGAGCATTTCCGGTGAGTGAATGGCACCGTAATAAAGCTGTGCCAGATTGAATATTAAAATGATTATGATGTATCGGGGAATCCTTTTGGTGATCAGGTTTTTGAGATTTACTTCTCTGGCAAGAAGCAAACCTCCGGAGATCGCAAAGAAAAAGTAAGGACCCGCCAGATCAAGAGAATAGAGCGTCATAGAAGTAAAATAACTGAACACACCGCCTTCGATGGTGAAGTGCTGAGCTCCTCTTTCTCCCGTGTGTGCAAAATAAACCAAAAGTATGGCAAGTATCCTTATAACATCAAGGTAACTTTTATGCTTTTTGATATCGAAAGTCTTTGTACTCATTAAGCGTTAAGCCTCCACTATGAGGTAGCGGCCGTCGCCTACATCAAAGACTTCGCAGGCTTCAAGAATGGTGTCGGCATCGATATCCGTGCCTTCTTCTTCAAAATACTCCAAAACTTCCTTTTTGCCTTTAACTACAACCGCGAACATTTCCTCAAGAAATTCAGCAGCTTCCTCATCTGTGGATGCCACTTCTTCGGGAAAGAGTTGTAATTGATTATCTAAAAAACATTTGAGAACTTTTTTATCAAACATGATCGTTATCCTTTCGTACAGACAACGATATTTTAGCATAGAATAAGAACTAAAAAAAGAATTGCGTTATAAAGAAATCGGTAAGCAATAAGATCACATCGCAAAATACCCGTAGTACAGCCACATGCCGATAAAGATAAAACCTGCAGAGGCGAGTATCAGGCAGATTCCTTCTTTGATCATCAACGGACGTTTTGTCGATTCAAAAGCGATGGTGTTTTTTGAAGCCATATATAACACTCATGAATTATAATGTTATTTTTTCCCATATAAGTGGAAGGGGGGTGTGTTTTTCTACTATCATGTAATTCTTCTTGTACACGATTTATGGTGTATTATGGTGCAATATGATAAAATTATATAGTTATCAAATGGTTTTCTTTACACTAATCGAGAATCGAGTCCACCATATCGTACACGACATGCGCGTATAATGATAGTGGGGCATTTTTCTTGATATCGGAGGATTTGGCGTGGATATTCTGAATAAGAAGCAAATGTCAGAAGAAGACATCAAATTGAACTTCATAACGCCTGCGATTCAGTCGGGCTGGTCTAGTCATATCACAATGGAAACAAAGATTACTGATGGCCGGATAAACATTAAAGGGAATATGGTTGCCCGAAGTAAAGCGAAATATGCTGATTATTTGTTGTATTTAAATGGTTGCAAACCAATCGCTGTTGTAGAAGCAAAGGACAATAATCATTCAGTATCGTTTGGACTGCAACAAGCAATGGAGTATGCGAAGATGATGGATTTACCTTTTGCATATTCATCTAATGGGGACGCCTTTTATGAGCACGATTTTTTAACGGGTAAAGAAAAACTTATACCTATGGATCAGTTTCCCACACAGGAAACGCTTTCTGAAAGGTTTTATGCGGAAGTAAACGGCGGCTCTGGGTTTACCGAAAAAGAAAAGAAAATTATAAATCAGCCGTATTATTCCTCTCAGAATACATATCCTCCGCGATATTATCAGCGAAATGCGGTAAACCGTACAGTTGAAGCTATAGCAAGAGGTCAACAGAGGCTTCTTCTTGTAATGGCAACAGG
>JAGCTJ010000041.1 GCA_017963665.1 Lachnospiraceae bacterium | reverse complement strand
TTAAACAAGCAGTATAACACGGATTACATCTCGGTAATGCCCACAAACCTTTACGGTCCGAACGATAATTACCATCCTATGCATTCACATGTTCTTCCCGCACTTATAAGACGTTTCCACGAAGCCAAGGAAGCGGGACTTAAATCCGTAACATGCTGGGGCGACGGTTCACCTCTTCGTGAATTCATGTACGTGGATGATCTCGCAAACCTTTGCGTATTCCTTATGAACAATTACAGCGGCAATGAAACGGTAAACGCAGGAACGGGCAAAGAACTGACCATTAAAGAATTAACCAACCTCGTGGCAAAAGTTGTCGGCTACGAAGGCGAGATCCTCTGGGATCCGAGCAAGCCTAACGGCACACCGAGAAAGCTTCTTGACGTAAGCAAAGCCGCAAAGCTTGGCTGGACATACAAGACAGAACTTGAAGAAGGAATTAGACTCACATACGACGATTTCTTAAATAATCCCATGAGGGCTGAGAGATAAATAACAAACTATAAAAAATTAAGCCGGATATCATTTGATATCCGGCTTTTGTTTTACTTATACATCTGCAGTAAGTAGATGAGCGGTGAATTCCAGTAGATTGTGATTTCGTTGATGGAGTATGCCGTGTCATTATCTACGTAGCAGCCACCGTTTACTTTGTTGGCAAGAACCTTGATTGCGTACGGATCTGCGGGTGCGGAGTTGGGTCCTCCGACGAGCATGCCGGGCATAGCACTTCCTTTTGCCTGTGAAGGTCTGTGGTGAGGATGCTCTGCAGCATGGTCGCCAAAGCCTGTTACATAGCTGTAAGCCACGGGATTGACTCCGAGGAGATAATCAATCTGGTATCTTGCGTATTCATTGTAAATCTTATCGCCTGTGAGGTTATACATCATTCTGTATAAGATGCCGTTGTTGGCGATGGTCATGTTACTTCCCCAAGGATAGATACGAAGTGAAGAGAAGTAAGGATCCGTTGTGGAATTCTCCATTGCGGTAGATGCGAAAAGATACATCTTTTCAGTGAATTTGATTCTGATGTAATCGTTATCGTCCAATGCATCATAGAATGCTTTTATTTCTTCTTCGGTAGGAACTGCTTCGCTTCCGTCCTCGGGAATATTTGCCGAGTTGATTACCGGTTCTTCCTTCATACCTTTAACTTTGAGGTAATCATACATAGCGTACTCGCCCATGTCGGCCCATCCGAGTCCTGCTCTGAAAGTCTTGTCTGTGAGATCTCTGATCACGGGAAGATAATTTGAATCAGCGGTTGTAAGATAAAGCTCTACAGCTGCCCAGATAAATTCATCGGTATTGTGATCGTCGAGATATTCACCTGTTGAAATATCCGAAGGATTGATAAATCCGACTTCGTCTGCTTCCGCATTTGCTTCCATGTATGCATATGCTTTTAATGCTGCATCAAGGCACTTGTTTGCAAAGTCTGCATCATATTTTTTATAAAGTCTTGCTGCCTTTGCCATTACAGCTGCAAAGTCGCCCGTAGCGGTTGTGGAGATGGGACATACGATAAGTTCGTCGGTCTCTTTATCGGGCATTACGGTTCCGGGGAATACGGCACATGTAATCTTGTGGTAAACACCGCCATTATCAGCCTGCATCTTAAGCATCCACTCAAGCTCATATCTTGCTTCATCGAGGATATCGGGAATGCCGTTTCCGCTTTCGGGGATATCGTAATCATCGCCCAAAGCGTTGGAACAGTCTTCATAAGTTAAGAACAAATCTCCGACAGTCTTAGCGCCTGCAACCACATATCGTCCGTAGTCGCCCGCATCGTGCCATCCGCCGGAAACATCTATGTAATCGTTTGTTCCGTAGATTTTTGCATCTGTGTTATGGCATACATCGTGTGCGAATTTTCCGCCGAGTTCCTTGGTGACTTCGCATCCGCAGCGCTGTAAGTAAAGCATTCTTACCGTAGCTTTTGCCACATCGTCAAATACATTGTTTGCGATTGAGAAAGTATATGAATTGTCTTCGATACCCTCAGCTGAAATATAATATTTTCCTTCTGTCTTGAAATCGCTGAAATCACCGGTAAATGTCTTGCCGTCGCCGTTTGTTGACATTACGTATTCTTCGGCGAAGTTTCCTGTATATACGACTTCGTTTGTTGAAGCATCGCAGATACTGAATGTGTCGATTCTGTCTTTCGATGCAAGTACAACCTTTTTAATATCGCCGGGTTTGTAACCGACCTGATTAACTTTGAGTGCCACAGGTCCTTTTTCCTCGGGAGCTGCTTTTGCATTGCTTGAATCTTTAAGAGTTACGTTAAAATCATCTATATAAACTTTATGAGCTGTTGAACTGTCCATACCGTCAAATATTCCTAAATTGAAACAAAATCTCGGAGCGGGGTCTGTTTCTTCTTTCATTGTAAACGTTGATACGATTCGTTTGGGCTTGGGACCGATCGGAACCTGATCCTCCATATAGTAAGCATGATAATCGCCGCCGTTTATCTGAAATCTCCACTGCATGAGTCTGTCGATGTCACTTCTAATCGTAAAGGAAATTTCATAGACACCGTCCTGATTAAGTTCGTAATCGTCTCTGTAGAGCTGACAGGAATAATCAAGGTTTCCGGCATTTTCGATATCTGCCACCATTTCTCCGTTTTCGGTATAAAGAGTAAATGTACCGCCGTTTGAATATGTGCCCCAGACGAAAGGCTCCTCATCTTCGAAATGATCGTCTATTAAAGTCTTCCCGTCAAAAAGACCGTCTCCCCAGTTAACTTCGGGAAGTTCCCAGCTTTCTGCGGGAGGTTCTTCGATATCTCCCGGAACATCGGGAACATCGGGTGCCGGTCCGTTACCGGTGCAGCCGACAAAGGAAAACACCATGATTCCTGTAAGTAGTATGGATAAAAGTTTTTGCTTTTTCATGATAACCTCTCATTTTATGCTTTTTTGCCTACAGAAACATTTTAATATAAGGAGGGATAAAATAAAACCTTTTTTGACGAGATAATATCCAATTTGTTCAAATAAAATCGAGAAAGTGACGTTTTTATGCTCGATATGCCCAAAAATACACGAAATTGTGCAGGCGTTTTTTGAAAACACATTATATTGTGGTTAAAAGATAAAAATCCTCTTGATTAAAAAAATAATATTCATATAATGGGAAGAGTAAGATGTTTTTTTGAAAAGAAAATGGAGATGTGAAATGATTCCGCAGTGGAGAGATTTTAAAGGAAACAAATGGCAAACAGAAATTAATGTCAGAGATTTTATTCAGGAAAATTACGTTCCTTACGACGGAGATGAAAGCTTCTTGGAGCCTGCCACAAAGAATACGCTTGCTTTGTGGGAGCAGGTAATGGAACTTTCCAAGGAAGAGAGAGAAAAGGGCGGCGCCGTAAATATGGATACCAGAAACGTATCTATGATTATGTCACATGAGCCCGGATACTTGGA
>JAGCTJ010000040.1 GCA_017963665.1 Lachnospiraceae bacterium | reverse complement strand
TTGATATGTACCCAGAATCCTGGACACATTATCTATGATCAACCGAAACACATGGATGCTTCCCTGTATCTTGCAGGGGGCATCCATTTTGTTTTCGCCTGGATCCGCTCGTTGTTGTAGTAATCTATGTATTCTTTCAGGGAGTTCGCAAAGGCTTCGAAAGTCGGATACTCCTTCTCGTAGCCGTAATACAGTTCGTTCTTTAACCGTCCGAAGAACGTCTCCATGATGCAGTTATCATAACAGTTCCCTTTTCGAGACATCGACTGAATGATTCCGTGTTCTTTCAACGCGTACTGGTACGATGCGTGCTGGTATTGCCACCCCTGATCCGAATGAAAGATGAGACCTTTAACTCTTGGAAACCTCGCAAAGGCGCGGTTCAGCATGCGATGAACTTGCTCCAGATTTGGGCTCTGTGAGAGGTCATAGGATATGATCTCGTTTGTGTTCATGTCCAGAATGGGTGAGATATAGCATTTTCCCCAAGAGAAGCTGAACTGTGATACATCCGTTGTCCATTTCTGCAGAGGCGCGTTTGCAGTGAAGTTTCTGTCAATGATGTTGTCTGCAACTTTTCCAACCGCTCCTATATAGGAGTGATACTTCTCTTTCGGCCGTTTCCCCAACAAGTTCATTCGGTGCATCAATCGCTGGACTCGCTTATGATTCACAACGATCCCCCGATGAACCAGCTCCTGATAAACGCGACGGACACCATACCGGCATTTATGGTGCTCAAAGATTGCACGGATATCGCTCATCAGGTGCTCATTTCTTAGAGCAACCTTGTCCGTTTTTCCAATCTCGAAATAATACGTGGATCTGGCCATTCCAATCGCTTTCAACAAGTCTCTTAAGGAGTGTCCTTCTTTGCGGAGTTCTTGGATGATCGCTGCTTTTTCGCCTTGAGTCGCGCAGCTTCCTTTTCTTCTCTCAAGGCGATCTCTTTTTTTATCACTTCAATCTCGGCCCGCATGTATTCATTTTCAGCTCTTAATCGAACTAGTTCTTCATACTCGGATTCGTTAGGTTTTGGTGGTTTTCTCGTTCCTACTTTTTTCATGTTAGAGTTCCTCGGTTTACGGCCTTTCTGTTTTGGTACAAGACCATTATAACCGAAAACTTTATAATTGCGAACCCACTGATAGAGTATTGTCGAACCAATACCTGCCTCGAGTGCTACAGCTTGAGTGCTTCGCCCCGCTAAAACCTGTGAAACCATCTCGAGTTTTGTTTCAGGAGTCCATTCTTTTTTAGTTCCTGTATGTTTGAAAACTTCGGGGCCATTACTGTCCTCAAGACGAACCCACCGCCGCACCATTCTGTGAAAATTCTTGGGATCCTTAATCCCTTCCGGCGTCTCAGGCCACTGACCTTGACGATACAACTCAACACATTTGCTTTTAAACTCGTATCTATAACGCATGAAAATACCCTCCTTACTGGTTGTCCAGTAAAGAGGGTACATATCAGTTTCCGGGGCTTTTCTGTTTTGTACGATTATAAAAGGCTGCGACATCACGGATGTCACAGCCTTTGTTTGCTATGGTTAAGGTTTTTGCAATTGTATTACATGAACTTTGCCGTGTTAAGCTTAACGCCGGGGCCCATCGTAGAAGTGAGTGTTACGCTTCTGAGATACTGTCCCTTTGCTGCTGCGGGCTTAGCCTTAACAATTGCACCAATCAGAGTGTCGAAGTTCTCTGCGAGCTGCTCCTCGGTGAAGGAAGCCTTACCGACAGGGCAGTGAATGATGTTCGTCTTGTCAAGACGATACTCAATCTTACCTGCTTTGATATCATGTACAGCCTTGGTTACATCCATCGTAACGGTACCTGCCTTCGGGTTCGGCATAAGTCCTTTCGGGCCAAGTACACGTCCGAGCTTACCAACAACGCCCATCATATCAGGTGTTGCAACAACAACGTCGAACTCGAACCAGCCATCCTTCTGGATTCTGGGAACGAGCTCATCACCGCCGGCATAGTCAGCGCCTGCTGCCAGAGCCTCATCTACCTTGGGACCCTTTGCGAATACGAGTACGCGAACGGTCTTACCGGTTCCGTGAGGGAGTACGACAGCACCACGAACCTGCTGGTCCGCATGACGTCCGTCTACACCAAGACGAATATGTGCTTCAATGGTCTCGTCAAATTTAGCGGTTGCGGACTTTTTAACTAACGAAATTGCCTCGGCGGAATCGTACTGAACGCTTCTGTCGATCAGCTTCGCAGCTTCCGTATATTTCTTACCATGTTTCATAATTAAAACCTCCTAGTGGTAGTGTCGGGAGCTTATCCCTCCCACTTTAATCTCAGTCATCTACTACGGTGATACCCATGCTGCGTGCAGTTCCTGCAATCATGCTGGTTGCAGTCTCAAGGTTTGCAGCGTTCAGATCAGGCATCTTAAGCTCAGCAATCTTAGCTACTTCGGACTTCTTAATGGTGGCAACCTTCTCCTTGTTGGGCTTGCCGGATGCTTTGTCAATCTTGCAAGCTTTCTTCAAAAGAACGGGAGCCGGAGGAGTCTTCGTGATGAAGCTGAAACTCTTATCCTGATAAACCGTGATAACAACAGGAATGATCATACCTTCCTGTCCTGCGGTTCTGGCGTTGAATTCCTTCGTGAACTGTACAATGTTTACACCGTGCTGACCAAGAGCGGGACCTACCGGAGGAGCCGGGGTTGCCTTCGCAGCCGGAATCTGTAATTTGATGTAACCTGTTACTTTCTTTGCCATAATTAGCATACCTCCTAAAAATGTGGTGTTATCGGAAGATTTCCTCCCACTTACCGGCCGGAGCCGGCAGTTCCTATCCGCTGCCTATACGGACAGGCTTAGAAACGTTCTACTTTGACGTCTTCAAATGCGATTTCAACCGGAGTCTCGCGGCCGAACATCTCAACCGAAATGGTGAGTGTCTGTTTCGCGGGGTTGATCGCCTTGATAACGCCCTGGGTGTTGATCCACGCACCGTTCAGTACGGTTACGGTCTCACCCTCAACGAAATCGAGCTTTTCATGCTCGCGATTGATACCCATGTTGTAAACTTCCTGCTCGGTAAGCGGAACCGGCTTGGATCCCGGTCCTACAAACCCGGTAACGCCGCGGGTATTACGAACTACATACCATGTATCATCATTCATGATCATGCGTACCAGTACATAACCCGGAAGCATCTTCTTCTGGACGATCTTACGAACGCCGTTCTTTACCTCAATGGAATCAATGAGCGGAACGGATACTTCCATGATCACGTCCTGAAGCTTACGGTTTTCAATCGTTTTTTCAAGGTCTACTTTAACTTTATTTTCATACCCGGAATAGGTATGAACAACGTACCACTGCGCCTCTGCCATATCGTCACCCATTCCTACACGCTTAAACCAAGGATTGCTCCGAGACCGAATTTAATCAGAATGTCGACACCGACAATGATCAAACCGAGAACAATGGTAATAACGAGAACCGCGCCGGATTCTTTCACGACGGTCTGTTTGCTGGGCCAGATAATTTTTCTGT
>JAGCTJ010000039.1 GCA_017963665.1 Lachnospiraceae bacterium | reverse complement strand
TTCAATCTCGCGATAATTCAAACGGTATTATTTCTAGAAAAATACCAAACGGAGAAGGAGGGATTTGAACCCTCGCGCCGCTATTAACGACCTGCACCCTTTCCAGGGGTGTCTCTTCAACCTCTTGAGTACTTCTCCAAAGCAGTTGAATTCATAAAAGATATTCAATTAAATACCGCGCGGAGAGGATGGGATTCGAACCCATGCGCCCTTGCGGACAAACGGTTTTCAAGACCGCCTCGTTATGACCACTTCGATACCTCTCCATAGTCACGCCTTAAATCAGCGCAAAAACTATATTAGCAAAATCATATTCATAAGTCAACAAAAAATCGTGCCCGAAGACAAAAATTTTTCAGCCGTTTCGAAGTCCTCGGATGTAGTGATCTTTATGTTTGAATATGAACCTTCCGTGAGGTGTACGGTGACGTTTGAAAACAGCTCACAGACCTGTGCGTCATCGGTTATTTCAGGAGCTTTTGTGTCGGCGATCGACTTAAAAAGACTGTCATAAGAAGACTTGATTATTTCATATTTAAAAGTCTGAGGTGTCTGTGCAAGATATACATCGGCTCGGTTGGGCGTAAACTTAACCCCCATTTCACCGTTTGTTATCTTAACCGTATCCTTTGACCTTACGGCGGTAACGCTGGCACCGTATTTGATCGCATCTTCTCTTGAGCGTTCAAGTATTTCCTTATTAAGAAAAGGTCTTGCGCCGTCCTGAATGTAAACATAGGTCTCGTCATCGGCATCCACCGCCTTAAGGCCTTCGTAAACGGATTCGTACCGCTCATTTCCGCCGGCTATGATGCAAAGAGGTTTCTTTAGACCAAACTGCCTTATAAGTTCTTCGCAGTAAGAAATATCCTCGTGACGCGTCACCAGGATAATCTCATCGATAAAACTCTCGTCTATGCATTTGAGTGAATAATAGATCACGGGCTTGCCGTTTAAAAGGCGGTACTGTTTGGGCATGTCGCCGCCCAGGCGCGTTCCGCTTCCGGCCGCCATCACGATAGCGATGTGTTTCATTATCTGTCTCCAAGTTTGAGTGCGGGAACGGCGTTTAAGTCGTAACCGCTTCTTTGTCCTTTGATGAATTCGTAGTAGCCTGCCGCGCCGATCATGGCCGCGTTGTCCGTACAGAGTATGGGGGAAGGCTTGTAAAAAGAAACCCCTTCCGCTTCCATCGCTTTCGCGACGGATTCTCTTAACGCACTGTTCGATGCGACTCCGCCGGCGAGAGCAAATTTCTTCATGCCGCTTTCACGAACGGCTCTGACGGAATGCTCGGTAAGTACGTCGACGACCGCCTTCTGGAACGAAGCGGCTACGTCCTCAACAACTATCTGCTCTCCCTTCATCTCGCAGGAATTAAGATAGTTTAATACCGCAGATTTAAGTCCGCTGAAAGAAAAGTCGTATTCGGAGCCCACAACTTTGGCTCTGGGGAAAGAGATCGCATCGGGATTGCCCGACTTGGCGACTTTGTCGATCTTGGGGCCTCCGGGATATCCGAGTCCTATCGCTCTGGCTACTTTATCGAAGGCCTCCCCCGCAGCATCGTCGCGGGTGCGGCCGAGTATCTCGTACTTACCGTAATCAAGCACCTTCACAAGATGCGAGTGTCCGCCCGATACCACAAGGCAGACAAAAGGAGGTTCGAGATCTTTGTTTTCTATATAATTGGCACTTATGTGTCCTTCGATATGATGAACGCCTATGAGGGGTATGCCGGTGGCAAAAGAAATGGCCTTGGCCTCAGATACGCCTACCAGAAGCGCTCCCACAAGACCCGGACCGTAAGTGACCGCAATCGCATCCATATCTTTTAATGAAACGTTTGCACTTGAAAGCGCTTCCCTTATGACGGGGTTGATGTTCTCGATGTGCTTTCTTGATGCTATCTCCGGCACAACTCCTCCGTAAATCGTATGAAGATCGATCTGTGAAGATATTACGTTCGAGAGCACTTCGCGGCCGTTCTTTACCACCGCTGCCGCCGTCTCGTCACAGGAGCTTTCTATGGCAAGTATCAGTATATCTTTCATGTCTGGCTTTCCACAGGCTTCCAACCGAATATTCTCCAATGGCTGTTGGAATCCTTCCTTAATATAAACACTTCCTGAATGGGCTTATAGTTCTTGCCCGATTTAATGGTATATACACACCATATCCTTGCAAATTCGTAACCGTCTTCTTTGAAGAACTCTACGTCGGTGCTGGCCGAAGGAGCAAAACTTGAAATGGTGTAGTTGTTGAATTTGTATTCCGCGATGTCGTCTTTAAGATCCTGAATGTAATCGTCGTGGGATTTATAATTGGCAAGTTCGGGATCGTAAAGCTTAAGCATCTGATCTGCGAGCAATATAAGCTGCTCGTCGGTGTATTCCTCGTTGTAATAGCATTGGGTGATCTCGCTGAAATACTTGATCACCTCTTTGGGAGTCTGAGGATAGTTCGTTGTTAAGTTACGCTGTAACAGTTCGGTAACCGCGTCGGTCTTAACAGCCGTTTCATCCTCCTTTCCCTTTGCCAGATTTGACATGTGAACCGAGTATGTGACTATCAAAACCGCAAGCACCAGGACGATCAGCACGCCCTTTAAGCTGCTAAGGTTTTTCATTTATTCAGTCTTCCTCAAATAAAAGATCTTTTCTTTGTCCGTCTTTGCTTACGACGGTGTTTTCGAATATCTTCCTAACTTCGTTTTTGTATTCTTCGGGATGATTAAGGGAAGGCGAGAAATGTGTAAGCCACATCTCTTTTACTCCCGCATCCTTTGCCATCTCCGCCGCTTCATAGAAGGTCATGTGCTTGTGCTCTTTTGCCTTCTCAAGTTTGTCGGGCTCGCCGTACATTCCTTCACATATGAAAAGGTCCGCTCCTTTTGCGTTCTCCACAATAAAATCCGTGGGACGGGAATCGGTACAATATGTAAGCTTAAGTCCTTTTCTTGCAGGGCCCAAAACCATATCGGGCGTATATGTTATGCCGTCTATCGTTACATCGTTTCCTTTTTGTAAAGGATTCCAGGCTTTTAACGGAATGTTCTGAGCTTTTGCCCGCTCGGGATCGAACTTCGGGCTTCTGTCCACCACGATGTTGTAACCGTAACATATAACGTTATGGTTGACTCTGAAGGCTTCTATTTTATATTCACCGAAATCAAACACCTGAAAGTTGTCCTGTATCTCGATGAGCGATATGTCAAAAGGAAGTTCCGGCGCTATCGTACGAAGTGCGGGTACGACTCTTGTAAGTCCTCTGGGACCTATCATAACCACAGGCTCCGTTCTTTCCGCATTACCCAGTGTAAGTAACATTCCCGGAAGTCCGCTTATGTGGTCTGCATGATAATGCGTAAAACAGATAACGTCGATGGGTTTGGGACTAAGCCCCGCCTTTTTCATGGCGACCTGGGTTCCCTCACCGCAATCTATTAAAATGTTGCTGCCGTTGTATCTTGCGATCATAGACGTAAGATAACGGTACGGAAGGGGCATCATTCCGCCCGTTCCCATGAGTATTACTTCTAACATCAGTTTCTCCGTGGTATCCTTAACCAGTACACGTACGCGTCCTCCCTAGGCTGATCGTAAAAACCTTTGCGTACGCCTGCATTCTCAAATCCGACTGCCTCATACAGTCTTATGGCGGGAAGATTGCTGACTCTCACTTCCAAAGTGTAATCGTATATTCCCGTCTCTTTGCCGCTTTCGATCACGGCTTCCATTAATTTCTTCGAATAACCCCTGCCGCGGTATTCTTTATCAATCACTACGTTATTTATATATCCGTCGCCGACCATATCGGTATATCCCGCCGCTCCGATCACGTAACCGTCAATTTCGATCACAAGATATATCGAACCTGCATCCTCGATCAGCTTCTCAAAATCTTCGCGCTTCCAAGGCATCGAAAAGCTTTCCTGCTCCATTTGGCAGACCCTGTCAAGATCTTTTGTTTCCATAGGGCGTACCGTTACGCTCATGATCTACCTGCTTTCTTTTTCCTTAAGTTCACGCTCTGCCTGGGATAATCTTAAATACTCCGGAACGTGATCGTCCGAGCTTATGTACTCTCCCGCCTTGAACTTAACGGCACCAAGCGCCGCAACACTTCCTGCCGACTGGCGGTTCTTTCCCGCCGGTGCGAAGATGTAATCGACTTTCGTAAGCTCTTTTATCTTATCGATAAACACCAAAACTCCGTCGCCCAAAAATACGACGCTTCTGTTAAGTTCATTGACTTTTTCAAGTATTTCTTCTATTGAAAGTGCCGTTGCGGATAAAAGTGTCCTTAAAGTATATATATCGGCATTTTTTGCAAACTCATACAGTCCCGTGTAAACCTGATCTCTTCTGGCATCCATCAAAGGACATACAACTCTGTCCGTTCCGTAAAGGTTGTAAGCCAGCGCATCGGTGGTAAGAACCTCCACGATGGGGATATCAAGGGCAAGTCCCAGTCCTTTTGCCGTAGCAGATCCTATCCTTAAACCCGTAAAGGAACCCGGTCCTTTTGCTATGGCGATGGCGTCCACGGTATTTATGTCCGTCTCCGTCATCTTAACGATCTCGTCAAGCATGGGAAGAAGCGTCTGCGAATGAGTCTTTTTATAATTCACCGAATACTCGGCCACCATCAGATCGTCCTCTAAGATGGCAACCGAAGCCGTCATCCCCGAACTGTCTATTCCGATAAGTTTCATCTGTCTATTCAAACTCCGTAATGGTTATCTTTCTGTAATCAAAGCCCTTTTCCACATCCTTTTCGATCTCGATGCGGGTATGGCGTTTCGGAATGATCCCTTTTATTATGTCCGCCCACTCAATAAAACATACGCCGTCAGAGTAAAAGTACTCTTCGTACCCTATCTCATCCATTTCCGACTCGTCTTCTATCCTGTACACATCAAAATGGAAGAACGGCAGTCGCCCCTCTTCGTAAATCTGCATTATCGTAAATGTGGGGCTGTTCACATATTCTTCGATCCCAAGGCCTTTTGCCACGCCCTGAACGAGCACGGTCTTGCCGACCCCGAGGTCTCCGATCAGCGTATAAACGCTGCCTTTACAAGCCTCTTTGCCGATCTTCTCTCCGAGAGCAGATGTCTCGTCGGCACTGAAAGTTTCAATGGTTTTAACGATTCCCATAGTTAATTTAATTCTATAATGAAACTGAAATAATAACAAGTTAAACTTGGCGGTAGAAAGAAACAAAAACCCCTCTCGAATTGTCTCGAAAGGGGTTCTTTATCAACAAAACAAAATGCTTTGTACATCCTTCTTTATCTGACACGCCAGCTCTTCAAAAGAATTAAATTTCATCTCCGGACGCGCAAATTCAAGAAGTGTTACGGCTATTTTTTTGCCGTAAAGATTGCCTTCATAGCCCTTTACAAACGATTCGGCGCTTACGCGCTTTTCCTTTGACACCGTGGGCTTTACTCCCAGATTGGTGATGGCATCGTATCGTCTGTCGTCAATAACGACGCTTGAACGATATACTCCCATATTTAGCCCCGTAACATCCTCTTCAGGAATGATGTTAGCGGTCGGAACATCTATAGTATTTCCAAGTGAATTGCCATGTATCACCGTACCGGTGATGGTAAAGGGAAGGATCATTTATATAACTCCGATCATTGCAAGAAAAGCAAGTACAAATGTCATAAGAACAGCAAGGGAGATAAGGAAAAATCCGATGCTGAACTTTGTTTTTCCGTCAGCCGACGAAGAAGGCTCAACGAGTTTTGCGGCTCTTAAGGCACCAACTATCGGCTTATATAAAATAAGTGTGATACCTGCGTTGATACCGCCCTTTATAACGTTGAAAGGAAGGAATATCGGAAGGAGCATTCCAACAACCGCCGAACGGTCAACTTTCATATATAACGGTGTGATTATGTAGTTCCATAAAAGCATGCAGACCGTCATGATGACAACGCCTGCGCAAAGGCCGATGATGGCACCTCTCTTTGTCCTGTCCTTTTTGTAAATGAGTGTGGCAGGAAGAACAAAGGCACAAGTGGCGATGACGTTCATTATAAAACCGTAAATACCCGTGGAGCTTATGGTGATCATTTCGATAAAGGAAACGAGCAGCGAGATAAGCACGCTGGAAACGGGTCCAAAGATAAATCCCGCGATAGCGATAAGCGCGTCTTTGGGCTCATAACTTAAAAAGCCCGCCACGTTGGGGATAACCTTTGCAATAACTACGGATACGAATGCGAGTGCCGTGAACATCGCGATTACGGCAATGTACCTTGGTGTGATCTTGTTGTTTTTCATTTCTTTTCCTCCTAATGAAATAGTGTAAAAAGAAAGAAAATGCCCTGAACATACTATGTTCAGGGCACACTAAAAAGCGTATTCTTTCTTCTCTCATCCGGACTATACCGTCGGTTTTGGAATTTCACCAAATCAAACCCTCTCGGGTCTCGCGGACTGTCACCGCCGGTAGGGAATTGCACCCTGCCCTGAAGATATTGGGAATCATCGAGATGATTCCTAAAAGAATATATGCCTATTTTTCTTTCTCGTCAAGACGCATTGTTAAGCTGATTCGTTTTTTCTTTACGTCTACGTCGAGTACTTTTACATCAACGATGTCACCGACACTGACCGCTTCAAGGGGATGCTTGATGTATCGGTTCGTGATGCGCGATATATGAACAAGTCCGTCCTGGTGAACTCCTATGTCCACAAAGGCACCGAAATCTATAACGTTACGAACGGTTCCTTTAAGGATCATGCCGGGCTTAAGGTCTTCAAGATCCAGCACGTCGCTTCTGAGTATCGGAGCGGGCATGTCGGCTCTGGGATCTCTTGCGGGCTTTTCAAGTTCCTTTAAGATGTCGGTAAGAGTAAGCTCGCCGATGCCAAGTTCTTTGGCCATGGCAGCCTTATCTTTTACACGACTCTCGAGGCTTGATGTATTGACCGATTCGGTCTTTGCTGCGGGTTTTGCCGGTTTTTCCTCAACTTTGACCGCAGTATTGCCCAGTGCGGCTGCCAATGCCTTACCCATTGCGGTGTTTGTATTGGTCACCAAAGGCTTGGTAGGCTTCTTTGCCGGTCTCTTTTCGGGTTCCGGTCTTTCTTTCTTGGCGGATTCTTTTGCAGCTGCGGCCTTTTTCTGGAATTCCTTTACATCATCCATCGTGATGTTTAACTTCTCCATGAGTTTAAGAGCCGCTTCGTACGACTCCGGATGAACGCTCGTCGCGTCAAGGGGATTGTCGCCACCGAGTATGCGTAAAAATCCCGCACACTGCTCGTATGCTTTCGGTCCGAGTTTGGGAACGCTTAAAAGCTGCTTTCTGTCGGTAAATCTTCCGTTCTGCTCTCTGTAATCCACAATGTTCTTGGCAATAGCTTTTGTGATACCCGAGATATATTCAAGTAACGA
>JAGCTJ010000038.1 GCA_017963665.1 Lachnospiraceae bacterium | reverse complement strand
TGTACTGTTCTTTAAGAAGAAAGCCAATAAAGTGATCACATGGGTTTTGACCGGGATACTTCTCCTGTATTATGTCGTCAATGTTTTGTATCACGCGATATTTCAGGTTTTCTTCAGCATTTCCTTTATAAGCAAGAATAACGCTAAGGTAACACAGTACTATCGGGAGATAATACAGGGTATCATAGATAACTGGCTTGTTCTTTTGCTGATCATCGTTATCCCCGTAGCTGTGCTCATAACGCTCAACAGGCTTACGGTGTACAGATATGAACAGGTTAAGTTAAGACATTGCTTTGTGCCGGTAACTTTGCTCGCACTTACGATCGTTATTGAAGGGTTTGTGATCCTTGCTTTCGGTAAGGACAGTTTCTCGCCTTACGATCTTTGCGTAAACGAAAACATAAGCGAGTTTTCTTATGAAAAACTCGGAGTATTGGCGACCGCTGAGATCGAGCTTAAAAATCTCATCATGCCGGACAGTGCGAAAGGCGATGACGAACTTGGCGATGTCTGGGTATATACAGGTCCCGAAGAAGTTTCTTCAAACGATGTATCGGGCGCGGATGTCTCGGGAAGCGATGTATCGGGTGCGGATGTATCGGAGTCCGATCCGGTGCCTGTTATCGACCGTTCACCCAACATGCTTGATATAGATTTTGTATCACTTGCGGAAAATGAGCCGGATGAATTCATTGCTGGTATCCATGAATATATGTCGACGCTTGAACCCACCAAGAAGAATGAGTATACGGGTATGTTTGAGGGCTTTAATCTTATATTCATGACGGCAGAAGTTTTTTCGTCGATAGCCGTTGACGAAGAGATCACGCCTACATTATACAGACTCACTCACGAAGGCTTTGTGTTCAATAACTTCTATAATGCTCGTTCCGGAGGTTCCACTTCGGACGGTGAGTTTGTGTGCTCCACAAGCCTTTATCCCATGAGAGGCGGTGCCACAAACTTCAAGGCCGTAGGTCAGAATGACATGCCGTTTGCCCTTGGTAATCTTTTTAACATGAAGTACGGCATCACAAGCCGCGCATATCATGATAACGATTTCCAGTATTACGGAAGAGACATTACTTATCCCGGTATGGGCTATTATTATCAGGGTGTGGGCAACGGTCTTGAGATAGAAAAACACTGGCCCGCGTCGGATCTTCAGATGTTCGAGGCTTCAATGCCCGAATATGTGGATGATGATCTTTTCAATGTATATTACATGACCGTAAGCGGACATCTTAACTATAACTTTACGGGCAACTGGTGTGCCAAGATCAACAGAGAGGCTGTGCAGGATCTTCCGTTATCGGAGCCCTGTCAGGCATATCTCGCCTGCCAGAAAGAATTGGACAAGGGCCTTGAATATATGATCAAGACTCTTGAAGAGAAAGGCATAGCCGACAGGACAGTCATCTGCTTTACCGGCGACCACTGGCCTTACGGACTTTCAAACGAAGAATTTTCGGAACTTTTGGGCCATGAAGTCGAAGAGAACTTCGAATTATACAAGTCGAATCTTATCCTTTGGTCGGGAGCCATTAAAGAGCCTATCGTGATAGATAAGCCGATGTGCAGTATGGATATCCTTCCCACGCTTTTGAACCTTTTCGGCTTTGATTACGATTCAAGACTTTTGATGGGACAGGATATATTCTCGGATGAGGAAGGTTTCGTGGCAATGTGGAACCGTTCGATCATCACGGAGACCCTTATGTACAATTCACAGACGGGAGACGTTGTATATCTTACCGAAGACGGCGAGCCTCCGGCAGATCTTCCCGAGGATTATCTTGAGAGCTTAAAGAAAAAGTTAAGCCTCAAACGCAAATATTCGGAACGTATAGTCAATTACGATTATTACAAATACATAGATGATTATCTAGGCATTGAGATCCCTGTCGTCGAACAGAATTATACGCCGGACTATTCGAAGTTCAGCAAATAAATCTTTACTTTGAATATCTAATTTTGTAAAATCAGTTTATAGCATCGGCTATAAATTTAAGGGCATCCGGAATTATAAGATAATCCTCATGCCCATTTCCGGAGGGTGAATTAATGGAAGAAAAACGTAAACACAAAAGGACGGAACTTTTGTCAAAGCTTGTATTAAAGCGCCTTGACGGTTCGGGAGTCGAAGAGGTCGGAATAGAGGTCAGCGATGTTTCGAAGACAGGCGTCGGATTTACCGCAGATAAAGCTCTTTCGATAGGCGCCGTGTATGAAGCATATCTTACGATCTGGACAAAAGAAGTAC
The DNA here is from genome assembly GCA_017963665.1 of Lachnospiraceae bacterium. GTDB lineage: Bacteria > Bacillota > Clostridia > Lachnospirales > Lachnospiraceae > UBA1258. The sequence goes on along the minus strand of JAGCTJ010000038.1, from coordinate 840 downwards.
TTCATGCTTTCCTTGAGATCATACGTATCGAGAAGGTCGGAGATAAGTTCAATTACGGAAGCATTTTTATCGGTATGCCAGAAATGGATGCAGCCAGGATCGAAGTTTATCAGACCGTCGAAGACGAGACAAAAAACGATTAGCGATTTAACTTTTTCAGAGAACGTTTCGGATATCCGAGACGTTCTTTTTTTATGCATAAAAACGATCTCGAAATCCGATATTTTTTAGATATTTTGAACAATTATGTTGAATGTTGTCTGAATTTTTAGTAAACTGTTAACAAGGTCGTTCTTTTAGAGAAAGCATTTAAAAGTATAGCCGAAATAATGTATTTTGGAGGTTTTTAGGATGAATGTTTACATAACGGACAAAATCCGTAACGTTGTCCTTTTAGGTCACGGCGGATGCGGTAAGACAAGTCTTGCCGAGGCAATGGCTTATCTTGCGGGTTTAACATCCCGTATGGGAAAGGTCGATGACGGAAACACTATTTCTGACTTTGGCAAAGAAGAGCAGAAGAGGAAATTCTCAATTAATACATCATTGATTTCTCTTGAGTGGGATGGTGTAAAGATTAATCTTCTCGATACACCGGGGTATTTCGATTTTGTGGGCGAAGTGGAAGAGGCTGTTGCGGCTGCCGATGCGGCTATCATTGTCGTTTCGGGTAAAGCCGGTGTAGAAGTCGGCACTGAGAAGGCATGGGATCTTTGCGAGAAGCATAAGCTCCCCAGAATGGTATTTGTAACCGATATGGATGTTGACAACGCATCCTACAAGAACGTTGTCGAAACACTTACCGAGAAGTACGGAAAGCGTATGGCTCCTTTCCATCTT
>JAGCTJ010000037.1 GCA_017963665.1 Lachnospiraceae bacterium | reverse complement strand
TCGATCTTCTTAAGAATGTAAGCCTCAAGCTCGCTGTCGATGCTCTGAGTTTCGGCTTCTTTGTCAAGATCCAAGCAAAGAACGGTATCGAAGTCTTTTAAGATCGCATACTTCGTTGCATTGTTGGTATCTGCCTTAAGCGCTTCATACAATACCGTGATGGCCATTGAAGTGTTAAAGTCGTTACCGAGAGCGTCAAGGAAGCGTTCTTTGTACTCGTTAAAGAGTGTCTTGTCAACCTCGCCGTCCTTTGAATCGGCTTTGATCCTGGCAGCCGTCTTTAAAAGCTTGTCGTATGCCGACTTAACGTTGTCCATTACGTCATAAGAAAACTCAAGAGGCTTTCTGTAGTGACTCTGCAGACAGAAAAATCTGTAAACGAGAGGATTGTAACCTTTGCTCTCGAGAAGTGAAACGGTTAATAATTCACCGTTTGACTTACTCATCTTTCCGCCCTTTTCGTTGAGGTGATGAACGTGGAACCAGTAGTTACACCACTTGTGACCGAGGTAAGATTCGCTCTGTGCGATCTCGTTGGTGTGATGAGGGAAGATGTTGTCGATACCGCCGCAGTGGATATCGAGTTTTTCTCCCAGGTGCTTCATGCTGATGCATGAGCACTCGATGTGCCATCCGGGATATCCTACGCCCCAGGGGCTGTCCCACTTAAGGGCCTGATCTTCGAACTTTGATTTTGTGAACCAGAGCACGAAATCGGCTTTGTTTTTCTTGTTAACGTCTTCATCCACATCGTCTCTTACGGCAACCATAAGATCGTCATCGGACGCGTTTGTAAGTGTGTAGTATTTTTCAAGCTTTGAGGTGTCGAAATAGATGTTCTCACCTGCTTTGTATGCATATCCCTTCTCGAGGAGAACCTCGATCATGTGGATGAACTCTGAAATGCAGTTTGTTGCGGGTTCAACCACGTCGGGACGACGAATATTCAGTTTTTCGCAATCGGAGAAGAAAGCGTCGGTATAGTATTTTGCAATCTCCATAACCGTTTTATGCTCTCTCTTTGCACCCTCGACCATCTTGTCGTCTCCGGTGTCGGCGTCGCTTGTAAGATGTCCTACATCGGTGATGTTCATAACGCGCTTAACGTCATAACCTGCGTAACGGAGCGTTCTGTCGAGGATATCTTCCATGATGTAACATCGAAGGTTTCCGATGTGTGCGAAGTGATAAACAGTAGGACCGCACGTATACAGAGAAACTTTGCCTTCAACATTGGGCACAAATTCCTCAACCTTCTTTGTCATCGTGTTGTAGAATTTAATCCGGCTCATGACCGCCTCCGTAATAATAAATTTAAACCGCCTGGATACAGGTGATTCATTAACTTTGATATCGTAGCAAGAAAGCCACATTTCGTCAAGAAAATGTGATAATATGTATTTATGTACAAAGAAAACGATCTGAAACTTGAATACATGGACGGAAGGCTTTGTCTTATAAAGAATGACACCGTTTTTTACGGCGATTTTTCGAGACTTAAAAAACGACTTACACATGCCAATCTGACTCATGAGATGCCTGTAAAGGCGTGCAGGATAAAGAATAAGCAGATGCCTGTAAGCGTTCTTGACGCGACGGCGGGAATGGGAGAAGATGCATTGCTTCTTGCCGCCTTCGGTTTTGACGTGACTTTGTACGAAAGAGACGAAACGATATACAGGCTTCTAAGCGACACTTTAGAGCGGGCAAGAGCGGATGAGGTGCTTTTAGGGGCTGTATCGAAGATGAAACTTTACTTTGAAGACAGCATCAAAGCGATGGGTGAGCTTAAAGAAAAGCCCGATGTGGTCTATCTCGATCCGATGTTTCCTCTTCGTGCAAAGAGCGGACTTGTAAAGAAGAAATTTCAGCTCATACACGACCTTGAGAAACCTTGCGAAGACGAGAAGGAGCTGCTTGATGCGGCCTTATCGACGGCGCTTACCCGTGTGGTGATAAAGCGTCCCATAAAAGGCGAATATCTTGCGGGAGTCAAGCCCGACTATTCCATAGAAGGCTCTACCATCAGATACGATTGTATAAACATCAAAGCGAAGGGAGAAACGAAGTGATCACCTACAAATGCAAAAACTGCGGCGGCGAAATGAGCGTAAACGCTTCGGGAGACCTTTATTGTCCGTTCTGCGGCAGTAAGTCCAATTTCTCGGACAAAGAACTCGAAAATTACAAGGCGTTCAGACTCCATATGCTTTCTTATCTGGAAGCATTGGCAAAAGATAAAACCGATGAAAGCGCCACGAGAAAACTTTGGGATTACTCCGAGAGCAGAACGTTTAAGTCATCCGCAGGTGAGGACATCACCGTTATGTACCTTTTCAGAGCCGAGGACGACGGCGTTGAGATGCTCATGGCAAGAGACAGCATCATATATGTTTTTTCTGCGATAAACAAACATAAAGCGGAGAGTTTTCTTTCTGCCGTATCAAGGATCACTTATCCCGCGGCGGATGTGAAAAACTTAAGCAGATATATCCCCTCCCTCAAAGCCCGCATTGAGCTTGATAACGGAGGACTATTACTGGCACTTAACAAGTCGGAAAACATGTATCCTCTCGGTGCCTTTGACAGCTTTGAGTACGAGCATGCGGCATGGTTGTTGTCGAGACTTGAGAATCTTGCATGTCTTTTTGAATACAACAAGCTGATCCACGGCGGGGTTAAGTTTGAATCGGTATTTGTAAATCCCCTTACCCATGAAGCGGCGGTTTACGGCGGATGGTGGAACGCTGAGTACGGAAAGTACGCAAATTCGGACCTTTCGGACATTCGAAAGGTAATTCTTAAAACACTGGGTCGGCACAAAGAAACCACTCCGAAAGCATTTGTTGATTTCTTGGAGCATGCACCCAAAAGCGATGCATACGATGATTTCGCGGCATGGGATAAAGTGATCGAGGAATCTCTCGGCGGACATAAATTTAAGAAATTTACCATAAAAGAAGGCAAGAAGGAGGTTTGATCTTATGGGATACGGAGCATACAGGAGCAGTGATTGGGCAAAACTTAAGGAAAGCAGGAGCATTACATCCTCTTCGGGCGTCGACCAGGTATTTGTTCAAAAGGAGATGGACGACAAGTTCAATCCCAGATTCATAACTTTCAGAGAGGCGAGGGATTCGGAAGATCATCCCGATTCGACACCCATAATCATAGGCCTTGATGTGACGGGGTCTATGGGATATCTGGCACAGGAGATCGCGCAGAACGCTCTTAACGAGACGATGCTTAAGCTGTATTCGGTTAAACCCGTAAACGATCCTCAGCTTATGTTTGCAGCGATCGGAGACGTGGGTGACAACGCTCCTTTGCAGGTTACTCAGTTTGAATCGGATGTTCGTATAGGTGAGCAGCTTCTCGGTCTGTGGCTTGAACTTTCCGGCAAAGACGCCCCCGAAGACTATGAACTTATTTGGTATTTTGCCGCAAAGCATACAAAGATCGACTGCTTCGAGAAGCGCGGAAAGAAGGGCGTTATCTTTACGATAGGCGATGCGGACGTTCATAATGATATGAGCAGGCAAGCGGTAAAAGAGATATTTGATGACACAGAACGGGGAATGACTTCTGCCGAGGCGTTAAGACTTGCCAAAGAAAAATATGAAGTGTTCCATATACATATCGTTAAGAACGATGCCACACCCGGTAACCTTAAGGCGCTACTGGGAGGAAGACTTCTTAAGATAACAAGAAATGATGTTTCGGTAATCCCGGACATCATCATATCGGTACTTAAACTCTTAAACGGAGATAAACTTGACGACGTTTTGGCAGGGGTAAACGAAATGGCGAGACCCATCGTTAAAAATGCCATTAAAAATGTAGTGGTCAACGCTCCCGGGAAAGGTATAGTTTTCTAATTGAGACCAAGAGTATTCGCCGTTGTCGGAAGAGGCTACGGTGACGAAGGAAAGGGGCTTGCCACGGATTTCCTGGCAAGCCTTTTTAAAGGAAAAACGTGCGTGGTACGTCATAACGGCGGTGCCCAGTCGGGGCATACGGTTGAAAAGCGCTCCGGCGAACGCTTTGTTTTTCATGAGCTTTCCTCGGGATCTTTGTCGGGCGCGGATACTTTGTGGGTAAACACCTTTTTTCCCGATATGTATAAACTCAGTGAAGAAGCGGAGGACTTTAAGGCGGCTTTCGGATATGTTCCGAAAATATACGCAGAGAGCGATACTCCCATCACGCTCATATTTGATGTTCTTTTGAACATGGCGCAGGAAGAAAAAAGAGGCGACGGCCGTCACGGAAGCTGCGGTATGGGAATAAATGAGGCGGATCTGAGGGTTAGAGCCGGGTTTGGAGTCACCTTAAAGGATGTTTTTTCACTGTCTTTTGATGAGCTTAGAGATAAGCTTCTTCGCATAAGAGAATCCTATGTGAGAGAGCGTGAGAACATACTTGAGATAACGAGTGTTACGGAATATATCGATCTTTTATACTCCGATGACGTGCTCAACAATTACTGCGGAAAAATCAAGAAAAATACGGCATTTGTGACGCTTGTAAGCGACCTTGAGAAGTTCCTTTCGGGGTACGATACCATCATTTTTGAGACCGGTCAGGGACTGCTTTTGGATGCGGACAACGAAGAAAATGCACCTCATGTAACGGCCTCAAAAACAGGTTTGACTAACATAGTCAGTGCCCTATCGCGAACATCTCTTGAGTTTGATACCGTTTTTTACGTATCACGTTCTTATCTTACGAGACACGGAGCGGGTCCTCTTAATCATGAAAGCGATCCGTCTTTCTTAAAAGCATATGAATGCGATCAAACCAATGTTTCAAATGAGTGGCAGGGGTCACTTCGTTATGCAAGATTTTCGTCATTTGATGATTTCTTTGCTCCGATCACGGCCGATCTTAAATCGGCAAAGGGAGCCAAATCGGCATTATTACTGACACATCTAAACGAAACGGGCGGTTGCATTAAACTTGCAGAATCGGACGTGTCGATTAAAGATCTGATAAGTGAAGCGGGGAAGAGGGGCATTTCAAAAGTATATACATCCTCCTCGCGGTTTTCCGATGAATGTGTTTTGTGTTATGATGGGCATAAATAAGTAAAAGGGAAATTATGTTTAGAGACGCTTACGAACAATTAAAGACAGGAGTTGCCATTGGTGATGTCCCGCTTTCAAACTACCCAAGACCCGGACTGAAGAGGGATTCTTTTTTGTGCCTTAACGGCAAGTGGGAGAGCGGTCAGATTGTTCCTTTCCCCCTCGGCTCGTCATTATCCGGTGTTGAAGGTCCGGCGCCCAAAGAAGCTGTCTACGAAAGAAAGTTTACACTCCCCAAGGGATTTGTAAAAGACAGAGTGCTCTTAAACTTCGGAGCCGTAGATCAATGTGCCGACGTATTTGTTAACGGAGATTACGTAGGAAGCCATGAAGGAGGATATGTTCCTTTTTCTTTTGACATTTCAGGAGCGGTAAAGGACGAAGAAACAGAAAACACTCTGATCGTAAAAGTGACCGACAGACTCTCGCACGTATACGGATACGGAAAACAGCGCAGTAAACGTGGCGGAATGTGGTATACCCCCATAAGCGGAATCTGGCAGAGTGTCTGGATAGAGAGCGTTTCTTACGACTGTATAAAAGCGATCGAGATCGTTCCTTCCCTTACGGGTATCGATCTTAACATCGAGTCGGAAGCTAACGACTATGAGATAAGCATATTTTTTGAAGGCAAAGAAGTGTACTCGGAGCATACCTGCTACGATCTGTGCCGGATAGATATAAAAGACCCCAAACTCTGGACTCCCGACGAGCCCAATCTTTATACCATTAAGATAAAGACGAAGGACGATGAGGTTTCTTCGTACTTTGGGCTCAGGACCGTGGAGGTGGGGGAGGTTAACGGCACAAAGAGGATACTGTTAAACGGAAAGCCTTTCTTTTTCCACGGTGTGCTGGATCAGGGCTACTTCCCGGAGGGCATTTATACACCCAACGCCGAGAGCGTTTACGAGGACGACATTAAGCGCCTTAAAGCCCTTGGAATAAATATGATAAGAAAGCACATTAAGGTGGAGCCGGAGTGCTTTTACGAGGCTTGCGACAGGCTGGGGATGATCGTATTCCAGGATATGGTAAACAACGGCTCTTACAAGTATATGCGTCACACCGTTCTTCCTACTCTGGGATATCAAAAACTTGACGATAGGAAGGTTAAGGTCTCACCCGAAACCAAAAACGAATTTGCACTGGAGATGGAAGATACGCTGGTTACCCTCTTTAATCATCCCTCCATCGTCTATTATACGATATTTAACGAGGGCTGGGGTCAGTTCGACTCCGACATGCTCTACAGATGGGCCAAGACGATGGAACGCACGAGGATCGTTGATTCCACCTCGGGA
>JAGCTJ010000036.1 GCA_017963665.1 Lachnospiraceae bacterium | reverse complement strand
GCTTTCCGTCCTTACGGATGACCTCATTGTTGATAGGGTTGTTGCATGTGACCTGTGTATTTCCCGAATACTCATCGCTTATCATGGAAGCCGTGTTCGGAATATTTATAGTCTTGTCGGTATTTTCAAAAATGGCTCCGTCCTTAACTTTTACTTCAAAAACAATATCGGTCTTTTCGGATATTGAGCCCAAAGTAAACGTGAGCGTATTGGATCCTGTATCGTATGTTGTTCCGGCCACGGATGACGAGCCGGCAACATATTCAACTCTATCATCCAGCTTATCGGTAACAACCACACCGTTCATCGCCATAGCGTTTTGGTTGACGGTGATCGTGTATTTTATCTTATGAGTGTTGTAATCGTAATTTTCCGACTTCTTGGCCAGAACCGTGCTTGCGTATTCCTTACTTGCCGAATCGGTCACGTCGGGATTTCCTTCGGATCTGATCGTGGCTATATTTGTAAACGTTTCTTTTTTGTTTCCGGCCCACAGATAGTTCGCTTCATCGGTAAGCTCTGTAGTTATGTAAAAAGAAGCCTTCTTGCCAACTATATTGTCGCCGAAGGAAACAACTATTTGGGTGGGGTCGGAATCATCGAGCGAGTAAACGGGCTCACTGACGTCAGTGCCTTCTATCTTCACCCAATCAAGGCTCTTGAATATCTGCTTTGCCGGAATGGCATCGGTTACACTGACATGCGTTAAAGCCTGCCTGTTATTGTTGATCTCTATAAGCCAGCTCATTGTGTGGTTAACAACATCAATGCTTTGAGCCGTCTTCTTGATGGCAGCTTTGGGCATAATGGTATCGGGACTCTTGAAATCCACTCCCACGCCGGGACCTTCAGAGGATTTCCATGTTGTTTCATCTCCGAGGGGATCGTATTTGTAGCTGATATTCGCCTTGTTCTGAGGAACCTTATGATTGCCTTTTAAGAATTTATCGTAATCCTTTATCTGAGTATCATAAGTAACCGTATACTCCGCATTGCCAACCATTGGGTCGGTCAAAGCGATAGTATATTCATTCCCGTTTTTTACCGGAGGCGAAAAAGAAACAGGGTTGTTCGATTTGTCTTTTATGACAAAATTCGTTGCTTCTATTTCCACTCCGTCTGTATCAAAAATATCTTTAAGAACAACATCTTTAAGCTTAAATCCGTTGTTTCGTATTATTATTTTCCATGTTGACTTACCGGTCGCATCGACATCCGTTCCGGTCTTCTCGATCCACTTTTGAATCTGCTTCTTCACAGTATCTGCAGCGGTTTTGCTGATGGAAAGTGCATCGTAATCGGCGCCTGCAGGAGCACTGACCTTAACGGTGTTCTTGACTTCGCTCTGCTTTTCGGTGTTCTCGTTGGTCTTTGCCGTAAGCTTTAAAAAGTCTACATGTGTCTTGTACTCATATATGAGAACTTTGGACGGAGTATTGTCTTTGTCTGTCCAGCTTATCGTATTGCCGCTTTTTGTATAAGTAACGGGAGTACCGCCCGATTTAAGGGAATTTTCCACGAATATCTGTTTGTCTTCGATCGTGTCGGTAAACGTATATCCGTCTTTGTACTGGATCGGCTTTTCATCGTTGGTCACGGTAATCTTCCATGTGATGTTTCCGTCGGCATCAAGCCCCATCGAAACCTTGTTGACCGTAGGCGGCTGAGGCATAAATTCTTTGATCTTGACATGATACGTACTGCTGCCGAAGGTAAGAGAATAGTCCTCCTGATCTCCGTCTGACTCTTTTGAAAGATTAAGCGTCCTTGCAAGATCGGCCACCGCGTCTTCAGCAAATGCCGGTTCATCATGAAATTCGGCAACGGTCAGTACGGCATTCCCGTCCTCATCAAAATGAATGGTTCCAAGAGATTCCAGGCCGTTTGTAACATCAATATCAAACCCACCCGGACAGGAACATACTTTGGGAATGCCGGGAAGTGCATATTTAGCCTTTGAACGGATATTAATTCCGTCATAAGCGGGATACCCGCCTTCTACGGGATGAATCGTGATCGGAGTTTTAAAAACATATCTTACGCTTATCGTGTCATTAAGTGAGATCTTTGCGTTGTTATCCGCATCAAACGGTATCTCTTTATTCGAAGGATCTAATATCTTTACCTTCATTGACTCGATCAATTCATCGGGAGCAATAAGGATAGCCGGATCGTCATCGGGATTTCCGTCGATCGAGATCACCGCATAAGGTGAAAACCGGGTTGCATCAAAGCTTACTTCACCTTCACCTATGGTTGCGCTTACGGATGTAACGCTTTCCATTGAATCCTCGACATGAAATACCGCCATGTCTTTATCATCATTATCCATGGCTTCCGATGTGTCTATATTGTCGATCACCACTCTGACATTTCCTTTTTCTGTATTGGGCTGTATCTCCTGCCCTTCAGCGTCATATATGGTAATGTCAAATACCCTGATCGAAGTGATCGTCTGATCGCCTGACAAAAAGTCGGTGACCGCATTTTCGATATTGTTCACAGTCGTTTCATCGGTCAATTCGTTTATTATTGCTTGTGAGCCTGCAGGAAAAACGCCTGCGGGAGCATTTATCGTGATCCGAACATCTCCGATCTCCCGCACGCAAGCAAAATCTTCTGCATCCGGGATGTCTTTGGCCTCGTCTGCTTCACTGACCGGTATTTGAGGCGATTTGTCGGCCGTATCTTCTGCCTCGTCGATCGTCGGCGACGACATCTCAACATCGTTTCCGCTTACCGATATAATTTCAGGTAAAGGGTCAACAAATTGCTCTTCCGATACGGATCCCGCACCGGTCGCCATGGAAACCTCCGTCATATTTGCGATAGATTTTTCTGCTTCGTTTTGGAATGTAGCATAGCTGAGAATAGCTTCTGAATTGTCAAACAGGATGACAAAAAGAACCATACTTAAAAGCATGGCAAGTACCCGACGCCCCATATGTCCATTCTTCCTTTCTTGATGTTATAATTTATCGCTTTGTACAATACCCCTACTGCACATGTAAGCGATTACACTCGAATTATAACACTTCTTCGAAAAAGTGAAATACTTTTTTTGTTTAAAATCACCTGTTACTTATTATTTTTTTATGTGAACGGGAAAAAGGAGAGAAATCATACATGGCTTGATCTTTATAATACCCTCTGATTCTATATGTTCATAATAAGCAAGATCGCATTGTGTATGTTTGAAACAGTATCGCTTGCGATCATGGAGATCGAGCCCTTCTGTCTCTCGGCGAGTTCGCCCGCCAGCCCGTTTATGTATGCCCCCGACGTTGCTGCCATGAGCATGTCATCAATGTAGGAAACCAATGCGGAAAGAATTCCGGTAAGTACATCTCCGCTTCCGGCCGTTGCCATGCCCGCACAACCTCTGTCGACTATATTGACGATATTTCCGTCGGTTATTATCGTGGAGGGTCCTTTAAGTAACAGCACCGTGCCGGTTGAAGCAGCATATTCTTTTGCCGCAATGATAGGATCTGAAAGTATCTCTTCCGTGCTCTTTCCCGTCAGTCTCGAAAATTCCTTTATGTGAGGTGTAAGCAGCGTTTTGGACTTTGCGTTCCTTAAGGCATCTCTTCCCATGGTAGCCAGCACATTAAGTCCGTCGGCATCGATAACGAGTTTTCCGCCAAACCGGCTAAGTAAAAACTCGAGAGTCTTCTTAACTTCTTCGCTCTGCCCTATGCCCGGTCCTATCGCCACTGCCTTCACATTCTTTGTAAGCTCCGTAAGCGCTTCCTCATCAAAAGCAATCTTTCCGTCCTTTTCGGGAAGAAGAAACAGCGTACTCTCAAGGATATTCGGCGCCACATCATGAGCTATCGATTTCGGAACGGCTACCTTAACGACCCCCGCTCCAGAACGCATCGACGCATTGGCCATATAAGCAAGCCTGATAGCTCCGCCGTACATCTCACTTCCGCCTATAAGTGCCGTATATCCGTAAGTCCCTTTGTTTGAGTAATTGAGTCTTTTCTCAAAACAGGATGCCACTTCGGTAGCCTCTATAAGCCTGTACGGCTCGTCGACGGGATCTATTCCGATATTTATGTTCATTTTCTCTTTCATGGCATCCTTTGCCATGTTAAGGAAATGCCCCGGCTTATAACCTCCTACGGATACCGTGATATCCGATCTCACGAAGGTCTCTCCCATTCCGGAATCACCGTTTAGACCGCAGTTAATATCAACGGAAATAACGTAGGCTCCGCTTTCATTTATCTTATCGATCGCATCTTTTATGTCTTCGCGGACGCTTCCTTTGAAGCCCGTCCCGAGAAGACAATCGACAACCGTTTTATAACCCTTTAAAGAATCTGTTTCACCGATCTTTCTTATATCGATGTTCTTTTTAACGCACTCGTCGTAATAGTACTTTCCGTCTTCGGAAAACTTTTCTTTAGTAAGGTACAAAGAAACCTCTTTCCCCGCATCTTTAAGAAGCGAAGCGAGGGCATAGCCATCTCCTGCGTTGTTTCCCGTTCCGCATACAATGGCGATGGGCGATTCTTTGCAAACTATAAAAACTCCGCGAGCGGCTCTTAACATCAGTTCCGCACCCGAAGTTTTTGCAGCGATGGTATTGGCATCGCTCTTTCTCATATTTTCAACGGATAATACATTGATCACTTTTTCCCCTTAAACCTGTAGACACTCACGTCCTCGTTCGAGGCGATGAGTTCGGCCCGGCCTTTAACTTTTTCTTCAACCGTACCTCCGGTCTGTAAATATATATACTTTGACTTTAGTTTCCCAAGATTATCCAAAACATAAGAGTTTTCACACAAAGAGATTGCAAACCCTTCCGGAAGGGAATAACCGTACTGCCATTTTATCATCGATGCGTTTTCGGGAGCTTCGTCTTTTTCACAGTCCGTAAGAACCATTACTACGGTATTGTCCCATGACAGTTCGTCTGTTGCCACCATGCGGGCCTTAAGCTGTTCGTTGAATTCTTTTATCTCATCGGAACCAACGCCGGTGATCGCGCCGTCATAATAAGGCTTAAAATAATCGGGATCTTTTCCTTTTATCACAAAAAGCACCAAAAGGACCAGCACGGTTATGAGTTCTTTTGAATAACTTCCTTTGGAAAGACCTATCGCCAGGAGTTCTCCTGCAACGATAAATATCAAAAGATGTCTGAAACCGTCATGGAGCGAATACATATAAATGATCGCGGCAAGCATCGCAAGATCGCATAAAAGCATGGCAAGAGCAAGCCTCGCCGACTCATCTTTCTTTCTTGTTCTTCTGATCCATTCTCCCAAGAACATGAACATAAAAAACAGAAATACAAAGAAATAAATACCGATCGCATATCCGCTCTTAAGTGCACCCAGACAGCTGCTCGCGATCGCGCCTGTCATGTGAATAAGCGTAGAGATCAGATTTTTGATGCCGGCTAAAAAACCGAAATTTCTGAATTCAGAGATCCACTCGGTAGAATAAACATCTCCCAGATATTCGGCGGTATAATTCTTTTCTACCAGAAAATATACGATGAGAGATAAAAACATGCCGGCAAAAGTGATCAGATGTTTTGCTATATCGTCCTTTTTGGTGACAGCCAATGCAAACAGGAAGAAAACAGCCATATACGGCCTTAAAAGCGTCATGATCGCGGCGATCACCAGCATAAATATGAAGCGCAACAGCTTACGCTCACTTTTTGCATAGCCGACGGTAAGTCCCATAAACACAACCACAAACGAGATGATAAATATCTCGGGCATATAAGAAAGCATGTATCTGGCAAGAGGAGTCGTCAATAAAAATATCGGAGCGAGCAAAAAAAGCCTGTTTTCCGATAAATTGGAGAGCAATCCAAACAGGAATACACTTATCGACATTATTAAGATGTTTGCGATCACCATGGATAGAGGCGTGAAGCCAAACGCCTTTGAGAATACGATCCACCATGACATTATGAGTGGGCTCCATGCGCCGTAAGAAAGTTTTTCGGCACTGCTTTCGTTGTAGCCGAAATATCCGTTCGGCGTTCCGTCAAGGACGCTGCACTCAACCTGTTTATAGTAAAACAGTTCATCGTTCCATTCGCTTGCGGCAGGATAAACATCGGCTATTGTCTTATGATTTAACCTTGTCATGACAATGCAGGCTGCGAGCGGAATGAGTGCAACTATGATCGCATTTATAAGTTTTTTGTGTTCCTTGAAAAATGTCTTCATATAAAACAGTCAAGCAACAGACGCTTATGCTTAAATAAGCGCTTGTTGCCCGGTAAATTCAAAATATGATATCAGTGAATGTCTTCTACGGAATCGTAACCGTCAACGTCATGATCGGGATCCATGGCATCAAAATCCAGACCGTTCATCATCTCACGGTTAACAACTCTCTTGGCGTCTCTTTGCAGCTCGATCTGCTTGCTTAAGATCTCTTTGACATATCTTGGCTTTTTAATATTGAGTATGGGGAACTCACCCTGTGACTTGTCTGAAGAAAAAACATTTATCGTGCCCACTCCGAATATCTTCTGCCACAGTTTCTGGGTAAGTTTAAGATCAAGTATCCTGTAAAGGCGAACCTCATCAAATGTGGTCGTGAAAAAACCCTTTTCTATAAATAATCTGTCTTCCGAAAAAGCATATTTTGTAAAACTCCAGGGAAGACCCAAAAAAGTACGCTTTCTGTCATACCATATAAAAGATTTCTTTTCTTCTTTAGTCATGAAATAACCCTCCGCTAATAGCATTAACTTAAACTATTATATATTATACGGTGCGGATTATCTACCCTCAAATCGCAACACCCGCCGTATACTTTATAAAAAGTTTCCTTTACAATAATCAATATCGGAAATATCATATTTTAGTGATGAGGATAATCAAAAAACCTACATTCAGGAGGTACAAAGAAAATGTTTGGTAAAAACAAAACCAGATTCTCGAACGCCGAAGTAGACGAATTGACAACCTTCAAAAAAGGTGTCAGCACGGTAGTGTTACTCGTGATCGGCATCGTACTCGCGATCTGCATCTTAAAGTGTTTCTACACCGTTAACGAGCAGAGCAACGCAGTTGTCACACAATTTGGTAAAGTAGTAAAAGTCAATACTGCAGGATTTTATTTCAAAGCTCCCTGGCAGTCGGTCAAGAAAGTCGATATGACTACACACGGTACATCCATCGGTTACATCATCGACAAAGACGGACAAAAAGGTGCCTATCCCGTAGATGAGTCAAGCGGTGTTATGATCACATCCGATTTCAACCTGCTTAACATCGACTTCTACATCGAATACAGAATATCTGATCCCGTAGCTTATCTTTACAATTCAAAAGCGCCCGAAGCTATACTTAAAAACGTAACATTGGCCAACATCAGAACGGTCGTATCAAATTACACCGTTGATGAAGCCATGACGACCAGCAAAGGACAGATTCAGGCAGATATTAAAGATGCTCTCTTACGGGAACTTGAAGCAAGAAATGTCGGTCTTACCGTAGTAAATATCACCATCCAGGATTCACGTCCTCCCGTTGAAGAAGTAGTTTCGGCATTCAAGGCCGTTGAAACTGCTAAGCAGGGCGCCGATACCGCAAAGAACAATGCACTTCAATATCAGAACCAGCAGATTCCCGAAGCCGAAGCAAATGCCGATGCCATCATCCAGAAAGCAAACGCTACAAAGGCAGCACGTATCGCGGAAGCAGAAGGTCAGGTTGCCAGATTTAACCAGATGTATGCAGAGTATGAAAAATATCCTCTCATCACAAAGCAGAGAATGTTCTATGAAGCAATGGAAGATCTTCTTCCGGGTGTCAAAGTCATAATAACAGACGGCAACACAAGCACGGTTCTTCCGCTTGACAGCTTTGCAAACACGGTTCCGGCCATAGAAGAATAAGGAGGAAAAAGACATGAAAAAAGCAATAGCAAAACTTACAGTCACATTGATAGTCTTATTCGCTGCCATGGTCGTTTTCCTTAGCTCGGTATACACCGTAAAAGTTAACGAAACAGCGATAATAGTAAGATTTGGTAAGATCAGTAACATTGAAGCCAATCCCGGACTTCACTTCCACGTACCTTTCATTGAAAACGTTACAAGCGTATATACAGGCGATATACTTTACGATATACCGGTATCGGACGTTATCACTTCTGACAAAAAGTCGATGATCGCAGATAACTACCTTATCTGGTCGGTAACGGATGTAACAAAGTACTATCAGACACTCGGTGCCGTTCAGGGCCGTGCGGACGAACGTGTTGAGGCTGCGGTATTTAACGCAACAAAGAACACGATCTCCTCTATGACACAGGACAACATCATTTCGGCACGTGGTGACACACTTACATCACTCATTACAAAAGAAGCAAACTCAGATATCTCTCAGTACGGTATCACAATAAAGATCGCAGAGATCAAGGCTCTTGATCTTCCCGATGCCAACAAGGAAGCCGTATATGAAAGAATGATATCCGAAAGAAACAACATCGCCGCAAGCTACACCGCAAAAGGTCAGGCGGAGGCTCAGAAGATAAGAAACGAAACCGATAAGCAGGTTAACATCACCGTTGCAAACGCTCAGGCTGAGGCTGCCAAGATTGAAGCCGAAGGCGAGGCAGAATACATGCATATCCTTTCAAACGCCTACAACGATGAAAGCAAAGCCGAGTTCTATACTTTCATAAGAAGTCTCGACTCGTTAAAAGCGCTTACCGGCACCAACAAAACTCTTATCCTTGACAAAGATTCGGAATATGCTAGGATCCTTTACGGAAACAATTAAACGGACAAACGAAAGAAGTTCCCGCCAAAACGGGAACTTCTTTTTATTTTGAATCGATCGTTCTATCTTCTTCTGTCTTTACCGGTCCGCTCATAGTACGCTTTCTTGTCTTCATACATTCTGCGGTCAGCGATCTTTGCCATCTTCTCTATTCTCTCACGCCTCGTTTCCTGCTCAAGAGCAACTATATCGCGCGTCTGTGAAAATCCCTTTGATATCGAAAGCGGCGTGTTATGCGAGCCTTTCCATGCGGCACACTGTGCATCAAGATCTTCCATAAACTTATCCATACCGGTCGGAGTGTTGTATACGATCGCCATAAACTCATCTCCGCCTATCCTGAACACTTTTCCGGGTGAATTGAGCGACTTGGTGATACACTCTCCCGCCGCCCTTATAAACTCATCTCCGGCATCGTGGCCGTATGTATCATTAACACCCTTAAGCCCGTTAAGATCGAGCATGACAACATAAAGATTATCGGGAAACTCGGGCTGCTTTGCGATCTCGTCGAGACATTCTTCGTACGAAGTTCTGTTTCCGAGTCCCGTAAGTGAATCGGTTCCCGCAGATATCCTGTATTTCTCTGCAAGTTCTTCGTTCATGATCTCATTGGTGATCTCATGCTTTCTGTTCTCGGCGATCATCTTGTAATGACTTACCAGCGCGTCGTAGTATTTCGAATACAGTACCGGCTCTGTTTCTTTGGTCATGCCGAATTCCTTGAACATGAACATATAAATGTTTATCTTGTCAGGAAGTGAATAGGTAGTCTCGATTATTTTAAGACACAGTTCAACAAGCTTGGCATCTTTTGCAAAGCCTCGAACGTATTTGACTATCGGTATAAAGATGTCGGCATAATCTTCTTCTATTCCGTTTCCGGGATAAATGAACTTCATGCTCTCTCTTAATTTCTCTATGTATTCCTGTGACGGAATGCTGTCAGCATTGAGCTTTGCTTCATCGCTCAATTTAAATATCTCTAAGAAACAATAGAAATTGTCTCCGACATCTTCTCTTGAAAAACCCTTCAAAAGATCGTAATAGTGATCTGTTTTTATGCGGTCGCCAAGTACCGCAAAGCCGTTCATGAGATTACAGCCTACGGTGAACTTAAGAAGCGGAGTCATTTCTTCGGACTCCATGAGTGCTTCCATCTTAGTCATATATTTCTCGGATTCTTTGTAGAGATTACAATTCCACAAAGCCCCGACCACGCAGTTAAGAGCCGCCGCTTTAAAATGTATCGGAAGATCTTCTTCGAGCTCCAATGCGCTGTTTATATTCCTTACTACCTCCGCATAAGCGTTAAAATTCTGGAAATATTCTGCCTCTTTTATAAAAAGAAAACCGATAAAAGTCTTGTCGGGGTTTGGCTGTGCGGTCAGATTCGCAAGATATTTCTTGTTGATTATATGAAACTCATGGTAATACTTATGTCCGTATGTATTTATGACATTACCGATAAAGCTGCTGTATTCGCGTATGAATACAGCTTCTTCCTCCGCATCTTTTGTATACAATTCCATACCGAGCGCTATATCTTTGTCGGAAAGCTTTGCCGTATATGGATCGAGTGAGAGTATCTCATCTTTGGTCATTGTGATCTCCTTGGAAACTTGTCCGGATCTGCATGATGATTTCGTAAACGCGATAACTTTTATATATGATACTACATATAAAATAACGTATTATTGGATTTGTTGCATCATTTTTCTTTTCTCTCGCCTTATCTTGTTAATGTGTCTTTCGTAGTTTCCGCTCCTTAACAGTTCCGCCACCACAAGCTGCTCAAATATCGGGACCGTACAGGAATAAAATCCGAGCTTTTTGTCGAATTCATCGATGATATTAAGCGGAAGCACCATATATCCCATTCTCAGGGAAGGCGCCACGGTTTTTGAGAAAGTATTGATATATATGACTCTTTTACCGCCGGACAAAGAAAACAATGCGTCTTCGGGTTTCGCGGACACCGTCAGTTCGGAATCGTAGTTGTCCTCGACTATGAATCCGTCTCTTTCTTCGGCCCACTTAAGGTATTCAAGTTTTTTGGATATCCCTACGGTTATGCCGGAAGGAAAGCTGTTAAAAGGCGTTACGTGAATAGCCTTTGCATCAGTGGAAAAGAGAGCTTTTTTTGATATGCCGGTGTTTAAAAGTTTAAGTTTGCGTACCGAAAGCCCCATCGCAGAGTAGACTTTTCCTATCTTATCATAAGAGGGATCTTCCGTCCCGATAACACTTCCCGCACCGAAAAGCTGGGCTACCAGCCCGTACAGATATTCCGCTCCGGAACCGATTATGATCTGTTTGGGCGACACCGTAAGGCCTCTGCTCCTCGCCAGATAAGCACATATCTCTTCTCTCAGATCATCACTTCCGTGATTGGGAGATTTGACAAGTATAGTATCTTCGCTGTCCAATATGACTTTCCTCATCGTCTTTGAAAGAACATCATAGGATATCTCGCCGAACGGGTGACTTACCCGATGCGATTCACGACCGGTGTATCTTTCACGCGATATGTTCGATTGAAAATCAGCCTCTTTAAAGATCACGAAATTACCGCTTCGCTCTTTGGGCTCTATATATCCTTCTTCCGAAAGAAGATCGAGCGCATGCTGTACCGTAATAACGCTTACGTTAGTTTCCGCGGCGATGATTCTCTTTGAAGGAAGTTTTGTGCCGTAAGGATATACTCCCGCCACAATATCGTCTGCGAGCTCGCGATACAATTGAAGATATGCCGATCTTCCGGTAGTTGTGTCAATCTTATAGTTCATTTTAAAGTTTTCTTTCTCTATCTGGTCATATTTAAAAGTTCAAAACTGGTCATTTTTATAATACCAGTTTGATTGTAATCTTTTAAACAAGATTTGTAAAATACATTTTTACCACAGATTCAAAATCTTAGGTAAAAAGAAATGAGAGGTACATATATGAAAAAAGAAACAACCATAAGAATTGCATTTACCGGCGTTTTGATGGCAATGAACATCGCCCTTTCAAGTTTCGGTGTGCCGGTGCCGGGCGGACACCTTTACCTTTGCGATATAGTGATCTGTCTTGCCGCTTTATTGTTAAATCCGCTTGAAGCATTTGTTGCCTGCGGCGTGGGATCGTTCCTCGGAGACCTTATCTTCTATCCCGCACCGATGTTTGTTTCACTCGTTACACACGGAGTTCAGGGTATCGTGATCTCGCTCATCGCACAGAAGACATTAAAGAAGCATCCGCTTTCCGCTCAGATCATCGCGGTAACGATAGGCGCGATCATCATGGTAGTCGGATATACGCTCGGCAAGATCTACGTATACTCCACAAGAGAATACGCCATCATCAAGCTTCCCTACGAGATCGCTCAGGCAGCCATCGGCGCCATAGTAGGACTTCTTTTGTACCACAAAGCCGGTATAGGAAAACTCTTCCGCAAATATGTTAAATGATCGTAAATGCTAACACAAAGACCTCCCGATATGTTATGCTTAAAGGTGTGAAGAAAAAACTTCGCACACTAACATATTTGGGAGGTTTTTTATGCAGGAACTCGAGAAGCAATTCCATATACAGTGCGTAGAAGGTGATGTGTGTAAATATGTCATTCTTGCCGGTGATCCCGGACGTATTCCGAAGATTGCGGAACACTTTGAAGACGCCAAGCAGGTGGCATGTAACAGAGAGTATAATATCTATACCGGATATCTTGACGGAGTAAAGGTTACTGCCGCTTCTACGGGAATAGGCGGTCCCTCCACCGCGATATGTGTGGAAGAACTTCACAACGTAGGTGCCGATACATTTATAAGAACAGGTACATGCGGCGGGATTAATCTTGACGTACAGTCGGGTGACATCGTTGTTGCTACGGGAGCTATCAGATACGAGCATACATCGATGGAATACGCTCCCATAGAGTTTCCGGCAGTCTCCGATTTTGATATTGCTCTTGCGTTAAGAGAGGCTTCAAAAGAACTCGGAAATACGACTCATATGGGAGTCGTTCAGTGTAAAGATTCTTTCTACGGACAGCATTCTCCGAAGAAAAGTCCCGTGTCATATGAACTGTTACAGAAATGGGAATCATGGAAACGTCTCGGAGTAAAGGCTTCCGAAATGGAATCCGCGGCACTCTTTGTTATCGCAAGTGCTCTTAAGTGCCGTGCAGGTTCGTGCTTCCACGTAATATGGAATCAGGAACGGGAAGCCGCGGGACTGGATCAAAAGATGAGCGAAGACACTTCCATGTCGGTCCGCGTAGCCGTTGAAGCGATGCGTAAGGTTATAGCGGCAGACAAGAGATAATGATATATTAAGGCAAAAAAAACAGTTGGAACTTAATCCAACTGTTTTCTTTATACCGTATTAATCTTCTTTGGGCATTACGATGGCGATATGTACATCGTCAAGCTGTTTTTGCGATCCGCTCGAAGGAGAATCCATCATAACGTCCTGAGCGTTCTTGTTCATGGGGAAGGTAATAACTTCTCTTATCGACTCTTCTCCCGTAAGAAGCATTATCATTCTGTCTACGCCGGGAGCTGCACCTGCGTGAGGCGGTGCTCCGTAAGTGAACGCATTGTACATTGCGGGGAACTTTGCCTTAACGTCATCTTCACCGAGACGTACAAGTTCAAATGCCTTTACCATTATTTCGGGATCGTGATTTCTTACGGCGCCCGATGCCGATTCATATCCGTTTATTACAAGGTCGTACTGGTTCGCCATGATCTCCAAAGGATCTGCCTCGCCCTTGGCTGCCTTTTCAAGTATCTCAAGTCCGCCGACAGGCATTGAGAAAGGATTGTGACAGAATTCAAGTTCACCCGATTCCTCTCCGATCTCGTACATCGGGAAATCTACTATCCAGCAGAACTGATACTGCTCTTTGTCCATATGCTCGGGACAAAGCGTGCCAAGTTTGGTACGTAACACGCCTGCGGTCTTTAATGCCGCAGCTTTGGGACCTGCCGCAAGTCCTACGAAGCATCCGTTTGTGAGACCCAGTTTCTTTATAACTTCATCCTTTATGGGCTGGATGAACTTAGCTATACCGCCGACGATCTCTCCGTTCTCATCAAGTCTGAACCAATAAGACTTCTGTGCTGTCTGAACTTCAACGTCAGCCACAAGCTGGTCGATCTGTTTTCTTGTTGCACTAAATCCGCTTACAACAACGGCTTCAACACATCCTGCCTTAAAAGGCTCGAAATCTATTCCGCCGAGCACGTCGGTAACGTCCTTAAGTTCAAGGTCGATACGCAGATCGGGCTTGTCGGTTCCGTATTTCTCCATTGACTCTCTGAAAGGAATTCTTTTAAACGGAGCAGGAGTGATACGTTTATAGATACCGTACTTTTCAAATACGGGAACGAGTACTTTCTCAAGTACGTTAAGTACGTCGTCCTGAGTTGCGAAAGCCATCTCCATATCCATCTGGTAAAACTCACCGGGAGTACGGTCTCCTCTCGCATCCTCATCTCTGAAGCAGGGAGCGATCTGGAAGTAACGGTCAAATCCCGAAGTCATCAAAAGCTGCTTAAACTGCTGAGGCGCCTGGGGAAGAGCATAAAACTTTCCGGGATGCTTTCTTGCGGGAACAAGGAAATCTCTTGCGCCTTCAGGAGATGATGCTGTAAGGATGGGAGTTGTGATCTCCAAAAATCCTTCTTCGGTCATAGCACGTCTGAGTTCCGCAACGACGTTGCATCTTAAAACTATATTCTTCTTAACGTCGGGATTTCTGAGATCAAGATATCTGTATTTAAGACGAGCATTCTCATCGGCATCCTTGGAACGGTTGATCTCAAAAGGAAGCTCGGCATGCAAACATTTTCCCAGCACTTCAACACGTGTGGGAACGACCTCGATATCACCCGTAGCGATCTTATTGTTCTTATTTGAACGCTCTCTTACTTCACCTTCGACAAGAAGTGTGGACTCGCAGTTCACGCTTAAGAACTTCTCCATCATCTCTTCGGTTTCGTGAACAATCTGAGTTGTTCCGTAAAAATCCCTTAAGATAACGAATCCGAGATTCTTGCTGACACGTCTTATATTCTCATACCATCCGACTAAAGTAACCTTCTTACCCACATCGGACAATCTTAATTCATTACAATTGTGAGTTCTTGACTGTACCATAAATCCTCCAAAAATCTTGTGTTGATTACAATTTAGCAATTATAGCACCATACACGGGCAAAGACAAGGCGAGTACTTATGCTTTCTTTTCCTTTTTGGTGAAATCCTTACCGTTTCTGAAGCCTGTAGCAATGCCCAAAAGATGCGGACACAAGGCCTTGCAGGTATAGAACAATATATAGATGAACACATATGCGCATAAGCAAATGAGCCTCTCTCTTGCAGCAGGTGCCATATCAAATCTGTAAAACACCGACTGCCATATCCAAAAGGACATAAGCTGAAACTCATAGATAAGAAATGAGGGCTCGCAAATGAAATCGATGATCTTTCCCGCTTTGAAAATACACTCCGGAACCGCTTTCCACAAAATGATCGGACCGAAAAACATGGAAAGCCAATAAACGATCGGCACCTCGTCAAACTTGTATTTGATGAGCACCACCGCAAACGAAGCCAGTAAAAAGACAGGCCATGCAAAAGATTTTGCTTTTACTTTAAGACCGTCACGGTAATGAAGTCCCACAATGCCTCCGAAAAGATACATCGGTATATACGGCGTTATCTTGGTAAGCCACCAGCCGATGGAAATGTGCTCGCACACCCACGCCTGATTTATAACAAATACGATCACGATTGCGGCCGATATAACACACAGGAATATCCAGGCCGCAAGAACGTTCTTTATAACTCTGTATGTCAAAAACGCCACTATTGAGAATAAAAACAGTGCGAACAGATACCACAGAACATCGTTGTAAGGCTGAAACAGAAATCTGTAGAGCACCTTGGAAGGCTGGGATTGTCTGAAATATACATCGCTTGCGATGAAATAGATATAAAATACCAGATTCCAGAATGCATAAGGCAAGAACAGTGTCTTTATCCTCTTAAGACTTCTTTTCAAGGCATTTTCGTCGTTCATTCCCGCAAACATGAAGTATCCCGAGATCGTAAAGAAAAATGAAAGACCCAGGGAGCCGATTATGTATGAAAGGGGCTCCATATACGGAACGTAAAACCTCGCGTCGCAATGAAAAAAGAAAATGAAGATTATGAAGAATATGTTGTAAACTTTTATCTTGTTGCTTAACTCTTTAGTCATAAATTACCCGTTTGTCACCATTTTCTGATGTTTGAAAGTTCGTTGTAGAGGGTTACGTAGTTTTCGTAACGCATCTTTGATATCTCGCCCTTTTCCAGTGCTTCTTTGACCTTACAGCCGGGCTCGTTTATATGTACACAGGTTCTGAACCTGCAATTCTCCGCGTAAGGCTCAAACTCTTTATAGTAAAACTTTAGTGTATCCGTATCGGTGCCGAATACATCGAGGGAGGAAAATCCCGGAGTATCCATAATGTAGGTTTCTTTGCCCACATACAACAGCTCGCTGTGTCTTGTGGTATGCTTTCCTCTTTCGGTCTTCTTGCTGATGGACCCCGTCTCCATTACGTCACGGTCACAGAAAAGATTTATGAGCGATGATTTACCGACTCCGCTGGGGCCTGCCACAACCGTCGTTTTTCCGGACAGATATTCTCTTACGGTATCTATGCCGAGGCGTTTTTTTGCGCTTACGAAATACATATCGTAGCCGCTGTCTTTATATGCCTCTTTAATCTCGCTTATCTCCGATTCATCAGCCAAATCGTCTTTGTTAAAGCATATACTGCAGGGAATATCAAGGCTTCCCATATAGATCAAAAACCTGTCGAGGAGATTGAAATTCGGATCGGGCGTCTTAACACTGAAAATAATAAGAGCCTGATCGACATTAGCGCATGCAGGACGTATCATCTCGCTTTTTCGCTTAACGATATCGACAACGTTGCCTGTCATTTTCTCTTCGCTGATGATCTCAAGCTCTGCATCATCCCCCACAAGGGGCTTTATCTTCGCATTACGAAAGGCCCCTTTGGCGTTACACTCAAAGATGCCTTTTCCTTCAACATTTACGTAATAAAACCCGGCTATGCCTTTAATGATCTTTCCACGCATAGGCTTAGTCGTCTTCTTCCTTTACGAACTCGATCTCTCGAAGTATCTCTCTGTCTTCCGATTCAGGAGGAACCGTCATATTGGGAAGTCCCGTTTCGGGATCCGTAGGCTGCTTCTTGATGGTATAAGACATTTTCAATATACCGCCGTCAGATCCGGAGATGCTCGTCATGTTTACGGGCACGGGGAAAGAAGTCGTAGTCGTTTCAAACAAGACTGCGCCGTCTTTCTTTGCTATGGTGATCTTAACTTCCGTACCGCTCTTAAACTCAGGGTCTTCTGCGGGTGTGGGAGCAAGAATATCCGCCTGGAAACTGTATTTGTCTTCAACCTCAGGTTCCGGACCCTTACTTACCTGAATGTCCACCTTGGTGCCTTTGGTAACGTCGCTTCCGTAAGAAACGCTCTGATAGCATACGTAACCTTCGCCGTATACGTTGTTGTATACCTGGAGACACTCTCCGACTTCAAGGCCCTGTTCGGTAAGGGTAAGTATCGCATCGTCCATGAGCATACCGAGAACGCTTGGCATATCAAACACTTCGGTCTTGCTTCCGAGACTGACTACGATGGTTACGGTAGAGCCTTCGGGAGCTCTTCCGGCTTCGGGGCTCTGTGAAATGACATGACCTTCAAGGACATTGTCGGAATACTCTTCCTGAATGTCCACCTTGAGGTTTCTGTCCATGATATCTTTGTTTGCGGCACTTAATGTTTTGCCCACAACTTCGGGAACTTCAACGGTTACGGAGCCTGCGCTTACGGTAAGCGTAACTTCCGTTCCCTGCTCTACTCTTAATCCTTCATGTACCGAAGAAGATATAACGATACCCTCCGCAACACTGTCGGATTCTTCGTATTTTGCCTTCGGACGAAGTCCCTTCTTCTTAAGTATCTCGGCTGCCTTTACATATTCCATGTCAACAACCTCGGGCATGATGACCTGCTCCACCGACACTTCGGTGCTTACCGAACTGGTGGAGGAAGAATTCTCTTTTCCGAGTTTGAATATACCGATGGCTTTACCGATAAGGAGCACGCCCACAACACAGATGATGATACCCACTACGATGGCAAGTATCGTCATGATCCTGTTCATTCTCGGATCGAATTCATCATCGTCATCCTCTTCGGGATTGGCTTTGGGAAGGTTGCCCGTGATCTCGGTACTTACAGGCTTTGAAGCGCGCTTAAGAAGCTCCATTTCCTCGTCGGTCATGGCTCTTGTTGCGCCCATTTCATCGTCTGATGCGATCTTTACGAAATCGTCATCCGGATTGGTGAAGGAATGACGAAGATCGTCTATGAGCTCACCCATGTTCTGATATCTCTTGTCGGGCGATTTCTGCGTACATTTTAAAACTATCTGTTCAACACTAAGGGGAATCTCGGAAACATACTCTCTGGGTGAGGGCATTTCTTCCTGAATCTGCTTAATTGCAATGGCAACAGTCGTGTCTCCGTTAAAAGGAACACGTCCGGTGAGCATCTCAAAAAGCGTAATGCCCAGTGAATAAACATCACTCTTCTCGTCGGAAAATCCGCCTCTTGCCTGCTCGGGAGATGTGTAATGAACCGAACCCATTACGTTACTTGTGATCGTATTCGAAGTAGCGGCCTTCGCGATACCGAAGTCCGTAACTTTAACTTTACCTTCTTTTGAAATAATGACATTCTGAGGTTTAATGTCACGATGGATAATGTGATTGTTGTGAGCCGCCTCAATACCAAGGCAGATCTGAATCGCAATGGTTATGGCTTCCTTAACCGAAAGGCGCGCCTTCTTTTCGATGTACTTCTTTAAGGTGATACCTTCCACCAGCTCCATTACTATGTAATAGATACCGTTCTCATCTCCTACATCGTATACGTTAACGATGTTGGGATGCATAAGGCCTGCTGCAGCCTGTGCTTCGGTACGGAACTTCGAAACAAAGTTCGCGTTCTCCGAAAACTCCTGCTTGAGCACTTTGACCGCAACCATTCTGTTCAGTTTATGACATTTTGCTTTATAGACATCGGACATGCCGCCGGTCCCGATCTTCTCAAGGATCTCGTACCTGTCCCCTATCATCATTCCTATCTTGATCATCTATATCTCCAAACGTGTCTTATCATTCTCCGAAGGGATCGATAAGAATTACCGCGATGTTATCTTTACCACCGTTGTTATTGGCCGCTTTAATAAGTTCTTCGGCCTTTTCAACCATATCCCGCTGACCTGAGAGGATCATTCGTATTTCCTCATCGTCAAGCATGTTCGTAAGTCCGTCCGAGCACATGAGCACGGTATCGCCGGGATTAAGCTTTACCGTAAAGAAGTCTGCCGTGACTTCGTCGTCGGCTCCTATGGCACGGGTTATTATATTCTTCTTCGGATGAGTTCTGGCGCTTTCTCTGTCGAGCCCTCCCATCCTGACCATTTCCTCTACGTAGGAGTGGTCCGTCGTTATCTGCCTTATCTCGTCGGAGATCACGTAAAGTCTCGAATCTCCCACGTTAGCCACCTGCAGGTACTCATCGTCTATCGTTGCCACAACAAGGGTCGTGCCCATCCCGAAAAGTTCCTCATCCGAGGCGGCTTTCTCTCTTATTCTTCGGTTGGCTGTCGCGATGCCTTCGGAAATGACTTTCCTTATGCTTATCTCATTGGACTTTTCAACCGACTCCAAAAATACGTCTACCGCATAACTGGAAGCAAATCCGCCTCCGTTGTGCCCGCCCATACCGTCAGCGACGATAAAAAGGTTGGGAAGTACACCGACGGGCTTTTCCGAGGAAAAGACATAGTCCTGGTTCATTGTTCTTTTTTTACCGATATCGGTAATGGAAAAAGTCTTTAACACCCCGGCTCCTTTCAGGAATTTGCGTCCATGGTTTTCTTGCGCAACTGACCGCATGCGCCGTCAATGTCACGCCCCATTTCTCTTCTAATAGTAACATTTATTCTTCTTTTTTCAAGTTTATTTTTGAACGCCTCAACCGCATCCTTGGGGGTTTCGCGGTATTCACGCTCTTTTATGGGGTTCACCGGAATAAGGTTTACATGGGCTCCGACCTTTGACGCCAAAGCTATGATCCCATTGGCGTCAGCGTCGGTATCGTTTACTCCTGCGATGAGTGCATACTCAAAAGTCACCCTTCTTTTTGTCTTTTCGAAATAATATCCCACAGCATCAAGAAGTTCCTCTATCGTATACTTGTTTGCGATGGGCATGATCGATCTTCTCTTCTCGTCCGTTACTGCATGGAGGGATAACGCGAAGGTTATCTGAAGATCCTCGTCAGCCAGTCTCTTTATATTCTCGCAAAGTCCGCAGGAAGAAACCGTTACGTTCCTTTGACTTATATTAAGGCCGTTCTCATCCGTCAAAAGTTTGATGAACTTAATGAGATTGTCGTAATTGTCCAACGGCTCTCCCGTTCCCATCACTACGACGTTTGAAACACGTTCACCCAGATCTTTCTCGATACGGTATATCTGATCCAGCATCTCGGCGGGAGTAAGATTTCTTGTAAGTCCGTCCAGGGTTGACGCACAAAATCTGCAGCCCATGCGGCACCCTACCTGAGAGGATATGCATACGCTGTTTCCGTGCTTATATCGCATAAGAACGCTTTCCACAAAGTTTCCGTCGGAAAGTTTAAAAAGATACTTCCTTGTCCCGTCGATCTTCGACTCCTGCATCGTTTCCGTCGAAAGCGCCGTGAGTTCAAAGTTCTCGCAAAGAGTTTCTTTTAAATCCTTTGAAAGATTCGTCATCTCATCAAAACTCGTGACAAGCTTTTTATGAAGCCAATCGTATATCTGAGAAGCCCTGAAGGCGGGAAGTGACATATCTTTTACGATCTGCTTTAATTCATTTAGATTAAGTGATTTAATGTCGATCTTCATTGCTTTTTAAATACCGCGAAAAAGAACCCGTCCGTATCATCGCTGTCGGGGCAAAGTCTTTTCTCGCTCAACAGTTCAAATTCGCCCTTATCCAGAATATATGCTCTCATCTTCTCGTTTTCCGCTTTGTGAAGCGTACAAGTGGAATAAAGAAGAATGCCCTCTTTCTTAACATATCCCATGGCTTTGTCAATAATTTCCTTTTGAAGTTTGCATATCTCTGCCATTCCTTCGTTGGAGATGTTGTATTTAAGGTCGCTCTTTCTTGAAATGACACCCAGCCCCGAACAGGGAACGTCGGCTATCACCATATCAAAGCGATCGATGAACTCTTCCTTTAAGATCGTTGCGTCGTTTATCACGCTTGTGGCGTTTTTGATGTTCAATCTTTGTAAGTTGTCATTTATCAATGCAACTTTTTCTTCGGAAACATCCGCACGTATACCCTCGGCATCCCTTCCCAGAAGTTCCAGCGCATATATTCCTTTTCCTCCCGGAGCCGAGCAAAGGTCCAGCATTGTCTTTGCATTGGGGCAAAAAGAAACCGCCTCTTTAACCGCCATCATCGAACTTTCATCCTGTATGTACAAAAGCCCTTCGCCAAAGCCCGGTATTTCGGACACCGAACCGTGGTCGCAAAGTCTGTAGACTCTTTCGGATTTTTCGCTCTTAACGTAATTTATCTTCTTTTCATCCCACTTTGAAAGAATGTCCGATTCTTTATCTTTGTCCGTGATTCTTACAACGGTGGGGCGTTTATCCGTTAATGCCTTGAAAAATTTATCCGCCTTTACGGGATCTTTTCCGACGATCTCTTTTATCATCATCGAAACTATCCACTCGGGAACGGAATATTTGACTGACATGCGGGTACTTAAGGGTTCGATCGAATCGAACTTAAGCAGTTCGTCTTTTCTTCTTACCAATGCACGAAGAACACCGTTCACAAAACCCGAAAGTTCCTCGCGACTTTTCTTTTTACACAATTTCACCGCTTCATCGCATGCGGCGCTGTCCGGCACTCTGTCCATGAAAAGAATCTGATAAGCGGCCATCTCAAGAATGAGCTTTATCTCGAACTTACATTTGGACATAGGTTTGGAGGAACATTCGTCAAGCACATGATCAAGGGTGATCATCTTTTCAATCGTTCCTTCAAACAGTTTCTTTATGAAGTTTTTGTCCGTATTATCAAGATAATCGTATTTGTCCAGCACGTCCTTTATAAGAATGTGACTTTTGCGCCCATTCTTTAAGCATTCCATCAAGCTGTCAAATACGATCACTCTTAAGTTTTTATCATTATCCATATTTATTTAACGGCGCTGTCACCCGTAGCTATATGCGAGCCTCTCTGATAGTCCATACCCGACATGAGTTTCTTGCCTTCGGGCTTAACCGCCAGAAGTTCCAAAAGTCCGTCGCCTGTTGTAACATAGAGGTTCTTTTTTGTGACCACAAAGTGTCCCGGGGCAAGTCCCTGCTCACCGATGCCCGTAACTTCCGACGCTTCTTTAACTTCAAGTATCTTTAAAAGCTTTCCGCCCACAAATGTGTATGCCGTAGGCCATTCTTTAAAGCCCCTTACGAGACAGTCTATAAGATGAGCAGACTTATTGAAGTCAACAAGTCCCTCTTCTTTCTTTATCATGGGCGCATACGAAGAAAGGGCATCGTCCTGCTTTGTAAATGCAGCCGTACCGTCTTCTATTGCTTTGAGATTATCGATAAGAAGTTTGGTGGCAACATGGGCAAGTTTTTCATATACCGATGCTTCGTCATCGTCTTTTTCGATGGGTATCTTCGATACGGCGATCATATCTCCGGTATCTATCCCTTCGTCCATTCTCATTAATGTGACGCCGGTTTCTTCTTCCCCGTTTGCAATTGCCCTCTGTATGGGAGAAGCACCGCGATATTTGGGGAGTATGGAGCCGTGGGCGTTTACGCAGTAAAGACGGGGAATGTCCAGCACTTCCTTTGAAAGTATCTGTCCGTAAGCAGCCACCACAAAGAGATCCGCATCAAAGGTTTTTAACTGTTCCACCTCTTCGGCATTTCTGATGCGGGTGGGCTGATATACGTTAAGTCCTTTTGAAAGGGCATACTGCTTCACCGGAGACGCCACAGGCGTTCCGGACCTCTTAACCGGCTTATCGGGCTGGGTATATACCGCCACGATATCTTCGCCGCTTTCATAAAGGCCTTCGAGAATGGTTGCCGCAAACTGTGGCGTTCCCATAAAAACTATCTTCATGAATCGGATTCACCCTCCGCTTCTCTTAGCTGGTCGTTGCTTACCAGTCCGTTAAGCCCGCCTTCGACATGTTCAACATAAAGATGACCGTCAAGATGCTCACATTCGTGAAGGATGGCTCTGGCAAGAAGTCCTTCTCCTTCAAGTTCGAAAGGTTTAAGATCTTCGTCGAGAGCTCTTACTTTAACGTAGTTAGGGCGCTTAACGATACCGGATTTGTCAGGTATCGAAAGGCAGCCTTCATATCCTTCCTGCTCACCGCTCGTCTCAAGTATCTCGGGGTTGATGAGAACATAAAGGTCCTCACCCGTTGTATCGATAACCACGATCCTTTTAAGCACACCAACCTGACAAGCCGCAAGACCCACGCCGTTTGCTTCGTTCATGGTATCGATCATGTCGTCAATCAAAGTCTTTATTCTGGGAGTCATTATCGAGACTTCCTTGCATCTTTTGGTGAGAACTTCGTCACCGATGATTCGGATATTTCTTATAGCCATAATTTTTCCTTTCCTGCCTACTGCATTCCGTATGGATCAAAATCAAAGAATACAAGCGTGTTCTTTTTCTTTATCCTGGAAAGATTGTCTTCAAGATAATCCTTTATTTCCACAAGTTTATCATAATCGCTGTTCTTTATATAGAAAACGAATCTGAATACGTCGTTTAATTTGGAGATGAAGGCGGGGGCCGGACCGATGACCGTAGAGTCGAAATATTTCTTTAACGCCTTGCACATCTGATCAGTGAATTTGCCGGTCTCTTCCTCATCTTTTCCCGTAACAAGCACGCTTAACATGTGCCCCACGGGAGGGTAATTTAAGAGATCTCTGTATTCGATCTCCTCTTCGTAAAAGGCTTTGTAATCCTGAGCCGCCGCGTGAACGATGGCGTAATGATCGGGTTTGTACGTCTGAATGACTACGTCTCCCGGAATGTCACCTCTTCCGGCTCTTCCGGCCGCCTGGGTAAGAAGGTCGAAGGTTCGTTCCGAAGCTTTGTAATCCGCATCGAACAATGTCTGATCTGCTGCAAGAACCCCCACAAGGGTTACATTCTTAAAGTCGTGACCTTTTACGATCATCTGTGTTCCGATAAGTATATCGGCTTCTTTGTTAAGAAAAGAAGAAAGAATCTTCTCGTAACTGTCTTTTTGTTTGGTGGTGTCCGCATCCATCCTGAGCACCCGTGCCTTCGGGTACATCTTTTTAACGGTCTCTTCCACCTGCTCGGTACCTGCTTTAAAGCCTGAAATGTATTTCGAACCGCACTCGGGGCACAGGGTCATTTTGGGGATCGTATAACCGCAATAATGACACGTGAGAGTATTGTTCTTATGAAGGCTTAAAGATACGTCGCAATGCGGACATTTTACTACAAATCCGCATGCCCTGCAAGAAACGAAGCCTGCGAGCCCTCTTCTGTTGATAAAGAGCATCGTCTGTTCGCCTTTACTTAACCTGTCCTCGATCATACTCTGCAAAATGCCCGAGATGATGGTCTTGTTGCCTTTTCGAAGTTCCTCTCTTAAATCCGCTATGTGAACATTGGCAAGAGAGTTGCCCGTGGGACGGGTGTTAAGCTCAAACAGTCTGTATTCACCCTTTGAAGCCTTGTAATAGGCGTCCACCGAGGGAGTTGCCGAACCGACAACCAGTGCGGCACCATTCATTCTCGCAAGTTCCTCAGCCGTTTCTCTTGCGTGATATTTGGGAACGGTCTCGGATTTATACGTGCCTTCGTGTTCCTCGTCAATAACGATGACACCGAGATCTTTAAAAGGTGTGAAAAGAGCGGATCTTGGCCCTATTACGATGTCGGCTTCGCCGTTCTTTGCCTTTTCAAAACAGAGATATTTCTCACCGTCAGACAAAGTTGAGTTCATAACCAGCACTCTGTCTCCGAAGCGATCGTAAAAGCGCATGAGCGTCTGGAAAGTAAGCGCTATCTCGGGAATGAGCACGATCGCCTGCTTTCCGCGTTTAATGACATCACCTATTATGCTCATATATACTTCGGTCTTTCCCGAACCGGTAATGCCGTGAACAAGATATTTCCCGGGATGACCTTCGTCGAAATCTTTCTTTACCGCTTCTATGACCGCGCTTTGCTCTTTGTTCAAAACAGGAGGCTTTTTAAGAACACGGTCTTTGTCATCTTTCCCTGATACCTCTTCAACTCTTATGAATCCGTCTTCGCAAAGCTTTTTGATGGTAGGATCTGATATATGAAGCTTGTTTACCGCGATCTCTCTCGGGATAAGGTCGTCTTCCAAAAGAGCATAGAGGAGTCTCAGTCTCGCAACTTTGTTTGACTTTTCTATCGCGTTTATCTCTTCTTTTATCTTTTCGACCGTAGCGACCCTTACTATGGCTTTCTTTACGGGGGTGTTGACTTTTCTTTTTACCGGAAGGACTGTCTTTAATGCAGCGGAAAAAGTCGAACCGTAGTTTTTCTTTATCCAGGCTGCAAGCCGTATTCTGGAATCGGAGAAAGAAAGGTCTTTTTCTTCGATGGAAGCAATCTCTTTTATCTTCGATTCGTCAAAATCAGCATTGAAAGAAAAGCCGATGATCACTCCTTTTCTGAGTGTATCGCCTTTTCCGAAGGGAACGTTTACGACACTTCCTATGTCCGTCTTATCAAGGAGATCTTTCGGCACCTTGTAGGTGTAGGGTCTGTCGACGTTCTCGTGGGATATGTTTATGATGATCTTCGCAAATCTTTTATTGTCCAAAACGTCTCCGCTTTATCTGTAGTACTTCAATGTCATGTTCACACTGTCTATATTATTATACGTGTTTACGGTCAATTTGTAACATACATCCAGCTTAATGTTTACACTTCTTCCCATGTGAAGCAGTTCTCTCTTTTCTTTTCCGTAAACACTCTCCACATAATCTTCCAACTCGGAAAGATCTCCGAAATAAACCATCTCATAAACTCTTCCGTCTCCGTCGGATACTTTGTATCTGGCGGCGTTTCCGTTCTTCCCCATTATACGGCCGGACAGGAATGTAACATCACGCCTTGCAAACAACGGCTCGGGATTGCCCGTTCCGAAAGGTTCGAGCCTTTCAATGTCTCTTGCAAGGCCAAGGGTAGCGTAGGAAAAAGGAAGTTCCATATCTATCTTTACCGTATCTTTAAAGTCCTCATCTTTAAGATCGCAATTCTCGTTGAGTCTTCTTTTAAGCTCCTCAAAGTTTTCTTTTGAAAGGGAGACTCCCGCAGCCATCTTATGTCCGCCGAATTTGGTAAGAAGATCTTTAACCTTGTTTAACTCCTCAAACATATCGTAAGCTTCTATACTTCTTCCGCTTCCCTTTATTCCCTTTTCAGCATCGGTAAATACGTAAGTGGGTCTGAAGAAACGTTCCTTGACCCTGCCTGCGATAATGCCCGCCAGACTTTCGTGACAGGTGGGAAGATACAAAACAATGACCTTGTCGATGGTTTCCGCCTCGCTTACTGTCTCTATCGCTTTTGCGGTCTCGTCAAGAGTCATCTGCTTACGGCTTTCGTTAAGCTCTTTAAGTTCAATGGCTTTCTGCATGGCCGTAGCGGAATCGGTGTCCAAAAACAGTGAAAGCGCCTTAAGGGATGTATCAAGTCTTCCGCTGGCATTGAGACATGGGCCTATAACAAACCCAAGATGATATACCGACAGCACCTTGCCTTTGAGACCTGTTGCCTCTATAAGGGCACGCATTCCGGTGTTCTTTGAATCTGCAAGAAGCTTAAGGCCGCTTTTTACAAGCCCTCTGTTCTCGTCCGTCAATTCCATTACGTCGCACACCGTGGCGAGGGCTGCGAACTCCTTTAACTCTCTTTTAAGGTCGTCATATGCTTCGCATCCGTCCTTGCCGGCTTCTTTGGAAAGAGCCTCGATGACTTTGTAAGCCACATAGGCGCCGCATATACCTTTAAAGGGATATTTGTCCGCGTCAAGTTTGGGATCTACGATGGCATCGGCGTTTGGAAGCACGCTTCTTCTTTCGCCGTCTATCGTTTCAAAGGGCACTTCGTGGTGGTCTGTTATGACCATGGTAAGACCAAGTTCGTTGGCGTGATCGGTCTGTACTTTTGCCGCTATTCCGTTATCGCATGTAATGATCGTATCCACACCGGCTTCTTTGGCTTCATCTATAAGCTTTATGTTGATGCCGTAGCCGTCTTCGATCCTGTGAGGGATCGTGTAATCACAATCAGCCCCCAGATACGTAAGCCCTTTGTAAAGAATAAATGTCGCGCATATTCCGTCCACGTCATAATCGCCGATGATACGGATTTTTTCTTTGTCCCTTATTTTCTCAAGGACAACTTTAACGAGCACGTTCATCGAATATAACAAAAAAGCGTCATGTCCCGCATCGGATACATCTTCAATAAAAGAACGCATCAAAGAAACGTCGGTAAGTCCTCTGTTTCGCATGATGCGTGCGCAAACAGGCGAGATGCCAAGCTCCTCGCCCATTTTTACATAATCTCCGCTTTTTCTTATCTCGATCCATTGTTCGTTCATTTTATATCCTGTCGAAAAAGGACCGGATCATATCCGGCCCTTTAAGAATTTACTTTTCTTTCTTAACAAGTTTTGTTCTGAACACGTACCACATCGCGCCCGCCAGGCAGATGGATGAGTATGTGCCGCAAAGGATACCTACCATCAAAGGCAGTGCGAAGTCTTTGACCGAACTTACACCGAAGATGTAAAGAGCAACTACCATAACGAATGTGGTCAGTGACGTGAAAATACTTCTTGAAAGGGTTGCTGAAATACTATCATTGACAATGTCCTTTAAATCGTACTTTCCGCTTGCTTCTTTAAGATTCTCACGGATACGGTCGAATATAACGATCGTGGCGTTGATGGAGTAACCTACGATGGTAAGCATACATGCTACGAAGGTGGAGCCTACGCTTACGTATGCGAACGCGTAGAACGCAAGCGTAACCAGAACGTCGTGTGTAAGTGCAAGAACCGAGGATGCGCCGAAGCGGATATCCTTAAATCTGAACCATATGTAGATCAGCATACATACGCAGGCAACTACCACTGCGATGATGGTCTGTCTTTGTGATTCCTTACTGATAGTCGAGCTTATGGACTCGGCCTGAATGGACTCGTTGTCCACGTTGTAGGTCGTTTCAAAGTAAACGGCCATGTTCTCTCTTTCTTCTGCGGAAAGAGTCTTTGTTTTGAAGATAACCTGATTGTTACCCTGAACTTTTGTTACCGAAACGGTGTTATCGTTGAGTATTCTCTCGATATCCGAAACCATAAGGGTGTTGAGTTCATCAAGTGAGTAATCTTTGTCAAAAGAAACCGTTGTCTGGGTACCGCCAAGGAAGTCAAGCGAGAAGTTAAGGGAATGACCTCTGCCCGCGAAGTTACCGTTAAGGATAAGCATTACGATACCTGCTGCGATAACAACCAAGGATACACCAAAGAAAGGAACTCTCTTTCCGATAAAGTCAATCCTCTTGGGCTCTTTAGCAACGCCGTACCACTTGGGATTGGTAATGCCGAGACCAACGAGAGCTCTTAACAAAAGCTTTGTGATGAAGATCGCAGTGAACATTGATAAGCAGATACCGAGTGCAAGAGTTTGAGCGAATCCCTTGATGGAACCCGAGCCCATGATCCAAAGCACTGCAGCTGCGATAAGTGTCGTGATGTTACCGTCAAGGATTGCCGAAAGCGCTTTGCTGTAAGCTACCTTGATGGCTGAATCAACGGTCTTGCCTGTTCTTAACTCTTCACGTAAACGTGCGAAGATGATAACGTTCGCATCAACCGCCATACCGATCGAAAGGATGATACCTGCGATACCGGGAAGGGTAAGTGTGATACCGAAACCGTTGATGAGTAATATCTCAAGTACTCCGTAAAGTGAAAGTGCGATGGCACTTGTGAGACCGAGTACATAATAAACGGCGATCATAAATACAACTACTACCGCAAATCCGACAAGACCTGCAAGTAAGCTTGTACTGATGGCTTCCTGACCAAGCTGAGCACCTACCACGTTCGAACGGAGTTCTTCAAGTTCAACCGAAAGACCACCGATACGGATCGTAGATGCGATCTTCTCTGCGGTTTCAAAATCTTCCATGGGGCTTATCTGAGCGCTGCCCTGTGTGATCTCACTGTTAACTTTCGGAACGCTTACGAAGTCACCGTCGTAGTAAATGGCGATCGTCTCGCCGTTTGCATATGCTTCTTTTGTAGCCTGAGCGAACTTCTCGCTTCCTTCGGGTGTGAAGGAAAGTGAAACAACGATCTCAACGTTGCCCATCGAGTCTTTAACGCCGCCTGCCTGTGCATCTGCAACGTCGGTACCTACCAAGACGATCTTGCCGTCGGCAGTGATCTCGTCGAGTGTATGGTTAAGTACGTAACCGGAAGTTCCGTCTTCTTTGATTCCTGTTGTATAGTTAAGTGATCCGTCGGAAGCATACTGACGAATGAAATACAAAGTACCGGGACGGCCAAGCTCCTGAAGAATGGAGTTTGCGTCATATACACCGGGGATCTCGATAGTGATACGATCCGAACCTTCTTTGTAAACCTGAGCTTCCGTAGAATAGTTCTCAACACGCTGCTGAAGCTTATATACGGTATCATCCATATCCTGCGAAGAGGGTTCTTCTTCTCCTACTGCCTGATATGTGATGGACACACCGCCCGCAAGGTCAAGACCCAACTTGATCTCGCTTGCCGATCCGGCTTTGTCCTTGCCTATTCCGGCGTAATCCATATAGCCGAAGAAGGCTGCACACAGCACGATAAGCACTATTGCCAATATCGATTTGGACTTACTCATGATGTTTATTCTCCTAACAAAAAACAAAAAATGTGACTGCGGTCAAATCCACAGCCACACAAGTATATCACAAATGTATTTCAAAATAAAGAAAAAGTACTCTATTCCTTCAAATATATTGAGACTCTTGACTGTATCATCTTCGCTGCCTCTTCTGCAGTTTTCTCGCCCGCAAAATATGTTTCGGACTCTTCCTCGATTATCCGGATGATATTCTCATCGTAATAGGAGTTTCCTCCCGACGAAAGAATGACATCTCTTACTTTATCAACATCATTTTGATCGATCGGTTCTACCGTCACAGTATCATACATATAAAACCAATCGTAATGATCCGTGTTCATTAAACGTTTCGCCTGCTTATCAAATGATTTCATGGATGCCGGAACGAATGCCGTTATACTGTCCTGATATTCCTCGGTCAGAAAATACCTTACAAACTCCCACGCAGCATCTTTATTCTTTGTTTTTGCCGATATGCCAATAGTGTATTGATTGGAGCGGATATATCCCTTAAATCCTCTATTATTCGGATACCCAACAGCCTTCGAATCATCTTTCAGAAACAATTTCTCATAATAAGCAAGACTGTCAGCTGCTCCGATTTCGCACATGATAAACAGGCTTTCATCTTTATCGTATGCATTTGTCAGCTGTTCTTCGTAATCGAATTCATTAGGATCAATAATGTAATCATTCGGAATGTCTTTAATAAATTTCAAAAACTCTATGAATTCGTCTGAATCAAAGTTGTTTCTTTGTGCCGTAACAGAAAAAAACGGATTTTCCTCCATAGAAAGAAAATTGGAGTATATTTCTTCGCGTGTAGCATTATAAAATGCTGATGAATTAGGATATTCATTCAATGTATCCATAAAATCCAAAAAAGAAATATTCTCTTTATCTCCACATATCTTTTCTTTGCATATCATGGTCTTAACAACAAATGAGGGAATAACCGTATATATATTGCCTTCATATGAACATGCCTCTTTGAGACTTGGAAAGATATCGTCTGCATCTATTTCCGGATCATTTTCCAGATAATCGTTAAGCGGAAGGAATAGGCCTTTTGAAATATACTTGTTCAAATTATAATCGGCCCCGATTCCATATCGACCACACATCACTATATCAGGAATATGCTTTGATGTTATATCTTTATCGAATTCACTGATATTCGAAATGTCATCCGGATTATCATTTTCCTTGTACTCTTTAAGTGTGTAAAAATATTTATCGCTTCTGCTGTTAAGATTGGCAATTAGTTCATCAACATCACTATAAGCAATTCCGAGACACCCTATGCTTACAATCTCTTTTTCTTTTACCTTATCGGGCGTAATTTTAACGCACTTGATCAATTTGGAACTCATCTCATGATTTGAAGAATATGCCTCCACAGATACATAAAAACTACCATCATCTTCCTGTTTGATATCTGTAACGCTGCCTCCCCAATAAACGCCGGAATACTCAATGTCACACAACTGTAGAATATTACCTGTCTTTGGATCAAAACCGTTTATGTTTTTTTCGTCGATTGTGATAAGATCATTTTCTTTGTTTCCTTTAAAAACCATATACCCCGGATCATATATATCTTCAGATTCAAATCTTTCTGTTTCTTTTAATGTAACAGGGTCTATATACGTATATAGCATTTTTCCTTCGGCTGATGAGGTTGCTATTAGATTTTCGCTTCCTCCCTCAAAAATACACTCATAATTAACTGCGGAAACCTCTGTCGAGGCATCGCTTTTGATGTCTGCAGATATTATTTTGTGAGAATCGATAAATATCAATCTGTCTTTCAAAAAGAAAATATCTTCATAATACTCTTTTGTCTCGGTCTCATATAGTTTATTACCCAAAGCATCAAAAACAGCAATGTACTCTTTCGAATCAACCTCGATGTAATCCTCCGGGTCTTCCGGTTGCGTAGAATATTTATAGTATCTTATTGCAACATTGTCTTTATCACATCCTATTGCTTGATCTATGACATACGTATTCCCGGTTTCACCATCACCTTCGTAATGGAGGATTGTGGAATTGTTTCCATCCTTAGTGCTTCTCCCGAGCAAAAAGGTCTCATGCTCCGAGTCTTTCCCCGATTCGCTGTACTGACATACAAAATAGATGTAATTATCGCTTACTGAATAGGCGTCGATCTGACAATCCCGGTACTCTTCCGGTAGAGAAATACAAATATTCTCGCTTTTATATACAGCATCCTTATTGATATCTTTTAATCCCACTTTTGCTTTGTCATCGCCACAACCCACAAAAAACAAAAGCAAAAAGGCAAAAAAACATAATATCTTCTTCATTTCCGTCTCCTGTCTAAATATTTCAATCTTAAGTCCAATGCATCTCTAGTTTACTCTTATTTTTTGCACATTCGACAAGGTAAAGATTGATCAATCCGAGTCGGCAGATATCCATTCCACTTCATCTTCATCGCCAGGTGCAGACCATTCCGAAATATAATCCCGAAATGTTTCTTCATCTACCTCTTCATTTCCTATATAGAATAGCGTATCAGAATATTGTTGTACCGAATAAGCAAGTATATCTTGAGTATATCCTTCTTTATTGAACGAACTTATTCTTAAAAGCTTATAGTTTGAACCTCCGCCCGCTACCTCCATTGCTCTGTCTTTATAAAGGAACACCATATTACTTGACATTTCCGAATAACCATAAACTTCTCCGTCGATCACATGGAATATGATATAGAATCCTCCGCTACCGGGGTCAACCAAATATATCAGTTCATTAACTCCATCATTATCAAGATCGATAACAGTATACTTTTTCCACTTCGTGTTCCATTCAAGCCAAGACAGATTTCCGTCCTCTGTCTCGTCAAAATAAGCGTCATGCACAAAATCTTTTACAGTAGTTCCAATCGTCCCGCGTGGTATGATTTCACTGTCATCTCTGGTCTTGAATAAATAAAACACATATTTAAAAGGTTTATCCTCGTAAAAGACCTGCATAATTTCGGTAGGCAGTTCGGAAGTGTCCGGATATACCTCCACATAACTTTTGGGCTCT
>JAGCTJ010000035.1 GCA_017963665.1 Lachnospiraceae bacterium | reverse complement strand
CATGAAGGTTTCAGAGCCTGTTATAAAGATCTTAAAAAAGATGTTAACGAAAAATACGGTATCGGTATAAAGAAGCTTGCGGCACTCGGTATAAGCGCGATGATGCACGGATACGTTGTATTCGACAAAAACGACAATCTCCTCGTTCCTTTCAGAACATGGAGAAATACCATAACCGAAGAAGCTGCTTCAAAGCTTACCGATCTTTTTGATTACAACATTCCTCAGCGCTGGAGCATTGCTCACCTTTATCAGGCGATCTTAAACAAGGAACCCCACGTAAAGGATATCGCATTCCAGACTACCCTCGCAGGTTACATTCACTATCGTCTTACCGGCGAAAAGGTGATGGGTGTGGGCGAAGCATCGGGTATGTTTCCCATCGATCCCATTACAAGGGATTTTGATTCCGTCATGGTAAGCAAATTCGATAAAGTGCTTAAAGACGAAGGAATGCCTTATACATTAAGACAGATATTCCCCAAGGTATTGGTTGCGGGAGAAAATGCCGGAACACTTACCAAAGAAGGCGCAGCATTCATGGATGAGAGCGGAGAACTTGAAGCGGGTATTCCCATCGCTCCCTGCGAAGGTGATGCCGGAACGGGTATGGCTGCAACAAATGCCGTAAAGGTACGTACCGGAAACGTTTCGGCAGGTACCAGCGTATTTGCCATGGTAGTTCTTGAAAAAAATCTTTCCAAGGTTTACAGAGAAGTGGATCTTGTTACGACTCCCGCGGGAGATCTTGTGGGAATGATCCACTGTAACAACTGTACTTCGGACCTTAACGCATGGGTTTCTTTGTTCAAAGAAGCACTTGAAAGCTACGGCGTGGAAGTGGACATGACAAAGCTTTTCTCAACTTTATACAATAAAGCTCTTACAGGCGATGAAAACTGTGGCGGACTTATTTCTTTCAACTACTTCTCGGGCGAAGGCGTGACCAAGTTCGATGAAGGAAGACCGCTCTTTGTAAGGGAACAAAACGCCAAGATGAACCTTGCAAACTTTATGAGAACACACCTTTATTCTTCCCTTGCAACGTTAAAGATTGGCTGCGACATCATGCTTAAGGACGAGGGTGTAAAGGTAGATTCCATCACCGGTCACGGCGGACTCTTTAAGACAAAAGGCGTCGGCCAGTCGGTTCTTGCCGCAGCGCTCAATGCACCCGTTTCCGTAATGGAAACAGCAGGCGAAGGCGGAGCATGGGGTATGGCCGTACTTGCATCTTACATGGTGCAGAAAGAAAACGGTGAGACTTTAGCAGATTATCTCCAGAACAAAGTATTTGCCGACATGAAGGCGGAGACTCTTTCTCCCGAACCTTCATTTGTTAAAGGCTTTGACGAATATATCGAAAGCTACAAGAAAGCTCTCGCTGTTGAAGAAGCAGCTATAAAAAACACAAAATAGAAGGACACGGTAATGCTTGAACAATTAAAAAAAGAAGTATACGAAGCAAATATGTTGCTTCCCAAATATGAACTCGTTACCTTTACATGGGGAAATGTGAGCGGTATCGACAGAGAATCGGGTCTTTTCGTTATCAAGCCTTCGGGGGTTGATTACGATAAGCTCACTCCCGACGACATGGTAGTAATGAACCTTAACGGAGAAAAAGTGGAAGGAAGATACAAACCTTCTTCAGACACTCCCACCCATCTTGAACTTTACAAGGCTTGCCCCGATATCGGCGGTGTGGTTCATACCCATTCTTCTTATGCTACGAGCTGGGCACAGTCGGGAAGATCGATTCCCTGCTACGGAACCACCCACGCGGACTACATTTATGGCGAAGTTCCCTGTTTAAGATGTCTTACAAAAGAAGAGATCGATGAAGCATACGAGAAGAACACGGGTCTTCTTATCACAGACTATTTCAAGGATAAAGACTTTATGGCGGTACCCGCGGTTTTATGCAAAAATCACGGCCCCTTCACCTGGGGAAAAGATGCCCACGAAGCCGTACACAACGCAGTGGTTTTGGAAGAAGTCGCAAAGATGGCATTCAGGACCGAACTCATCAATCCCGAAGTTAAACCCGCACCGCAGGAACTTCAGGATAAACATTACTTAAGAAAACACGGTGCCAATGCGTACTATGGTCAAAATTAACAATAGACCTGATTATTCAGATGTGTTAAATTATTAGTCGATAATATTATATTTAATAAAGGAGAACGCTATGGAAAACCTTGAGCTTCAGAAAAAAGCCAATGAAGTTCGTAAAGGTATCGTTACTGCGGTTCATGCGGCAAAGGCCGGACATCCCGGCGGATCGCTCTCTGCAGCAGATATGTTTACGTTCCTCTACTTTGAAGAAATGAACATCGATCCCAAGAACCCCAAGATGGAGGGAAGAGACCGTTTCGTATTGTCCAAAGGACACACCGCTCCCGGACTTTACTCGGCACTTGCCAACAGAGGATATTTCCCCGTTGAGGATCTTACAACTTTAAGAAAACTCGGTTCTTACCTTCAGGGACATCCCTGTATGCAGGAAACCCCCGGTGTTGATATGTCATCAGGTTCACTGGGACAGGGTATTTCAGCAGCGGTAGGTATGGCTCTTGCAGGCAAGCTGGATAACAAGGATTACAGAGTTTACACGCTTCTTGGTGACGGTGAGATCCAGGAAGGTCAGGTTTGGGAAGCTGCAATGTTCGCAGGCGCAAGAAACCTTGATAACCTCGTAGTTATCGTTGACAACAACGGACTTCAGATCGACGGTAAGATCGAAGACGTTTGCTCTCCTTATCCCATAGATAAGAAGTTTGAAGCATTCAACTTCAACGTGATCAACATCGACGGACATGATTTCGATCAGATCAGAAATGCGATGAACAACGCTAAAGCTTGCAAAGGCAAGCCCACCGCTATCATCATGAAGACAGTTAAAGGTAAGGGTGTATCCTTCATGGAGAACAGCGCCGGATGGCACGGAAAAGCTCCCAACGATGAAGAGTACGCTACAGCTATGGCGGATCTTGCCGCTATCGATGCACAGTTAAAGGAGGGCAAGTAAGATGGCAGATAAGATCGCTACAAGAGAAAGTTACGGTAATGCGCTCGTTGCATGTGCGGAAGACTTCCCCAACATGGTCGTTCTTGATGCAGACCTTGCAGGCGCAACAAAGACAGGTACATTTAAGAAAGCATATCCCGACAGACATATAGACTGCGGTATCGCAGAGTGTAACATGACAGGCATCGCAGCAGGTCTTGCTACATGCGGAAAGATCCCCTTCGTTTCTTCTTTCGCAATGTTCGCAGC
Organism: Lachnospiraceae bacterium; assembly: GCA_017963665.1. Lineage (GTDB taxonomy): Bacteria > Bacillota > Clostridia > Lachnospirales > Lachnospiraceae > UBA1258. The sequence continues at coordinate 2,382 of JAGCTJ010000035.1, read as the reverse complement.
AGGAAGAAACTTTGAGCAGGTTCGTAACGCAATCGGATATCCTCACCTTAACGTAAAGATCGGTGCAACTCATGCAGGTATCACCGTAGGTGAAGACGGTGCAACCCACCAGTGTAACGAAGATATCGCTCTTATGAGAACGATCCCCGGTATGACCGTTATCGTTCCTTCGGATGATATCGAAGCTAAGGCAGCAGTACGTGCGGCACTTGAGATGAACGGTCCCGTTTACTTAAGATTCGGACGTGCGGCAGTTCCGGTTATCAACGATAAGCCCGGTTACAAGTTTGAGATCGGCAAGGGTGTTCTTTTAAGAGAAGGCACCGACGTTACCATCGTGGCAACCGGTATCTGCGTTGATTCCGCACTCAATGCGGCAGAAATGCTTGCAGCTGACGGAATCTCGGCAGAGGTTATCAACATCCACACCATCAAGCCTCTTGATGAGGACATTGTTGTTAACTCCGCAAAGAAGACCGGCAAGGTCGTTACCGTTGAAGAGCACTCCGTTATCGGCGGTCTCGGATCGGCAGTCTGCGACGCACTTTCAGCTAAATATCCCGTACCCGTAAGGAAGCTTGGTATGCAGGATGTATTCGGTGAATCCGGTTCCGCAGGTCAGCTCGTAGAGAAATACAAACTCGACGGCAAGGGTGTTTACGAAGACGTAAAGGCATTCGTTAAATAATCATTTTGATCTTAAACACATCAGGCGTAAAAACCTGATGTGTTTTTTCTTTCTGCAAATTTGAGTTGACATATGCTAACCGTGAGTGTATTATCTTCGTAGTACCAAAGAGGAACACCAACGAAAACTATGTCAGATCCTGTATTTTTGGACAACTTAAGAGCGTTTGGTCTTACCGGTCAGGAAGCTTTAGTGTATGAGACACTGCTTAGGCACGGCGCAATGACGGGTTATGAAGTGGCCAAAGAAACCGGAATATCCAGGTCCAATGCCTACGGATCGTTAAGTTCTCTTGCGGATAAGGGAGCAGCGTATGTTTTGGAAGGAGAATCCACAAAGTACATTCCCGAATCGATAGAGATCTTTACGGGAAATGTGTTAAAGGATATTTCGGGTAAAGCTAAATGGCTTTTGGAAAATGCTCCGAAACCCGCAGACACATCCGAAGGGTTTATTACGGTAGCCGGAACGGCAAATATCGAAAACAAGATAGACAACATGCTTTCCAAATGTGAGTTGAGGTTATACTTTCAGGCAGGCAGCGATATTTTGGAAAAATACAGGCCGACCCTTGAGAAAATAGTTTCTGACGGAAAAAAGGTTGTGATGATCACCGATGATTTTGATATCGAAGGAGCGACGGTCTACAGGGGAGATCATGATAAAGGACAGATAAGGTTGATAACCGATTCATCATATGTGCTAACCGGCACGTTAAACTATAAAGATGATGATAAGTGCCTTTATTCGGGCCAAAGCGATTTCGTGAAGGTCATGAAGGAAGCACTGAAAAATAAAATACTATTGATACAGCATGGTATCGAGGAGGAAGAAAGAGAATGAAGATAGCTATACTCGGATACGGCAACTTGGCAAAAGGTGTTGAAAGTGCCGTAAGACAGAATAAGGACATGGAACTTAAGTATATATTTACAAGACGAGATCCCGCAGGTGTAAAGGTCAAAACCGACGGTGTTTTAGTAAAGAACGTTGACGAGATACTTAATTACAAACAGGATATCGATGTTTTGGTGATCTGCGGAGGAAGCGCAACGGACCTTCCCGAGATGACACCAAAGTATGCAAAGGATTTCAACGTTATTGACAGCTTCGACACTCACGCACGCATTCCCGAACATTTTGCAAATGTGGACAAGGCTGCAAAAGAAAACGGTCACACCGCACTTATTTCCTGCGGATGGGATCCGGGTATGTTCTCACTTTTGAGATTATACGGAAACGCAATACTTCCCGAGGGACAGGATTACACTTTCTGGGGCAAGGGCGTAAGCCAGGGCCACTCCGATGCCATCAGACGTGTTAAGGGCGTTAAGAACGGAAAACAGTACACCATTCCGGTACAATCCGCGCTTGAAAGCGTAAGAAACGGCGAGAATCCTACTCTTACCACAAGACAGAAGCACACAAGAGAGTGTTTCGTAGTAGCCGAGGAGGGTGCTGATCTTGCACAGATCGAGAACGATATCAAGACTATGCCCAACTACTTCGATGAGTACGATACCACCGTACACTTCATTTCCGAAGAAGAGTTTAACCGCGATCACAAAGAGATCCCTCACGGCGGATTCGTATTCAGAAGCGGAGTTACCGGATTTGACAAAGAGCACAAGCATGTTATCGAGTACAGCTTAAAGCTTGATTCAAACCCCGAATTCACGGCGAGCGTTCTTTTG
>JAGCTJ010000034.1 GCA_017963665.1 Lachnospiraceae bacterium | reverse complement strand
ATGAGTTATCCCTCCTGTGTTGCTTTGTGGTCTATTATAAAATATCACGCATTAATTTTCAAAGAATAATCACTTCTGTCCAACGAGAAATTGGGATTGTAGTAGGGATCGCCCGCTTCAAGTTCTGCTTTCCATTTGGTTCTGAACAGTTCCGATTCGCGATTGTAACGTTCTGCTTTCTCGCCCTGATCGTCCAAACCTCTGGAAACGGATTCGTAGTGATAGAGTTCCGCAAACGGTGTGAAGACGTTCAGCTTGCCGAGTTTGCGAAGGCGAAGGCAGAAATCGACGTCGTTTAGTGAAATCTCAAATTCGGGTGAAAGGCCGCCCAGTTCGTCCCAAAGCGACTTCTTGACCATGAGGCAAGCGCCTGTAACTGCGGTCACGTCCTGCGTATAGCAAAGGCGTCCCATGTAGCCGAGGTTCTCGCGAGACTGTTTATAGTGAGTGTGGCCGGCTGTCCTGTGAGCGCCCAGTCCGATCACTACGCCCGCATGCTGGATCGTTTTGTCGGGATAGTAAAGCTTTGCGCCTACCGCTCCCACATCTTCACGCTGAGCGTACATCAAAAGCTCTTCAAGCCAGTTAACGGTTATAACTTCCGTATCGTTGTTAAGTAACAGTACATAGTCGCCCGTAGCAAAGGATACACCGAAGTTATTAACGAGGGAATAGTTGAACTTACCTTCGAAGTTAACGACCTTTATCCTGTCGGAAAGCTTCTTTAAATCCTCGTAGCACTCAAACGTCTTTTTCTCGGTCGAATTGTTCTCTACGATTATTATCTCGTAATTTGTGTACGTTGATTTATCAAGTATTGAATTTACGCATCGCTCAAGATCTTCGGTATGGTCCTTATTTGGAATAACGATTGATATTTTAGGTGTTCCGTTAATCTTATATCGTATTTTAAATATCGTTTCAAAAGCTCTGGTGCCGGTGATCTTAAAGTCTGTATAGCCATGAGATCTTAAATGATCGGCAACCGCACCCTTTGCAGCCGCTATTGCATACTCTTTTGCCGAGATATTTGAAGCGACCGAGCCCGAATGGCATCTCCAATAATACAGAAGTCTCGGTACATGAACTATGCATTTAGCTCTGTCGGTAAGTCTTAAGATCATATCGTGATCCTGGCTTCCGTCAAACTTCGTTCTGAAAAGTTCCGTTCCTTCAAGAAGCGTTCTTTTGAACACACTGAAGTGGCAGATGTAGTTGTTTGCCCTTAAATTGTCCACGGCGTAATCGGGCTTAAAATGCATTGTGAGCATATGATCGATGTTGCCGCTCTTAAAGGTCGTTTCGTCGCAGTATATGTAGTCTGCGCCCTTTTCATTGATCACTTTTACGTATTCGTACAAAGCTTCGGGATGAAGCACATCGTCGTGATCGAAAAGACCGATATATTCGCCGGTGGCCAGAGTAAGGCACTTGTTTGTGTTGCCCGAAATACCTTCGTTCTTCTCAAGCTTGAGATATTTGATCCTGGGATCGTTATAGGAATCAACAGTCTCTTTTACGTAAGCGTGGGCATCGTCGGAACCGTCGGCAAGGCAAAGTTCCCAGTTTTTGTATGTCTGCCACATTACCGAATCGATCATTTCCTTAAGCATCTGCTTATCGGTGTTATACAAAGGTACCAGGATCGAGATCAAAGGCGCATACTCAAACACGGTCTCTTCCTCGAGTTTTCTCTTCTCTTCGTCGGGGAAGCTCTTTGTACCGTACTGCTTCATCGCTTCACGCTCACGCTTCTTGTAATCAAGCTTCATAAGGATGCCTCTGGGGCCTCCGAGATTCTTGATACGCTTAGCGTTCCTTATGCAAAAATGCATGGCTTTTCTTGCGGGAGCGCTTGCCTTCCACACAGGATTGTTCTTTATTCTGTTAAGTTTGAAAGAAAGCTCTTCTTTTTCTTCCTCCAGTTCTGCAATACGTTCAGCCAGAAAGGCGTTTCTTTCAAGTTCTTCTTCGTAACTCTGTTTGTAGTCCATATTAGTTTCCCTGATCTTTATTTGATCGTAATCTCTCTTGCCGAGAGGTTATATAGCTTTTCGTTTAAAAATTTGTGTTCAAACAAAATGCCCGCGGTATATGTTCCGGCACTTACCGTTCCCTTAGGTATCTTTATAGCAAAGCCCGACATTTCAACGTTTTTCTGGTCGGGACAGTTCTCTGCAACATCCTCCCTTAAGCAGCCCTCAAAGGGCAGCGCGTAAGTCTTTCCTTCGGTACAAAGAAAAAGGCTCTTTTTATAACATGCATTGTCGGAGCCTGTAACGAACGCAAATCCCTGGGCATAGTACGCGTCCTCCTCCGTATCGAATGCGAAGTCTTTAAGTTCTCCCAAAAACTCCATGCTCAAATAAACGCACTCGTCTTTTCTGTATTTCGTGATATCGACTTCTTTTATTTCAGAAGGCTCCTCCACTGCCGTACGGTATTCGTACTGTCCCGCAGGAACGATGGCGGTATTTAAGCAATCGCTTACCAGGTATTTACTGTAGAAAGGATCTTTTCCCTTAAACGTAGGGTGTTCTTTGTACAGCTCACTCTTCTCCGAAAGAAGCCTTTTAAGGGAATCGGGATCGGCGTCTTTTCCGCGGCTTACCGATTCTGCATGTTCGAGTGATATATTGTTGCAGACCACGTTGTAATAGCCTGCTTTATAAAGCTTAAAGCAAAGATCTATGTCGTTGAATGCGACTCTTAACCCTTCGTTTAATCCTCCCATGCTCTCGAAAAGTGTTCTTCTTACCATGAGGCAGGCTCCGGTAACGGCTAAGACGTTTGTCACGAAGCGGTTGTAACCGTAGTAATAGTCCTCGGAATCATCCTTAAACTGAAGCTTATGGACGGGGCCGATTGTCGTGTTGACAACTCCCGCGTGCTGGATCTTTTTTGAACCGGGATACAGAAGTTTTGCTCCCACGGCTCCGGTAAAGCAGTAGCTTGCCTTATCCAGCATCTCCTCAAGGGTATAGGCTTCGGTAAACGCAACATCATCGTTTAAGAAAAGAATGTAGTCGCCGGTGGCTTTGGAAGCACCGATGTTGCACATCCTGGAGAAATTAAATTCCATCGGATGATATTCGTAAACGAGGGAATACTTTGAAACAAGCGATTCTATCTTGTCTCTTTCCAAAGTAGAGCTTCCGTTGTCGACTATGATCGTCTGAAGTTCAACGCCTCCCGGGCACGCATCGTAAAGGGAAGTTATGCACTTCTTTAACATGTCGGCGTTATCTTTGCTCGGTATCACAACGGAAAGTTTGGCTTTGTTCTCAAGGGTAAATCCGTTTTGATAATCGGGAGTACGAAGCCTCTTTGCTATCAAAGGTCCGCGCTCGTCGGTAATGTAATTGTTCTCGTAGCCCGTAGCGTGAACGAGTATCTCATCTATATGGATGACACTGCCCGTAATTCTGGTGGCATCCTCGTAAATGTATCTTAAAAGTGTGTGGTAAATGCCCTTGGCGCCGGAATATCCCGGTGACATTTCAAGGTCTCTGAAAGCAACGCGTCTTACGGCGCAAATGTTGCAAAAATAGAAGTGATCGAGAAACGAGTTTGGAGACCAGTCGGGCTTAAAGTAAGGATCTTTTCTGGTGCCGTAAATGCTCTTTCCGTAAAGGAGCGAACTCTCTTTATCAAGGGTTGCTATATCCTCGTCGCCGTATATCACCATACAGTCGGGATTGTCTTTAAAGCATTTGACTATAAGGGGAATGGCACGGGCGGTAAGCTCACCGTTTACGAAGACGCAGACATCCTCTATAACGTTTTTGAACGCAAAATTCTCTCCGACTTTGTCAAAAGGCACTATGCTTACTGTGGTTCCCTCATAGTGAGTGACGTAAGAAGTCTCCTCTCTTCCCGCACGTACGGTCTCGGGATCGAGCGACATGTCAAACTGCTCAAGGGAATTCTCAAGAAGTCTTATCCAGAAATCGTAAGACACTCTCTTTTCCGAAAGCCTGGCCTCATAAACGGAATCGGCTCTTTTCTCCAATTCATTTTTGATAAAGCTTTTAATGCCCATATTTAGAATATCCTCTTAATGTTCTCGGCAAGTAATGCCGCAGTCTCATGAGGTATCTGAGTAATGTTCATTTCAACGTTAAGTAAGCTGTCCTCGCTTCTTGCGAGTCCTTCAAGTACGAAAACGAGGTTGGGATCTTCGGTCTCAAAGATGAAGGTATCGTTTCCGACCCTTTTACCGTTACAAAGAAGAAACTTCTTGGAATCAACGGGATAAGGGTTGCCGTCTATATCGGCTCTTGTGATGGTCACTATACATGAAGATCTGAGAGGGTCCAGTCTTATGAATCTTTGGGCGGGTGATACCGGTACGGCTACCGAAGCACTCTTCTCGTTGGGATATGCGTTCTCGTAAAAATACGAAGTATCTTCCGAAAAACTTCCGTCGGGGTTGGCGGGATAGATCTGGAACTTAAAGGCGCCGTCGTTTGAATAAAGCTTACTTAAAACCGGGTAAGGATCGATTATCCTGTTGCCGATAATGTCGCGCATTTCCTGCATAGAACGGTTCTTTCCCGTAACCTTTTTCTGGAAGGTAGCTTCGTCTTCTTTAAGGAGAGCGGCAGCCTCCGTGGAGAGCCCCAGCTTCTCATAAATTAAATCAAGGTTTATTTTATTGCGCTTTTTATCCTCTAAAAGATAGCAGTAAACAGCTCTGAATGCCGTCTCTTTTACCGATAATCTGGATTCTTTCGTCCACTCATAATCGATGAGTGTCCACTTGTCTCCGTCGATCAGAATGTTCGAAAATACCATATCGGTATCGGCTATCTTTTCATCGCTTCCGTAGCCCGTATACTCAACATATTTATCAAACAGCTCGTAGAAAGCATTAAGATCGTCCTTCTTTAAGCACTCATCCATCAACTCTTCGAGAGTATTTCCTTCCACATACTCAAAGCATGCTTCCGGAATGTCTTCTTTATGTATGACTTCGCAGCGGTTTACGTTTAACTTGCCGCCTTCGTAGCGCTTTGTAAGACCGTTGAAGTAATCGTCCATCTTAAGTATGTGAGCATATCCTTCGGGGCAGAGAGCGCTCTTTTTAATGATCTTAACTTCTCTCTTTCCTACCGGGACGCGTTCTATCACCGTTTCAATCTGATATTCTCTCGCGCGGTCGTTTGAAAATCTCGCATAATCGATGTTCACGTCGGGACCGATGACTACAAGGAAAGAGTTTGAAAATCTGTCGAAGGCTTTATCCTTTATAAGGCTGTCGAATGCGTCTTTCTCGGAAAATAGTTCAAGTCTTTCCATATCAAAATTACGGTAGTTATCTTTGAGTTCTCCTACCTTTGGAAGTCTCCTGTCCGAGAAAAGAGTATGCATGAACTTGTAGTCGGGGTAAGGATAGAAGAATCTGTACTTCTCCACTCCCAGGGTCTTAAAGATGTTCATAAGACCGTCTTTCGAGAAGGTCCTCACACCGTCATCCTTTTTGTATCCTTCGATGCCGGCGAAATATCTGCTTAAATGATCTTCCTTACATCCCGCAAGATACTTAAGACCCAGTCTGTTCTCGATGGCGATGACTATCCTTCCCTCGGGCTTAAGATGCTTTCTTAACATCATCAAAAAGTCCTCGTAAGGAGTCTCGGAGTCAATATATGAAGCGGCGTACTCAAATACGCCTATAAGACATATGTAATCAAAATCATTGTCGAGAGTCTTCTCCACATCCGAAAAGTTTCCCACATGGATCGTAAGATTCTCGGCATCGGAATGACGGTTTGCGTTTATACGGCTTCTCTTTGCGGAAAGATCGCAGGAAACCACCTCTCCTGCCAAAGTGGTGAAGGCACCGGTAACCGCACCGCATCCTGCGCCCACTTCCAGCACCTTATCTTTCTTGGTGATGGGAAGCCATCTTACTATATTTTCTCTTGCCACGGAAAGATGATAAAAAGTGGGCCAGTCAGCTCTCTCTTCTATGATCTGAGGAAACTCCACGGGGGCGTATTTTTCGGTGATCTTTAAAAGATCATCCTCAACTTTGCCGTCGCAGTAAAAGTCCTGTCCCGAATATACCGAGAAATCGAGAGTTACTTTGCCCTTCTTTTCTATCTTTTCGTTTGTTTTTGCTTCTTTTTTGGCCATTTATATCCTTTTGTTAAATCGTGTTTTTATTTTCTTGTTATTACTATCTTTGAATTGGTATCAAAGAAACCGACTGTATTTTTATCCGATACCACGGTGATGTCCATTGCATCGTAAAGCCTGTGATATACGGTAAAATCATCGAGTTTATAGCCTGTTACGCCAAAGGAAAGGAGATATTGTCCGCCCTGAAGGTCGATATTCTGCGTAAATGTGATATCAAACTCTTCTCCGGCTTTCGCATCGTCCAAAAATGCCTTTTCAAACATCGTATTGGTGCCGGTGATCTCCGTTCCTTTAACATCTTTTATCGTAAACGCAAATATGGGCTGCTTAACGTCTTTTGCAAATTTAACGTGCATATGGATGGTAAACTCGGAACCCTTTATAAGCGCGTTTGTTTTAAGTCCCTTCGAATCCGTAACGTAATACTCGGTAATGCGGGCGTCTTCCGAACCGTATTCGAGGGTATCGTTACTCTCGCCCATCTTATCTTCGAGAATGTCTTTATACTCGGGATTCTTCTCGTGTGCAAACTGTCCCACCAGCACCTGCTTGTAAAGGTCGATCATCTCTTTGGGACCGCCTTCGGCAAGTTTATCTCCCTTATTCAACACTACAACACGGTCACAGTACTTTGCGATGGAACTTAAGTCGTGGGATACGAACAATATAGTCTTTCCCGCAGCCTTAAACTCTTCAAACTTGTGATAGCACTTCGACTGGAAGAACACGTCTCCGACGCTCAAAGCCTCGTCTACGATCAATATCTCGGGATCGATGTTTATGGCTACCGCGAAGGCAAGACGTACGAACATACCGCTTGAATAGGTCTTAACGGGCTGATAGATGTAATCTCCGATGTCCGCAAAGGATAAGATATCGTCAAGACGCTTATCTATCTCTTTTCTCGAAAAGCCCATCATGGTGCCGTTAAGATAGACGTTCTCAAGGCCGTTGTATTCCATGTTAAATCCGGCTCCCAGCTCCAAAAGCGCAGAGATACGTCCGTTAACGCTGACGATTCCTTCCGTGGGATTTAACACACCTGTGATGATCTTAAGCATCGTGGATTTACCTGAACCGTTGGTTCCGATGATACCGATGGTCTCACCTTTTTTGATGTCGATATCCACTCCGTTTAATGCGTAATGCTCTTTGTAATTGTGTTTCTTAAGACCAAAGGCATCAAGAAGCCTGTCCGAGGGCTTATTGTAAAGCTTGTACATCTTCTTAAGCCCTTTTACGGATATGGCAAGATCATCGCTGTATTCAGTTGACGTTTTCTTTTCTTCCTGACTCATTTCCTATAACACATCCGCAAAATGAACTTTAAGTTTCTTGAATATCAGTCTTCCGATCACCATGAAAGCGATGGTAAAGCACCAGAAGTATACGGCGTAACCGATGTCGTCAATAAACGCCCCGGTACCGCAAAGAGACTTTCTGTAACCTTCGACTATATAACATATCGGATTTAACCTTACGATGAAACGGGCGGTCTTTCCGATGTTGTTGACGTTCCATAAAATGGGGGTTGCCCACATACCGATCTGAAGAAGTATTGCGATTATCTGAGAAAGATCTCTGAAGAACACCACTACCGCAGAGGTTGTATAGCAAAGCGCCAGCGAAAGCATGAACATACAGAAGCTGTAATACAAAAGCTTTATCGTATAGAATGTGGGATAATAATGATAAATACAGCCGATCACCAGAAGCACCAGTAAAAAGAAAAGGTGAATGAAAGTGGCTGCCACCACCTTGATGATCGGAAGTATGTCGATATTGAACACTACTCTTTTAACGAGATAACTGTACTCGGTAAGGGCCTGAGTACCGTGGGTAAGGGATTCCGAGAAATAGAACCAGGGAACCAGTCCCGCGGTCAGGAACAAAACGTAGGGAATAGGCATATCTCCCGCCATCGCCTGGGCCTTAGTCTGAAATATCTTATCGAATACTATATAGTACATCACAACGGTCACTACAGGCTGCACCATCGCCCAGATCGCACCCAAATAAGAGCCTGCGTAACGCTTTTTGAAATCGTTCTTTGCCAGGCTCCATATAAGTGACCGGTTTTTGATCTTGTTCTCGGCCGATCGCACCGTATTATCTTTGGATGTTGTTTTCTTTGACATATGAGGATAATCCGCCCCATTTAGTATCTCTGTCCGAGAAAGTAAGCTCCATATCGTCTGTTATGGGCCACTTAACGCCTATCTCGGGATCGTTGTACATAATACCGCCCTCGTCGCCGGGGTGATAAAAGTCTGAACATTTATAAACAAACTCCGCATAATCGGAAAGCACCAAAAATCCATGTGCAAATCCCTTGGGTACGAAGAACTGTTTTTTGTTTTCTGCGGAAAGCTCCACACCGACCCATTTCCCGAAGGTCTTTGAGTCTTTGCGAAGGTCAACCGCAACATCGAAAACTGCTCCGCTTATTACTCTTACAAGCTTGTCCTGAGCGTACTGCTTCTGGAAATGAAGTCCTCTTAAAACGCCTCTTTTTGAAGCCGACTGATTGTCCTGTACGAAGTCTACGTCTATTCCTATCTCTGCGAAATCCTTCTGCTGATAGGTCTCCATGAAATATCCTCTTGCATCTTCATGAACCTCGGGAGTTATTATCTTTACTCCTTCGATCTCGCATGTTTCAACGGTAAGCTTACCCATTATCCGTGTCCTCCGGTTGTCTCTTTGTCGTCTTTTTCTTTATCTTTATCTTTTTTGTCGTTATCCTTTTCGCTTGCGGGAGTTTTTTCTTCGTCCTTCTTGTCCTCAACCTCTTTGCCTTCAAAGTCCTTTTGGGAAGAAGAATCCGCATCGCCGGGCGTAAGTTTATTGGGCTCGGTGTCGTTTGAAGAAACGTCCACGCTTAAGGGATCGTGTATCTTTTCGTTTAATTCGTTTTGGAAGAAAAGCGGGTCCGATTTCCAGGCAGATAAGTTGTTTCCCACCTGTTGGCCTCTAAAGAAGGTTTCGCTTGTTGCGACCTTTTCTTCGGGTACGCTTGTTTCGGTGCTTACCGCAGGCTTATTTGCAGCGTTGGCCTTCCTTTTGATGGCTCCCTTGTTTGAAACCAGCACGAAAACAAGCACCAGCAACACAAGCAGGCTTGCCACCAGAACCGCGCTTTGCTTAAACTTATAATCCATTCGCTACCTCTGTAAGGTATTTGCCGTATTCAGTCTTCATAAGAGGCTCTGCAAGCTTAAGAAGCTGCTCTCTGTCAATGAAGCCTCTCTTATATGCTATCTCTTCTATGCATGAAATGTAAAGACCCTGACGCTTCTGGAATGTAGCCACGAAATCTGCCGCATCAAGAAGGGAATCATGTGAGCCCGTATCAAGCCATGCAAAGCCCCGTCCCAGTGTTTCCACAAAGAGGGTTCCGCGGTTTAAGTATTCATTGTTGATGCTCGTTATCTCGATCTCTCCGCGAGCTGAGGGCTTAACGTTCTTTGCTATTTCAACTACGTCGTTATCATAGAAATAAAGGCCCGGAACTGCGTAATTACTCTTGGGCTGTGCGGGCTTCTCCTCGATGGAAACTGCCTTGCCGTCTTTATCAAATTCAACGACACCGTACTCTCTGGGGTCGCGAACATAGTATCCGAATATGGTTGCGCCGGGAGTCGTCTCGGTACGCTTTGCGGTCTCTCTTAAGACCTTGGAGAAACTCTGGCCGTAGAAGATGTTGTCGCCCAGCACCAATGCACATGCATCGTTACCGATGAACTTCTCGCCGATTATGAATGCGTCCGCAAGTCCTCTGGGGTACTCCTGAACGACATATTCAAAGGTCATTCCAAGCTGCGAACCGTCACCGAAGAGCTCTTTGAAAACAGGCAGATCTCTTGGCGTAGAGATGATCAAAACCTCTCTTATGCCTGCGAGCATAAGTGTTGAAAGAGGATAGTAGATCATGGGCTTGTCGTATACCGGCATAATCTGTTTTGAGATTGCTTTGGTGAGGGGATAGAGTCTTGTTCCTGCTCCTCCTGCGAGAATGATACCTTTCATTTAATGGTCTCCTTTTAAAACACCAAACCCGGCCCATATAATGCGCCGGATTTAGCTTATTTTATGAGATTGTTTTATACAGAATACATCTGCGAATAATAATTCATGTAATCGCCGGATGTAACGTTCTTCATCCAGTCTTCATGTTCAAAGTACCACTTGATGGTAAGCTTTATACCATCTTTGAACATCGTCTCGGGTTCCCAGCCGATCTCGGATTTGATCTTGTCGGGAGCGATGGCATATCTTCTGTCGTGACCTTTACGGTCTTCAACGTATGTGATGAGGTCTTCCGTGATGGCAGCCTTTCTCGGATCGGAGTCGGGAAGCATTTCACGAAGTGTCTCGATTATTATCTTGATTATTTCAATGTTCTGTTTTTCGTTGTGGCCGCCCACGTTGTAGGTCTCAAAAAGTTTTCCTTCGTTGATGACCATATCGATGGCCTTGGCGTGATCCATAACGTAGAGCCAGTCACGAACGTTCTTACCGTCGCCGTATACCGGAAGCTTCTTTCCGTGAAGCGCATTGTTTATGATAAGAGGAATGAGCTTTTCGGGGAACTGGTAAGGTCCGTAGTTGTTGGAACAGTTTGTTATATTTGCAGGGAACTTGTAGGTGTCCATATAAGACTTAACAAGCATGTCCGAACTTGCTTTGCTTGCCGAATAAGGGCTGTGAGGCGCATAAGGCGTTGTCTCGTAGAAATATCCGCCGTCCTCTTCAAGTGAACCGTAAACTTCATCGGTTGATACATGTAAGAACTTCTTGCCTTCGGGATAGGTTCCGTCGGCCTTTTCCCATGAAGCCTTTGCGTTATTGAGCATTACGAGGGTTCCAAGCACGTTTGTCTTAACGAACACTTCGGGATTTCTGATGGAACGGTCTACGTGAGACTCTGCTGCGAAATGTACCACAACATCGATATCGTTCTTCATGAATATCTGCTCTATCGCAGCGGCATCGGTGATGTCCGCTCTTACGAAAGTATAGTTCTTTCTGTCTTCGATATCCTTTAAGTTCTCAAGGTTGCCCGCGTAAGTAAGCTTGTCAACATTGATGATACGAATATCGTCGCCATACTTATTAAACATGTAGTGGATGAAATTGGAGCCGATAAATCCTGCTCCGCCGGTTACAAGATAGGTTCTCATTAAGACACCTTCCTCTCTTAGATTTCGGAATTAGCGCAGACTCCCCGAACAATCAGGCGAGGAGTCCACATTCCTTTTAAGTATTGTTTGGCGGATGGCCTTCCGCCTGACATATGACATACATCACAGGCTATATTACAGCCTTCTTTTTAAAATAGTGTGTCTAAAATTTTATGACTTTCTTAAAGTTGGGTACGAAGAAAACTTTTCTTCTTAACTTTAATATCCGAGGTAGCTATGGTCAAGGTCAACGTTGCCGCTTATACCGCTTATGGAACCCTTGGAAGTGTACTGCCACAGATCGTGACGGGTATTGCCGTAGGTTACATGATCGTTGTACTGAGCAAGCCAGATCTTATACTGAGTAAGTTCGCTGGTATTGATCTTCGTTTCAAGCCATGTCTTGTTAGCGTAGAAACCTGCGGTGTAACCGCTGTTTGCTATGGTCTGACAGAATGCTCTTATTACCTTTGTTCTGGTAGCCGCATCAAGTCCGTCCGCTCTTCCGTCGTGATCGGGGTTGGAATACTCAACGTCAAGGAATACGGGATATGAGATCTTGTAATCCTTTATCTGGTAAAGAACCATGGATGCTTCTTCTACGGCTTCAACCTCGTTGGTAGCCTGAGTGAAGAAGTAAACACCGACCTTGATACCTGCCGCGGTGGCATTCTTGATGTTGGTAGTGTACTTGGAGTCTTCGATAAGACCGCCTTCCGTACAACCTCTGATACCACAGCGGATGATTGCAAAGGATACACCGGACTTGGCTACGCTGTTCCAGTCAATGGTTCCGTTCCACTTGGAAACGTCGATACCGAATGTTCCGTCACCGGAGATAAGAGCTCCGTCCGAGCCGAAGGTGTACTTGGTTCCCAGTATTACCTGTTCGCCGGTAACCTTCTTACCGTTCTTATCGTAGTAGTAGGTCTTTCCGCCTACCGTCCACCAGCCCATGTATTTGTACTCTACCTTTGTAGCGGTAAAGAGTTTTGTTCCGTTGTAGTAATCGGCGAATACGGCTTCCACATACTTCTTGGAAGCTGCATCATACTTGTAAACGGGGTTGCCTTCAACATCCGTAAGTTTCTTGACCGTATCCTTGCTGGGATCGATAACTACGGTTACGGTACATTTTGCCGTCTTCGTGGGATCTTCCTTGCTGACGCATATGATCTCAACAGATCCGTCCGCAACCGGAGTAAGAGCACCCGTATCGGATACTTTTACTTTTGATTCATCGCCCGATTTCCACGTTACTTCTTTGGACTTTATCTCACCCGTTACGGTAGCGGTAAGTCCGAATGATTCTTTTGAATCGCGGAATATGGTAAGCGATGAATAATTAAGTTTAACAACAAGTGCTGTAGCCTTTACTTCAATACCGATGGTAGCGGTGAAATCCTGGCTCATCTTTGCCGACTTGCAGACGACGGTAAGGGTTGCCTTTCCGGCGCCGGTAGCGGAAATCTTTCCGGAAGCATCGATGGTTGCAACATTGTTATCACTTGAACTGCATGTGATCGTTCTGTCCCCATCAGCTACAGTCTTACCGTCCTTACCTATTACGATAAATGATGCGGTAGCGGTCTGACCGGTCATAAGCGTTGCGGGAACGCCGGTAACATTAAAGCTTGATTTGTCGTTTACGTTTATAATAAAAGTGGTCGCGCCGGAGGTTTTGCTGGTTCCGTCTTTAAAGGTAACCGTAGCACTTACGGTAACGGAAGTTGTTGTGGCTACATCCAGAGCCTTAACAGTCGCCTTCAAACTGGTCGGTGAATCAGGAGTAACCGACAAAGCTGCCGAATTACTGCAGTTCCATGAAACGGAAGAAACTGCCGTAGGATCGGAAACGCTTACCGAAACCGTTCCCGTAGTGCCGATCTGCATGTCTGCGGCACCGCCGCTGATACCCGTTACATCATTGTTATCGTTTCCGGATGTATCAAGTCTTCTGAACCTGCCCATAAGAGCAGTCTTTTCGGAAGTGTACGTAGTCTTGGGATCTTTGATCTTTGTCTTGTCCGTGATCTCCGTATATCCGGATTCATCGGTTACAGAAGCCTTCTGGCTCATTACATACTCGACCGTATCGTTTAACTTACCTTCGACAGCAACTTCTTCGGTCTTCTTATCTTCTTTTGCGATGTTAACCTGAGATTCTTTCTTGACCTCGTTGGAAACGTCGACCTTTGCATATTCGATCTTGTCTTTTACAACCACCGACTGCTTTGAATCTGAGAATGAATAAAGAGAACTGAAGGTATCGAGGGCAACCATCTTTACGCTGTATTCTCCGCCTGCGATATCCGTCAGATATATGATACCGTCCTTATCGTCGTCCGTATAAGTCGTGGTCTTGCCTTTAGAATCGGTGACCTCGGCTTTGAAAGGAACGTTTGCGATAAGTTTGTTGTTTCTGTTTACAAATTTGATCTTTAAGTCTTTTTGTATGGTAGTAAGCGCAAGAGAAACGTTAACGAGACCGGTTTCTTCGTCCACTTCTACATAATCAAAAGATTCTGCTGCTTCGTAAAGAGCGGTGAGCTTGTCGGCCTGAGATCCGAACACGCCTCGAATGCCTTCCTCACCGATCATGTTTACGTCGGCAAGAGAAAGACCGATGTCGCCCATGTCGGGACCGGCGATGGACTTTCTTGTCTTACCCGTGATAAGTACGATTCCCACTATGATCGCGCAAACGATGATAAGAGCGCCCATTAAGTAAATGAGTTTGTCTGCGAATGCTCCGGAAAAAATGTTTGCTACCGAAACATCGTCATCCTCCTCATCGTCGTAATCGTCATCAAGAGATTCTTCTATCTGCTTCTTTGAATAAACCACCGTTTCGTCGGGAGCTTCGAAATACTCCGTTACGGGAGCTTTTTTGTTTGCCTTGTAAGGCTCTCCGAGAGGGCGCTTTGCGTATGCACTTCTTAAAGGATCCGCCGTCCTTACCGGTTCGGGTTCGGGCTCGTCCTCGTAGTAGTCGTCATCTTCAAAATCATCTTCGAAGTCGTCCGTATAAACGGGTGCTTTTGACTGTTCGTCTTCGATGATGAACACTTCTTCGCCGTCGATATCTTCGTAGATCACTTCTTCGCCTTCGTTCAAAAGCTTCTCAAAATCGGCTTCGTCGAATATGATCTCTTCTGTCTCTCCCGAGGGCTCGTAATAATTTTTTCCGTCTCTCATATTTATCCTTGTTTTCGCTTCGATTAGTATTTGTCTCACCGCAAAATGTTGGGTCTTAAGACTCGAAGCGCTACAAAATGTATTTATTTTGATTTCATGATAAACCTATGATATTTTATCAAAAAAATGGTTTTCTGGCAAGAAAACCAAGCCTTCAAACACACGAATTAAACGTTTCTTAATACTTTGGATCGTAAGGTGGATTTTTCGACAATATATACCAAGATTTAAGAATTTATTCATTCCTTTTTTGAAGTCTTGCCTGTATAATCGACAATATGAATGAAAAAAGAAAAAGCTCATGGAAACCGCAGGCGATAGCCGGTGCGCTCATACTGGTGATCATAGCCGTGATCATCGTAAAACTCATTATCTGGGACAAGTCGGGAAATGTGGAACTCGAAGAAGTTGAAGCAGGTACCTTTGACTACGAAAGCCTGGACATCGTATTTAACGTAGACCAGGCCATTCTCGATTCTCACCCCTCGGACGATGTTAACGACATCCTCATACTCGGAAACGAAAGCGTTGCTTCGGCTCCCGGCGGAAAATCGATGATAGATATGATCTCGGATCTTGAAAACACCCGTGTTACATCATTTACCTACTATTATTCACAGGTAGCCGATGCCACGAATGCTTTCGGTAACGACAACGTTTCTTTCTGGCAATGTGCAAATCTCTACGACATAGTAAAAGCGCTTTGCACGAAAGACTATTCACTTCAAAAGACGGCACTTGATAACGGAGAAGTCATAGATCAGACGTTTTACGACAGACTCGTGGCAACAGACCTTGATAAGATCGATACTTTGATCATTTGCTACGACTCCATCGACTACAGAAAAGCTTCCGTTTTGTACGATCCCAATGACAAATATAACACCTCCACTTATGAAGGTGCCTTAAGAGCCGCTATCACATCGATCCAGTCCGACGCTCCTCACATAAAAGTGATCGTCGCTTCACCCTATCTTCACGGTGTGATCAATAACGAGACGATCGAGCCCGCCACCATGATCAACTATGGAAACGGCAACCTCTCCGAGTATGTTATGCGAGAGTACAACATTGCCATGGAATGCTGCGTATCTTATTGCGATAACTTCTTCGGTCTCATCACCGAAGACACCATGACAAAGTATTGCAACGACGGAACAGTTTATCTGCTGAACGCCGATGGCGTAAAACTCATCGGAAACCACATGATCGAATTCATACAAAGACCGTATTAAAGCAAAAAGCGTATCACTTCATTGTGATACGCTCTTTTTATGCCTGTTTTTATTTCTCGTTAAAATGCATATTAATAAGTGTCTGTTCGAAATCCCGGCGGTTTTTTTGGGCCATGGTGGAGAGTATGACTCCGGCGAAGAACGACTGTATGGCGATGATTAGTACAAAGCCGCAGGTGATGAGCGTCGGGAAGCGTTCAACAAGTCCGGTATTGATGTAATCAATGAGCACCGGTACAAAGAAACCGAGAGCGATAAGTGCCAGCACAACGGCTATGGAGTTAAAGAACGCGAAGGGCTTGTAGTTCTTGAACAGCTTAACGATGGTGTTTATAACCTTAATGCCGTCGGAGTAAGTCGAAAGCTTTGAAACGCTGCCTTCGGGACGGTCACGGTAATCAACGATAACGTTTCTAACGTCCATGTTGTTAAATACTGCATGGATGGTCATCTCGGTCTCAATCTCAAAGCCTTTTGAAAGCACCGGGAAAGTCTTTGCGAAAGCAAAACTGAAGGCTCTGTAGCCCGTCATTATATCCTTTATGTTTGAATCGAATAAGTGATTGATGGCAAAACGCACAAAGCTGTTTCCGAAATTGTGGAAAGGACGCTTGTTTTCGTTAAAGTATGTGGAGGAGAGTCTGTCGCCTACCACCATGTCCGCCTGCTCATCAAGCACGAGGCGCGCCATCTCCGGAGCAAACTCAAGAGGATAGGTATCGTCACCGTCGATCATGATGTAACACTTCGCATCGATCTCTCTAAACATCCTGCGGATAACGTTTCCTTTGCCCTGAAGATATTCATGTCTTACAACGGCGCCGGCCTCGCGGGCGATCTCCCCCGTCTTGTCAGTCGAGTTGTTGTCGTAGACGTAGATCACGGCGTCGGGAAGAGCGTTCTTTGCATCGGTCACGACCTTCTTTATAGTCTGTTCTTCGTTGTAGCAGGGGATCAAAACGGCAATCTTGTCCATACTTTGTCCTTTCTCCTATCTGTAATTAATGTAGTCGACGCCTATGTAGGCCTCGCTGTCCAAATACATATCGTAATTGTCAAAACTCGTAACGTATACAAATCCGTAGTCCGCAAGGCTCTCCGAGAACTTTGCATCGTTTCTTACCACTACGTAAGGTGTATCGTTGTTTCTTAAAGCGTCAACGGCTTTGGGAGTATCGATTATCTCTGCATCGAAATAGTCCTTTATCTCCTCAACATAGTCGGTATAAAGACCCATGAGAGTCTCACGTCCGTAAGGAAGACAAACCGTGGAGCTGTACTGACGAACGTAGCTTAGTAACTCGTCGGGCACGATGACACGGATCTCACGACCTTCGACTTCGATCTCATCGCATATATTTACCACCGCATCGGGCACATGGTATTCGTTCTGTGCTCTCGAGAAATATTCGCTGGTATACATGAACTCGCCGCTTACGATAAGGATCAGAACCGCCACCAGAAATGCGATGGGTCTCATCTTCTCGTCAAGCTTATGTATGATCTCCACGAAAACATAGCATATAACCACTCCCATGGGAAGCAGCCACAGTATTCTGTAGAGTATCTCGTAATCTTCTTTAAAGTTGATGTACACATACCAGATCGGTAAAAAGAAAACGATCAGCACATATACGGGAAATTTTACAAATACGTCCTTTATGAACTTGTCACGTCTTGAAAAGGCGATGAACAGTATGGCCACAAGGAAAAAGATCACTATAAGAGCGTTTCCCTGAAAGGCATTGAAAGATCCGTTTACCGTTTTGTATCCGTTTATCAAAATGTCCT
>JAGCTJ010000003.1 GCA_017963665.1 Lachnospiraceae bacterium | reverse complement strand
TTACAGGACAAAACTTCAGACGCTTGTGGGCGCACCGGAGGAATCTCAGGACGAAACGGTTGATCCAAAGGCCGCGAAAGAACTATCCAATTCTCTTGACGTTATTTTGGAATATGGCGGAATAGAAGACGAGAAAGCAAACAACTTCAGACTTCTTATATCGAAATACAAAAAGCTTTCGGACAAGACCTCGACAGAGGATGATGCAAGATCTTTAAGACTTGCTCTTTCAAAAGCATTTTACGAGATCTATGCGGACGTATTCAGAATGAGTCTTCAGGAATACAAGCCGCCGACGATTATTAAGATGTTCCTTAATTTCGGTTACGTAGACGAAGAACTGGCCGGTGCCGAAAACGCAAACTACATCTACAATCTTGCAAGGTCCTTTAACGGGGACAAAGAACACGGAATCTATACCGCTTATGAGTGGTTAAAGAGCATATACAATCTGGATAAAGACCCCAGCCGTAACGAGTTCGACATGGATTACCTTTCAAAACTCCATGAACTCAAGGTTCAAGGCAAGATTAGCGCCGACGATGAAGTAAGAATGGCCAAAGATCCGGACGAAAGACTCAACTTCGAACTTGAGAACATGTTCCCCATGGTCAACAAAGTTACCTTTGGTCGTCTTTCCATATTCTGCCCCGTATTCAGCGAGCACAATATTATCAAACCGCTTTCTTCGTGCCTTGTTACACCCGATTCTATAGCGGAGACGATAAACAAGATAAAGAGCGTGGATTACGGTGCGTTCTACAGAGAGACCCTTTATACCAACGAAGCCGCCGGCATTCCCAAGGAGACGGTTGCAGTGGAAGTTATGCCCGATATCATTCTCATGCCCAACATCGGTACGAGAGCGGTCATGTGGCAGGAGATCGAAGGCAGAAAGCGTACAACTCCCGCAAGATTTGTTATTTCCATATTCCATCAGGAAGAACTCATTACGTCGTTTACAAGACTTATCGGAGAGTTCAGATGGGAACTTTGCAAGAGGATTCAGGGCGCACGCTGGAACGACGTTACCGATAAGTCGCTTACCAGCGAATACTTTGATTATGTACAGTTCTACAGAAAGAACAACGATCTTTCTCAGGAAGCAAAAGAAAAGATCAAGACAAGCCTTGTAAAAGCAAAGAACTCTTTCAAGGAAATGTTCGTAAGAGATTATATTACCTGGGTTATATACGAAGGTTCGGGTTCCCCGAGACTTAACAAGATTGCCCGTGGCATCATGTGCGTTTACTGTCCGTTCTCATATGAATTAAGACAGAAGATGGCGGCCAACCCGTTGTTTAAAGAGATGTTCGAGCATTATGATGTTAAGCTTGCTCAAAAGCTTCACCATCTTGATAATGTCATCCAGAAACTTAACGCATCGGGTGTTCCGGTTCCCGAGGAAATTATCGAGCACAGGAAATTTATCGAGGGGAAATAAAAAAACCACTGTTTTCAATGGTTTTTAAGAACCCAGATAGGGTAAAAGAGTTTAGAAAAAACGTTTTACCTCAAAATAATATTATTTTTTCTCAAAATAGTGCTATATTTTTGTCGGTAATATGATATTATCTACTTCTAAGTAAAAGTTACTTATTGCATTCCAAATAAAATTCCCCTTTTACTAAGAGAGCTCATCCTATGGATGGGCTCTCTTACTATGTGCATATAATGCACATAGCGCTCCGCGGGATGCGCACGAGCGCGAAATGTGATTGTTGCCTTTGGCAACCGCGCTCGGCGCCGCATATTGCAAGCAATATGCGATAGAAATAGTTCTCCGCACAAACTAAACTTTACGAAAATATATTGAAAAGCCCAGTAGACTTGTATATACTTTATTATTGTAGCGAATTAAAATGTTATGTTGCGGGTATGGCGGTATACAATATAGTGGCCTTACAGGCGACGGGGTATGGAGTAAGAAGACATGGCAACGATCAAAGACATTGCAGAGAGGTTGGGGGTAGCCGTAAGTACCGTTTCAAAAGGTCTTAACGGTGCGCCTGACATAAGTGAAGAGTTAAGAAGACAGGTGCTTGATACTGCCGTTGAAATGGGGTATCGCACCAAGAAGATGAGAAAAGAAGAGCATAAGAAGCTCGTGGTGTTCGTTGAGAACATGGATTATGAACGTCCCGAAGACTTCGGTTACGATCTTATTCTCGGATTCAGACAGATGGCCTACAGAGACAATTGGGCCGTCAATGTAGTGAGTGTAGGCCCTAAGCTTCAAACTCACGAAAAATACGACACATACATGCTCATGCACGGCTATTCCGGCGCATTTGCAATGGGCTTTGCTTTAAAAGACAATTGGATGAGCCAGATTGCCAAGACGGATATTCCTACGGCTTTGCTTGATAACTATGTTCCTCTTAATCAGAACGTAGGTTATGTGGGAACCGATTCCGACGAAGGCATCGAACGTGCGATAAAGAAACTTTATGATCTTGGTCACAGAAAGATAGCATTTTTGAACGGATCACCCAATTCATGGGTATCGGATCAAAGACAGGCGGCCTACGAGGCAGGTATAAGAAATGTGGGTCTTAAACTCGACCACGATCTTACCGCATACGGTTATTATGTTGCCGACAGTGCAAGGTTCCATGTTCCGGCTATGCTGGAAGCCGGTGCTACCGCAATCCTTTGCGGTAACGATCTTATAGCATCCGGTGTTTACGATGTATGCTCACATCTTAAACTTAAGATCCCGAGAGATATAAGCGTTGTAGGTTTCGATGACCTTCCCATAGCTTCCGAATTGAAGCCGGGGCTTACTACGATAAGGCAGGACAGACTTGAACTTGGAAAGTGTGCTTACTTTACACTTAATTCACTCATAAATGAAGTTTCGATCAGCAAAACGATGTTACGCCCTATGCTCATTGAGCGTGGCTCCTGCGGAAAAGTCAAAGAGGCCGGCCATGATAAATAACAGAGAAAAGGTTGCGGCGGATTTTCGAGAAGAGATCAAACATGCTTTTGAACCCGAAGCGAAGTCTTGTCGGCAGATCGAGAACTAAGATATTGTCTGGAACTTCAAAGAGCCAGACTTGCAAAAAGAAACCTAAACTGCACGGATGAAATGATTCACAGAGGGCCGTTTCCGAACGGCCTTAACAGAGTGCGTTCCTGGAAAGACGGTCACTATGATACTTCATGGACCGTCGATTTTATTATTCATAACAAGACGATGCAGCGCGAGGGCATGAAAACGTTTAAGCAAAACGAGACGCAATCGATCTACGAAACGGTCGTGGATGTGCACGACGGTGACGACGTAAGTTCGGATACGTATTGCTGTCCCAACTGCGGCTCTGTGTCAACCATCGCCGAACTTCAGGAAGGTTGCGCTTATTGCGGCACTTCTTTTAAAATGTCCGAACTTTATCCGAAAGTTAAGAACTATTTCTTTGTATTTGACATGAGCGGCAAGACCGACCATATGTTTAAGACGGTGATAAGGTATGGCCTGTATCTGCTGCCTTTAAATATCATCATGTGTTTGGCGGTTCTTTTGCAGAAGTCCGGTGTCGGATTTAAAGGATTGATGGCAGGCGAAAAAGTGTTTACCGGTTTATGGTCGATATTGTACGCGCCGATATGCATTACTTTGATGATCCCGGTATTCGGATTTGTGGGCTGGATGCTTGACTGCTTCAGACTGGCTTTTTCGTCGCTTCCGGTGCTGTTTGAAGTGATGGGATCGAGGCAGCGATTCGCAGCGGGAATATCGCCTGTCTGTCCGGAGTTTACGTTTGAATATTTTATATCGAAAATAGTCTCATTTTTTAAGATATTTGCTTATTCCGAAAATCGTCGCGACCTTCCTTTTTATGCGGGAAGCGATAACGGTGAAGAGTTTGACGATCTTGTGGATGCTTCCTTTTTTGGCACCATGTCATGTAAAAGAGTTGCAAGAAAAGACAATATGGTTTACGTTACCGGCGATCTTTACATGGAAAACGCATACGATCTTTCAAACAGGATAAAGGCAAAAAAAGAGATATTCAGAGTCAGAGCGGGAAGAAGAACGGACATACCTTTTACCACAAACTTCTCGATCACCAAGATCCAATGTCCGTCATGCGGCGGAAGTTTCAACGCATTTAAGACAAGATCGTGCCCTTATTGCGGCAACGAATATAAGCAGGAAAACACCGACTGGGTGATATACGATATCCAAAATATCACCAAAAAGATAAAGATAAAGCGTGTTATCACATGGCTTGTTGTAGCAGCCGTATTTGTGGGAACATTCTTGTATGAAATGAGCATGTTCTATGGCTTAAACAATGGATTTTAAGCTTAAGAAAATGATATAATGACTATTATCGTTTATTGCCTTTTAAAAAGGCAGACCGTTTGTTTAGAAAAGACGCCGCACATATTGTGAGGCACAGAAAGATCATAAAGACAACCAACACGGAGATACGGCCATGAACAACAAAGATCTTTTAAAAAGTGTATACAATGACTTTTTCGGCAAAGAGACCACTTCCGAGATAATTAAAGGAAGCGAAGATCTGTTAAAGCAGGGCGACCTTCTGAATAAGGAGATCGAGCACCTTGAAGCGGCAGAGCGTGATCTTAAAAACACCGCGGCTGCTTTGAACGCCGAAATGTTTAACGATATCGGAAGTACGGAAATAAACGATACGGTTTCTTTGGCCCCCGATACCGCTACGGAAACGGAAGTCAAGGCCGAAGAAAAAACCGCAGAAAAGTCCGAAAAAGATCCGATGGAGGAACTTAACGAGCTTGTCGGACTAGATAAATTAAAGAAAGATGTAGAAGAACTCATCAACCTCATGAAACTTCAGAAGATGCGCGAAGAAAGAGGTATGAAGAGCGTTGACATCTCAAAGCATCTTGTGTTTTCCGGCAATCCCGGTACAGGAAAGACCACGGTTGCGAGAATACTCGCAAAGCTTTACAAGCAGGCAGGCATACTTTCAAAAGGCCAGCTTGTCGAAGTCGACCGCTCGGGACTTGTGGCCGGATATGTCGGACAGACGGCGATAAAGACCGCGGAAAAGATTCAGGAAGCAATGGGCGGTATCCTCTTTATAGACGAAGCATATGCGCTCGTTAAAGAAGGACAGGATTACGGCCAGGAAGCGATAGATACCATACTTAAAGCAATGGAGGACAACCGTGAGGATTTTGTGGTGATAGTCGCAGGCTATCCCGACCTTATGGAGACGTTCATCAATTCCAATCCGGGATTGAGATCAAGATTTAACAAGTATTTCTTCTTTGAAGATTACTCGGCGGAAGAGCTTAAAAAGATATTCGACATCTACCTTAAGAAAAACGACTACACGCTTTCCGACGAAGCACGTGTTATCGTTGAAAAGCACCTGGAGGATATGGTAAAAAATAAAGATTCCAACTTTGCAAACGCAAGAGAAGTGCGAAACTATTTTGAAAAGATAGTGAACAGACAGGCGTCGAGAGCCGTAAACATAACGGACGCTACAAATGAGGAGCTTGGACTTATAACGCCGGACGATCTTAAGTTTTCGGATGATGTGTTTAAATGGGCATTTATAGGCACGGGAACTTTGGCAAACTTCGTGGGCGACGAGCTTATGGGAAGTGAAAAGCACGACATCACGGCGGTTTACAGCCACACGCCCGAAAAGTGTAAGGCATTCGCCGACAAATATCAGGCGACCGCTTATTCAAGCGCCGAAGAAGCCATGAAAGCTCCCGACGTTGACGGCGTGTACATAGTGACACCGCACAATTCCCACTATGAATATGCAAAGCTTGCCCTTGAACTCAAAAAGCCCGTACTTTTGGAAAAGCCTTTTACGGTCAAGGCAGCCGAGACAAAAGAGATATTCGAACTTGCAAAGAAGCAGGACGTCTACATTGCGGAAGCGATGTGGACATGGTTTGCGGATGTTGCAAATTATGTTAAATTCTGGTACGACTGCGGACTGTTCGGAAAGATCACCAAAGTTCACGTCGATTACCGTTGTGACGGCAGAAACTACGCCGCCAGAGTCACCGATCCTCTAAAGGCCGGCGGTGCCATTCTTGATATCGGAGTTTATGCACTTACATATCTTTACAGGATATTCGGAAAGCCCGAGACCATGGTCTGCAACGGAAAGCTGGCGAACGGCATAGATGAAGGCGAAGAGATTACGCTTACATTTAAGAACGATATTACCGCAACATGTTCGATATGCTGCGTGGAACCTGAGTTCAAAGAGCAGGTCATCATCGAAGGAACCAATGCATCGGTGGTTGTACCCGACTTCCATTATGCAAACGAAGTCACCCTCAAAAGAGTTGGTGAGGACGATATCACCGTAAAAGCGGACGGTTCATACTTAAACGAGTTTACCCGCGTAGCCGCAGAGATAAGAAGCGGTCTTAAAGAAAGCGCATACGTACCGCCCAAGGCAACGATAGAAGTCATGGAGCTTATCGACGAGTGCCGCAGACAGATGGATCTTGTTTATCCGTTTGAAAAATAATCGATAACAGCCGTAAAGGCCGGAGTTACGTCTAAATGACGGACTCCGGCTTTTTTTCGTGGCGGGTTATAGGCAGTACCTATAACCCGTCATATTTTTCATGTATTAGTCAAAAGCCGCCACATACCATATATTGTATCTCAATGAATCAAGGCACAAAGAAAAGAGGACGGATCATGTCGGATGAAAAGACAGCAACGGGACTTATAGAGATAGAAAACGTTACTGTAAGTTTCAAGCAAAAGAAAAAGAAAATAGTGGCGGTCAAGGATGCCAGTCTTACGATCAACGAAGGAGAGATAGTCGGGATAATCGGATCGTCCGGAGCGGGAAAGAGCACTCTTTTAAGAACGATCAATCGCCTTCAGGGTGTCAGCTCGGGAAGAGTACTGATCGGCGGACAGGAAATAGAGAAGTTAAGCGAGAAGAAACTTCGCGAGTTAAGAAATGATATCGGAATGATCTTCCAGCATTTTAATCTGATCGGAAGCAAAGACGTTTATTCCAATATAGAATTTGTACTTCTTGAAAGCAAAAAAACAAAAGCGGAAGCCGCGAAGAGGATCGACGAGCTTTTAAGGTATGTCGGCATAGAAGATAAGAAGCACGCTTATCCCGCACAGCTTTCCGGAGGACAAAAGCAAAGAGTCGCAATAGCAAGAGCACTCGCCAACGAAGCGAAGATATTATTATGCGACGAACCCACATCGGCACTTGATGCGGAGACGACCGAAGCGGTTTTGAACCTCTTAAAGCAGATAAACAAAGAACTTGGCGTAACGATTGTGATCATCACTCACGAGCTGGATGTGGTCAAGGAGATATGCGACAGAGTGGCTGTGATGAACGGCGGAGAGATAGTGGAGACCGCGGACACATACAAGCTTTTTACCGAACCGGTCAACGATTTTACGAAAAATCTTATCCAAAAGGAAAGCAGCTTCCAGATCCCGCGCGGTGTATTGAATGAAGTACCCGGAAAGATAATCAGGATCGATTATTACAATGAAACGGCCGAAAGAGCTTTGATCAACGAAACGATAGAGAAATTTGGTGTGAAGATAAATATTTTGCACGGAAAAATAGATTTTATCAAAAATCGGCCGTTGGGAGTGCTGTTCGTAAGTGTTGACGGAGACCCGGCCCGGACGAGAGAAGCTTACAAATTTATCAAAGATAATTCCGCAAGGACGGAGGTGTTAAGAGATGCTTGAAAGTTTTATAGAGATAGAAGACAAACTTCTGAAGGCTTTGAAAGAAACGGCGTTTATGTCACTTACTTCCCTGGCACTTTCGGTTCTGATAGGACTCGCGCTCGGACTCATACTTTATATCACATCCGAGCCGCTTCTTAAAAAGAATAATCTTATATATGAAACAGTGGGATTTATAGCCAATACGATAAGCTCGATACCTTTTCTTATATTGATGATCTTTTTTCTTCCAATCTCGGCTTTTATCGTCGGAACAAAGATCGGATCGAAAGCGGTGCTTGTTCCGTTGACCGTAGCGGCAGCGGCATTTTTCGCAAGACTTGCCGAGGCTTCGTTTTCGGATGTCGACAAAGGAGTTTTGGAAGCGGTCATAGCCTCGGGAGCAAAGAAGAGCCATGTGATCTTTAAGATAGTACTTCCCGAAGCAAAAGTATCGCTTATAAAGAACATTACCGTTACGGCTGTTTCTGTACTCGGCTTTTCGGCGATGGCAGGTCTTGTCGGCGGAGGCGGTATAGGCGATCTTGCATATCGCTACGGATATCAAAGATACAAAAAGGAAGTCATGATCATATGTATCCTGGTGCTGATAATACTGGTTCAGCTTATACAAAAGATCGGTGATGTCGCCGTAAGGGTCATAAGTAAAAGAGGACGATAGCCGCATGAAGGAAATAACATGGTTTGGAAGAGGTGGTCAGGGTGCATTTACGGCATCGAGGATACTGGGAGCCGCCGCAATGACTAAGGGTTATAAAAGCATAGCTTTTCCTTCCTTCGGACCCGAGCGAAGGGGAGCTCCTATACGGGCTTTCACAAAAATATCGGCCGGGCCCGTCACTGATCGAAGCGTGATCGAAAAGAGCGATTACATAATAGTGCTTGACGACACTCTATATGATGAAAAGATGCCAAAACTTTTGAAAGAAGGCGGGCGTATTTTGATCAATACCCTTAAGCCCGCTTCATTTTTCAAAGACGAAAGAGTGTTGGCGAAAGACATATCGACCATTGCGGTCAAACATCTGAAAAGACCGATAGTCAACATAGCGATATTGGGACTCTTGATCGATCTGGACAAAGACATCGATCTTGAGAGCGTGATATCGGCGGTAAACGGATATATATCGCCTAAGATCGCCGAGAAAAACATCGACCTTTTAAAAGAAGTGATCGAGAGTTTAAATAATCAAACTACGGAGTTTTAAGTGATGATCAAACCTTCACTTGTGAAGAAAGAAAAAATAACAAAACTGTCCGAACTTCCCGCAGGGGGCTCCGCAAAAGCCGGAGTGCTCATCGATAAAAATGCCGGATGGCGAAATATCCGCCCGGTGTGTGACAAAGAAAAGTGCATCGGATGCTTTCAATGTTACATGTATTGCCCCGACGGAGTCATATCAAAGGCCGAAAAGAAGATAGAAATAGATTACGACTTTTGCAAAGGCTGCGGTATATGCGAAAAGATATGCAAAGTCGGCGCGATAAAAATGGAGGATGAGCGATGAACGATCTTAAGTTCATATCCGGTGACGAAGCTTTTGCCGAGGGAGTTCGCCTGGCAAGGCCTCAGGTAATCTCGGCTTATCCGATAACTCCGCAGACTATCGTAGTCGAGAGGCTTGCAGAAATGGTCGAAGCGGCAGAACTTGACAGTCAGTTTATACATGTTGAGTCGGAACACTCGGCCATGATGAGTGCCATGGGTGCTTCTGCAATGGGAGTGAGGGCATTTACAGCCACATCGTCTCAGGGATTGTTGTATATGGCCGAATGCCTTTATTACGTATCGGGTGGCAGATTTCCGATCGTTATGATGAACGCGAACAGAGCTACGGCTCTTCCCTGGAGCATCTATTCCGATCAAAGGGATTCACTTTCACAGCTCGATTCGGGCTGGATACAGATATATGTGGAAGATGCACAGGAGGCATTAGATATGGCCGTTCAGGCATTTGCTCTGGCCGAAAAAGAAACCGTGCGGCTTCCGGTAATGGTGAACCTTGACGGATTCATCGTTACACATACATATGAACCGGTGAGCATTCCCACACAGGAATCGATCGACCGTTTCCTGCCACCAAGAAGCACATGGGACAAGCTCGACATAGAAAATCCGGTAAGCATGGCATTTACGGTCGGCCCCGAATTAAACGAAGAATTCAATCTTCTTCATCATAAAGCGAGCTTAAATGCTTTGAAGGAGATAGAAACGATAGATTCGGAATATAAAGAGATCGTCGGAAGAGGATACGGCGGAGCACTAAAAATGTATAAAACTGACGACGCAGAATATGTGCTCATCGCTCTTGGAAGCATAAATGCACTTGTAAGAGAAGAAGTCGACCGATTAAGGAGCGAAGGCATAAGGGCCGGCAGCATAGCAATAAGGATGATGCGACCTTTCCCGACGGAGGAGCTTGCAGGTGCT
This sequence comes from Lachnospiraceae bacterium, assembly GCA_017963665.1. Classification (GTDB taxonomy): domain Bacteria; phylum Bacillota; class Clostridia; order Lachnospirales; family Lachnospiraceae; genus UBA1258. Next base: position 32,618 of record JAGCTJ010000003.1, on the reverse strand, counting down.
CTTAAAAATGCAAAAGCCATAGGCGTTCTTGATAAGGACATTTCTTTCGGCTATGAGGGAACGGTTTATACAAACGTAAATTCCGCACTCGTAAAAAAGGGGATAAACATCGCCTCTTACAACTTTATTTGCGGGATAGGCGGAAGAGACATAAGCCCGCGGGACATCGGTCAATGCTTTGAAACGGTGATCGAGGGCAAAGAAAGCAAACATATTAAATTTATCGGATCGGAGGTATGGGACGATGTCTGAGAGCATTAATGCAAGAAACATTTCCGACGATGAATTTTTCTACGGACACAAAGCCTGCGCCGGATGCGGCGGAAGCCTTGCCGTAAGGATGGCATTAAAGGTTTTGGGTGAAAGAACATTTCTTACGCTTCCGGCAGGATGCATGTCGGCGGTCAGTTTCAACTATCCGCAGATGAGTTACGCAAACAACGCGATCATATCGGCATTTGCGTCGACTGCGGCAGTGATGACCGGATTGGCCGCCGGAGCAAAGAGTCTTAAACTGGACGACTATCACATACTCGGCATCGCCGGAGACGGCGGAACGGCAGACATCGGAATACAGGCTCTGTCGGGAATGATAGACAGAAACGACAAAGGTATCTACATATGCTACGACAACGAAGCATATATGAATACAGGAATTCAAAAAAGCGGTCTGACGCCTTTCGGGGCGACTACCACAACAACGCCTGCGGTCGGCGGAGGAAAAGGTAATATCAAACAAAAGAAAAACCTTTTTGAGATCGTGGCGGCGCACAACATAGCTTATGCGGCAACCGCGAGCGTAGGCTACATAGAGGATTTTGCCAACAAAGTACAGCGCGCTTCTTTGGTACAGGGGACATCCTTTATACATGTGCTGGCTCCCTGTCCGACGGGATGGGGCATCGACACGAGCGAGACGATCGAAGTCGCAAGGGAAGTTGTGGATACGGGTCTTTGGTACCTGGCCGAATATTACGACGGCGAATATCACTTAAACAAAAGACCGAAAGAATTCCAAGATGTAACACATTACATCAAAAGACAAGGGCGTTTTAAGCATCTTACGGACGAAGACATTGAACACATTGTCGAAAGCCGTGATAAGACGTGGGAACGGATCCTTAGAAATTATAAGTAAAGATCTTTACAGAAGATCAAAGGAGGAAATTATGAAAAGATCAATCATCAAAAAAGGCTTAGCCATTTTAAGTGCAGCTACACTTATACTTGCTGCAGGATGCGGCAACACAAAGGCTGCAGATTCAACAAAAGAAGACGTTACTATCGAAAACGAGCAGACACCTGCGAATGACGCGGTTGTAAACGAAGAAGACAAGAAGGTTACCGTCGGCGTATGCGCCGGCCCTTACGGTGACATGTTTGAAGATTGCATTCAGCCTTCACTTGAGAAGCTCGGATATGAAGTAGAGATCATCGAGATTTCCGATATCGTAACTCCCAACACCGCAGTTGATGAAGGTGAGATCACGATCAACGTGTTCCAGCACTCCATCTATCTTAACAACTTCAACAAAGAACATGGAACTCATCTTACATATGTGACCGAGATCCCTACCGCAGGAATGGGAACCTTCTCGGATAAGTACGATTCACTCGATGAACTTCCCGACAAGGCCGTTATCGCTATACCCAATGACGTTACCAACACGGCAAGAGCATTAAGAGTACTTGCCCAGACCGGCCTTATCGAACTTGATCAGAACGTTGAGCAGGCAACGGTAACCGTTGACGATATCATTTCCAATCCCAAAGAATTCGTATTCAACGAGTTAAACCCCGAAGTGCTTCCCAACATCCTTGACAGTGTCGATGCAGCGATCATCAACGGATATTTCGCTATCGCAGCGGGTCTTGATCTTTCGACCGACCTTTACAACGAAAAGGTTACCGAAGGTTACATCAACGTTATCGCAGTAAGAGAAAGCGATGTTGATTCCGAACTTACAAAGACCATAGACAAGATCGTTCACTCCGATGCGTTCAGAACGGCTATCGAAGATGAGAGCAAGCAGTACAAGTCATTTACAAAGCCCGACGGATACAACGAGCCCAGTAAATTCGAATAAGTCTAAACAGTGTATATAAGGAGATAAACGTATGAGCGAGAGCAAATACTGGGAAGAAGAATGGGAAACCGCCCCCAGAGAAGTGATTGAGGAAAAACAGCTTGAAAGTCTTAAGCATATATTGCAACATGCCTATGACAATACTGTATACTATAAAAAGAGCTTTGATGAGGCGGGAGTTAAACCTTCGGATGTTACATCCATAAAAGACATCGCTAAATTCCCGTTTATAGATAAGCAAACGGAGCGTCTTACACAGGGCAAAGGCTCCATGGTGGGTGAACTCTGTGCGGTTGATGAAAAGGACATAATCTTCATATCCGCATCGAGCGGTTCCACCGGAGTACCAACGATCAGTCCGTTTACGCAAAAGGATTTCGACGAATGGATGAACATTGAAAGCCGACTGATGTACCAGGCGGGAATGAGACCTACCGATCGTTACATGCATGGCATCAACTTCAGCTTATTTGTAGGAGGCCCTTGTGTCCTCGGAGCACAGAGACTGGGAGCCATGGGTATCTGGTCAGGTACACTGCCTTCGGACAGGCTTCTTTATATCATACAGCAGTTTAACCCCACGTTCATACAGACGACTCCTTCATATGCGCTTTATCTTGGGGAAACGGCCAAAAAGAAAGGTATCGATCCCAAGAAACTTTCGGTAAAGACAATAATCGTTGCGGGAGAGCCCGGTGGCTCCATTCCCGCGACGAGAAAAGCTATAGAAGAACTTTGGGACGCAAAACTTATCGAGTTTTACGGTCTGTCCGATATATTCGGAGCCTGTGCGGCAATGTGCGAAGAGCAGGACGGATTGCATCTTGCCGAAGATCACATACTTGTTGAGACTGTAGACGTAAAGACCGGAGAAGTGCTTCCCGACGGCGAGACCGGGGAACTTGTCTTCACAAGCTTAAGAAAGCATGCACGTCCGATGATCAGATTCAGAACCGGTGACATCGGATATGTGACCAAAGGAAAGTGCAAGTGCGGCAGAACTTCCTGCAGGATCAATATAGTAGGAAGAAAAGACGATATGTTCATTGTGTCGGGAGTAAATATCTTCCCTTCCGATGTAGAAACGGTTCTAAGGGATCTTGACGGAATAACGGGTGAATACAGGATTCATGTATTTAACAGAGATTATACCGCCCGTTACGGAGTCGAGGTCGAGCGAAGCTACAAAGACGAGGAAGATCATGTTCTGGACAGCAGGGTAGTAGGTGCGCTCAAAAGTCGCATAGGTGTTAAGCCCGATTACGTGAAGATCTTAAACGACGGTGATCTTCCCAGAGCAGAGCATAAAGCTAAACGTCTTATAGACGAAAGAAAATAGTATCACAAGCGGAGGTAACAAAAAGTGCCGTCATTATCAGACAGGAGCAGTGGCTTTACGGATTCGGTCATAAGAAGGATGACCAGGATCGCAAACAGATACGATGCGATAAATCTTTCTCAGGGTTTTCCCGATTTCGCTCCACCCATAGAGATCACGGATAAACTCAGAGAAATCGCTCCTATAGGGCCTCACCAGTATCCGATCACATGGGGAGCCAAGAATTTCAGAGACGCGCTCAGTAAAAAATGCGGTCGTTTTATGGGAAGAGATATCGATCCCGAAAGCGAGATCGTGGTAACGTGCGGAAGTACGGAAGCCATGATATGCGCAATGATGTCGGTGGTCAATCCCGGCGAAAAGGTCATCGTTTTTTCGCCTTTTTATGAAAATTACGGTGCGGACGCCATACTCTCGGGAGCAACACCCATATATGTACCGCTCGTACCTCCGTCTTTTGGATTTGACAAACAGATGCTTGAGGATGCTTTTAAACAGCATCCGAAGGCGCTGATACTTTGCAATCCTTCCAATCCGTCCGGAAAAGTATTTACTTACGAAGAATTGAAGTTTATTAGCGAACTTGCGATAAAATACGACACATTCGTTATAACGGATGAGGTTTATGAGCATATCGTATATGAACCGTATAAGCATATTTATATCAATTCATTTCCCGGAATGTTTGAAAGAACGATATCGTGTTCTTCTTTATCCAAGACCTATTCGATAACCGGATGGAGACTTGGATATATGATAGCCCCGGCAAACATCATCGAAAGAGCCAAAAAGGTTCACGATTTCCTGACCGTGGGAGCGGCTGCGCCTTTAATGGAGGCCGCCGTTGTGGGACTTGAGTTTCCCGATTCGTATTACGAGGAACTGCGGGCTCACTATACTCACATGAGAGATCTTTTCTTAAACGGTATCAAAGAATTCGGACTTAATTACAATGAGCCGCAGGGTGCTTACTTCGTGCTTGTTGATATTAGTGAATTTGGCGCCTCGGACGATCTTGAATTTTGCGAGTGGATGGCCGCAAACGTCGGCGTCGCGGCAGTTCCGGGATCGAGCTTTTTTAAAGAAGACATAAACAACTATATAAGATTTCATTTTGCCAAGAAAGATGAGACACTGAAAGCTGCGCTGGAGAGGCTGTCAGGCCTTAAGGCAAAGGCGCTGTCGCGTAATAATCTGAGATTATAACGTGTAATAAGATTTAAATATTTGCGGGCGTAAAGACGGGACATTATAGTAATTGTAATAATCGTTCCGTGTTGGAGATCGGTGTCAGAAGAGGTGAAACATGACATTAAATCAGATCAATTATGCCATAGCAATATCAAAAGAAAGATCGTTGAACGAAGCTGCCAAGAAGCTGTTCATTTCGCAGCCGAGTCTGACCGGAGCGATGCATGCACTGGAAGAGGAACTCGGATTTGACATATTTGTGCGGAGCAAGAACGGGATAAGTCCGACGGTAAAGGGCGCGGAGTTTTTGGGATATGCAAGAGCGGTTGCCGAACAATACGGCGTTTTGGACGATAAATATATCAAAAAGAAAAATCCGAAGCGATATTTCAGCGTATCGATGCAGCATTACTCTTTTGCGGTAAAGGCTTTTGTGGATCTCATCAACAAACTCGGATGCGAGGAGTATGAATTTGAAGCCCAGGAAACCAAAACGAGGGAAATAATCACCAACGTCAAAAATCAGTTGAGCGAACTGGGAATCCTTTATATAAATGATTTTAACAAGAAGGTATTGTTAAAAGCATTGGAGGATGAAGGACTTGCTTTTACCGAATTGTTCGAATGCGGCATATATGCATATATAAGCAAGACCAATCCCTTGGCGGTAAAAAAGGTTATGAGCGGCGATCCCGTGACGTTCGAAGAACTTGACGATTATCCGTGCCTTGCATTTACGCAGGGAGAGTATAATTCGGTATATTATGCCGAAGAGGTACTCAGTGCCAGACACTTTAAACAGTTGATCCGTGCAAACGACAGAGCAACGATGTTGAACCTGGCCAAAGGTGTCAACGGATATACTCTTTGTTCGGGTATACTGTGCGAAGAGTTGAACGGTCACGACTATGTTGCGCTTAAAGTCGATACCGACGAAAAAATGACTGTGGGATATATATACAGAAAAGATTCAATAATAAGTGATATAGGTAAGGAATACATAAAACTGATATCTCAATATCGTTCCAAGGTTTTGGGATAAAATGCCTCTCAATTCGGATGAGCCTGTTTAACAGATCGGTTATGCAGGCTCATCTTTTGCTTAACCGTAGGCGTTTGCTATTGTCTTTTTGCGTGAGTATGTTAAAATGGTTTTACCGTGGTAATTTGCGGTTGTATATGCATATATACATATCAAAGAGCGGGGGAAACCAAATGAGCGAGATCAACTTAGCGGATATAAGAGGAGACATAGAAAAGCTTCTTAAATATATTCCCTGGCTTGAATCAAAGAGCGGCGAGAGCGTATCGAAGGTTTACAGTGACAACAATCTGGCAAATACATCCGTACCGTTTCCCGTTTACGATTCAACGCTTCTTTCGTTTGTGAATGAAGCGAATGCAACAAGTCTTATGGACAAAAATTATGTATATGTCTATTCTCATCATTTCATAAGAGATGTCGAAGATGAGAAGAGAGCGATAGATGAAGCCGGTGTTAAGGACGGTGATGTGCTTTGCGGAATACTTTCAAAGTACATATTGTCCGGCATGGTCAAAGGAAACGTTTGGTCTTTGGGGGTGACCGAAGAAATCTATTTGAGAGTACTCAAGAAGATGAAGAGTCTGCTTGAGATATGGGACGCACCACTGGCGTAGGAGGAATTGAAATGAGTGACAAAGCGGCACGAAAAAAACAGTTTATTCTCGATACCGCAAAAAAGGTTTTTTCCGAAAAAGGATATAAAGACGTCACGATGAAAGACATCGTGGAAGCATGCGAGATCAGCCGAGGCGGTCTCTATATTTACTTTGAAAGTACAGAACAGATATTTAAAGCGATCATTGACGCAGAATCCGCTGCGGGGGATGATGTTTTTTCGCGCACCCGTAAGGATGCGACGGCAGGTGACATTCTTGCCATCGTCTTAAAAGAGCAGAAGAAAGAGCTTCTTTTAAAGAAGGACAATTTAAGTGTTGCCATGTATGAGTACCTTTTTGTCAAGCACGCCAACGGCGAATCCTGCAAAGACGAAAAGGCTAAGTTCGATGCTGCGGTGGAGGTGCTCACCCATCTTATAGAGAACGGCACCGAGAATGACGAGTTTTATTGTGAAGATCCAAATGGTGCGGCGCGCAATATCATGTATGTGATAGAAGGTCTTAAGATCGCCGCAAGCACCTACGGCATAACCGAAGAAGATATCGACAACGAGCTGTTGTTTATCATGAGCGGCCTGTTATCGGGTGAAGAATAGCAAGAAATCCGAAGATTATTCTTCGGATTTACTTATGTAATGCAATATCGAGTCTTTTGACCGATTTGATCAATATATTGAGAGTGAAAGGAGCACCATTTCAAAATGGGCAATGTACGCAGAATTTACGTAGAAAAGAAACAGCCTTTTGCGGTTAAAGCAAAAGAGTTCAAAGAGGAGATCGCAGGATTTTTGGGCATCACATCCGTATCCGATGTAAGAGTTCTTATAAGATACGATGTGGAAAACATTTCGGATGAAGTTTTCAAGCTTGCCGCAACCACCGTTTTCAGCGAGCCTCCGGTAGATGACATATATTACGAAGATCTTAAACTTAACGCAGGGGATAAAGTGTTCTCGGTAGAGTTCTTACCCGGACAGTTCGATCAGAGAGCAGACTCAGCCGTTCAGTGTATACAGTTCTTAAAAGAAGATGAGAACCCCGTCATAAAGACAGCCGTTACTTATGTCATAAGCGGTAATGTAACAGACGACGAGTTCGACCGCATTAAGAAGAATGCCATCAACCCCGTTGATTCAAGAGAGACCGGACTTGAAAAGCCCGATACCCTCGTGACCGAATTTGCCGAGCCCGATGACGTTATCATATTCGACGGCTTTAAGGATATGCCCGAAGACAGATTAAAGGAGCTATACAAGTCACTGGGACTTGCCATGACCTTTAAGGATTTCCTTCATATCCAGAATTACTTTAAAAACGAAGAAGACAGAGATCCTTCCATGACAGAGATAAGAGTTCTCGATACTTACTGGTCGGATCACTGCAGACATACCACTTTCTCCACAGAGCTTACAAAGGTCGAATTCGAAGACGGATTTTTCAAAACTCCCATCGAGACTTCTTACCAGAGTTATCTCGATACGAGAGCAGAGATATTTAAAGACCGTCCCGACAAGTTCGTATGTCTTATGGACCTTGCTCTCATTGCCATGAGAAAGCTTAAAAAAGACGGAAAGCTCGAGGATATGGAAAAATCCGACGAGATCAACGCATGCTCCATCGTAGTTCCCGTTGAGGTTAACGGAGTCGAAGAGGAATGGCTTGTAAGCTTTAAGAACGAAACTCACAACCATCCTACCGAGATCGAACCTTTCGGTGGTGCCGCAACCTGTCTCGGCGGTGCCATAAGAGATCCTCTTTCGGGAAGATCTTACGTATATCAGGCAATGCGTATCACCGGTGCGGCAGATCCGACCGTTCCGGTCAATGAGACATTAAAGGGTAAATTAAGTCAGAAGAAGCTTGTAAAAGGAGCCGCTGCGGGTTATTCGTCTTACGGTAACCAGATCGGACTTGCAACAGGCTATGTAAAAGAAATATATCATCCCGATTACGTTGCAAAGAGAATGGAGATCGGTGCCGTTATGGGTGCCGCTCCCAGAAGAAACGTAATAAGAGAGACTTCCGATCCCGGAGATATCATCATACTCCTTGGCGGACGTACGGGGCGTGACGGTTGCGGCGGTGCTACCGGTTCGTCGAAAGTACATACCGAGGCATCCATCGAAACCTGCGGTGCCGAGGTTCAGAAGGGTAACGCTCCCACAGAACGTAAGATACAGCGTCTCTTCAGACGTCCCGAAGTTACCAAGCTTATCAAGAAGTGTAACGACTTCGGTGCCGGCGGTGTATCCGTTGCCATCGGTGAGCTTGCAGACGGTCTTACCGTGAATCTCGACCTTGTACCCAAGAAGTATGCAGGTCTTGACGGAACCGAGCTTGCTATCTCCGAATCTCAGGAAAGAATGGCTGTTGTGGTAGATCCCAAAGATGCGGACCTCTTCCTCGAATATGCCGCTCAGGAAAACCTTGAAGCCGTTAAGGTTGCTACGGTAACAAAAGAGCCCAGACTGGTGCTTAACTGGAGAGGCAAGAAGATCGTGGATCTTTCAAGAGCCTTCCTTGATACAAACGGTGCTCATCAGGAAACTTCGGTTTATGTTGAGATGCCCGATGAAAACGACAACTACTTTGACAAGATAGCAATAAAAGAAGTTGAGGAAGCACTGGAGAAAGAAAACTTCTCCGATGCATTGAAGGCTTCCTTAAAGGATCTTAACGAATGCTCCCAGAAGGGTCTCGTTGAAATGTTCGACTCATCCATCGGTGCAGGTACGGTAACGATGCCTTACGGTGGTGTTACACAGCTTACCGAGACTCAGACGATGATCGCAAAACTTCCCGTACTCGAAGGAAAATGCGACGCCGTTACGATGATGAGTTACGGCTTCGATCCTTATCTTTCAAAGTGGTCACCTTATCACGGTGCCGTATATGCAGTTCTTTCTTCAATGTCAAAGATCGCTGCATCCGGCGGTGATGTTAACAAGATAAGATTTACGTTCCAGGAATACTTCAGACGCATGACGGAAGATCCCAAGCGTTGGAGCCAGCCTTTCGCAGCACTCCTTGGTGCTTACGACGCACAGATTGGCTTCGGCCTCCTTCCATCGGCGGTAAGGATTCCATGTCCGGAACATTTAACGATATAGACGTTCCTCCCACACTTGTTTCTTTCGCTGTAGATGTGGCAAAAGAAAACGATGTGGTAACTCCCGAACTTAAAGAAGCGGGAGACGTTCTTGTAAGATTCTCAATCGAGCGTGACGAATACGATATGCCCAACTACGAGAGCACTCTTGATATGTTTGACGAAGTACACAGACTTATCAAAGAAGGCAGAGTTAAAGCTGCTTATACCCTCGATGCAAAGGGTATTGCGGTAAGCGTTGCGAAGATGGCATTCGGTAACAGACTCGGTGTCAGATTTAACGATGAACTCGACCTTGAAGAACTCTTCGAGAACAACATCGGCGATATCGTACTTGAAATGACAAAGGCAGATGCGGATGCCATCGAGATCGATCATGACTTTATCGGTGTGGTAAATTCCGACGGATGCTTCTCATACAAGAATGAGACCGTTACGGAAAAAGACGCTCTCGATACCTGGAAGAAGCCTCTTGAGAAGATATTCCCCACAAAGGCATACAAGGGTACGGAAAAACTTGAGGATAAGCTTTACAGAGCCGATTCGGTATATGTTTGCAAGAACAAAGTTGCACGTCCCGCCGTATTCATCCCCGTATTCCCGGGTACCAACTGTGAGTACGACAGCTTAAAGGCATTCGAAAGAGCCGGAGCGGACGTAAAGGTAAGAGTATTTAAGAACTTAAGCGCTCAGGATATCAGAGAATCGGTTGACGCTTTCGCAAGCGATATCAACTCCGCTCAGATAATCATGTTCCCCGGCGGTTTCTCTGCAGGTGACGAACCCGACGGAAGCGCTAAGTTCTTTGCAACCGCATTTAAGAACGAAAAGATTAAAGAAGAAGTTATGAAGCTTCTAAACGAGCGTGACGGTCTTGCGCTTGGTATTTGTAACGGATTCCAGGCACTCATCAAACTCGGACTTGTTCCTTACGGTGAGATAATAAGCCAGACATCCGATTCACCCACACTTACCTTCAACACCATCAACCGTCACATCTCGAAGATGGCTTATATCAAGGTTTGCTCCAATAAGTCTCCTTGGCTTATGAAAGCAGAACTTGGAAAAACATACGTTAACCCCGCATCACACGGCGAAGGCCGTTTCGTTGCAAACAAAGAGTGGCTTGACAAGCTCTTTGCCAACGGACAGGTTGCCACAAGATACTGCGATCCTGACGGAAACGTTTCGATGGACGAGGAATACAACATCAACGGTTCCTACGAAGCAATCGAAGGTATCACAAGTGCCGACGGTAGATGCCTCGGTAAGATGGCTCACAGCGAAAGACGTGCCGACGGTGTAGCGATCAACATTTACGGCGAGCAGGATCTTAAGATATTTGAATCTGGTGTAGAGTACTTTAAATAAATGAACAAAACAAATTACGCCAAACTTTGTGAAGAAGAACTTGAAAAAGAGGGTACAAGAGAGCAGACGCTTTTGCTGCATTCCTGTTGTGCCCCCTGCTCAAGTTATTGCCTGACTTTTCTTCATGACAAAATAAAGATAAAGGATTTTTATTACAATCCCAACATCCTTGAAAAAGAAGAGTACGAAAAACGTGAAAACGAATTAAAGCGACTCATCGAGGTTTTGAAAGAAGAGTACAAAGAAGCCGATATCGAATTTGTTAAAGGTGATTTCGAAAGCGATAAGTTTCTTGGTGAAGTAAAAGGGCTTGAATCGGAGCCCGAAGGCGGAAAGCGTTGTAAAAAGTGCTTTCGTTTAAGACTTAAAGAGGCGGCGGGCAAGGCAAAAGAGCTTGGCGCCGATTATTTTGGAACAACCCTTACGATAAGTCCCTTAAAGAACGCGGAGCTTATCAACACCATCGGTTTTGAAATTGAAAAAGAGATTGGTGTCAAATATCTTCCGTCCGATTTCAAAAAGAACGACGGATACAAACAAAGTATTGAACTGTCGCGAAAATACGGATTGTACAGACAAAACTACTGCGGATGTCCGTATTCGAAGCGCGAGGAGAATAAAAATGGATAAATTACTGGATCTTATCTCGAAAGAGGTAATGGATGCTTTTGAAAAAGCAGGATACAAGCGTGAAGCGGGAAAGGTTTCGATATCGAACCGTCCCGACCTTTGCGAATATCAGTGTAACGGAGCCATGGCGCTTGCAAAGGAATGCAAGTGCGCACCCATCAACATAGCAAATGCGGTTGCCGATGCACTTAAAGGAAGTACGGTGTTTGAATCGGTTGAGGCCGTTATGCCCGGGTTCATCAACATGAACTTAAGCCCGGCATTTTTGGGCGATTATGTTTTGAAGATGTCTGAAAGCGATAAATTCGGCATCAATCTTCCGAAGACAGAAACGATAATCGTCGATTACGGCGGACCCAATGTAGCAAAGGCTCTTCATGTGGGACACCTTCGTCCCGCCATCATCGGTGAGAGCATAAAGAGAATACTTAAGTTCATGGGTCACAAAGTTATCGGTGACGTTCATATGGGCGACTGGGGAACTCCCATGGGCCTTGTAATGACGGAACTTAGAGAGCGTCAGCCCGACCTCCCTTACTTTGACGAGTCATATACCGGAGAATATCCCAAGGAACCTCCCTTTACCGTGGCTGATCTTGAAGAGATATATCCCACCGCTTCCGCAAAGAGTAAGGAAGATCCCGATTATAAAGCCAGGGCACTTGAAGCTACGCTTAAGCTTCAGAGCGGGGTTCGCGGATATCGAGCATTGTGGGATCACATAATGAACGTTTCCGTAAACGACATGAAGCGTATTTACGAGAAACTTAACGTCGAGTTTGACCTTTGGAACGGCGAGAGCACGGTTCAGTACCTTATCCCCGATATGGTAAAGGAGATGAAAGAAAGCGGTGTCGCTTACGAAAGTGACGGCGCAATAGTTATAGATGTCAAGAAAGACACCGATACCAAGGAGATCCCTCCCTGCATCGTTGTTAAGTCCGATGGCGCAAGCCTTTACAACACGACGGATCTTGCAACGATCAAAGAGCGTGTGATCAAGTACGATCCCGACCAGATGATCTATATAACCGACAAGCGTCAGGACCTTTATTTCGAGCAGGTATTCAGAGCTGCTTTAAAAGCAGGTCTTGTTTCCGATAAAGTTAAGCTTTCCCATATCGGCTTCGGTACCATGAACGGTAAGGACGGAAAGCCCTTTAAGACACGTGACGGCGGTGTAATGCGTCTTGAATATCTTATTAAAGACATCCAGGACAAGATGTACGATAAGATCAAAGAAAATAAGAATATCGATGACGCCGAGGCAAGAAAGACTGCCGATATCGTAGGCCTTTCGGCACTTTTGTACGGCGATCTTTCAAACCAGGCGGTTAAAGATTACGTTTTCGATATAGACAGGTTCATTTCTTTCGAAGGAAACACCGGACCTTATATCCTTTACACGATAGTACGTATCAAATCGATCATTGCAAAATATAAAGAGCAGGGCGGAGATCTTTCGGCTCTTAAGATCGGCACTCCGGTAAATGCTTCGGAAAAGGACCTCATGAAGGTGCTTGCTTCTTTCTCCCAGACTATCGAAGGCGCGGCAGCGGAACTGGCACCCCACAGAGTGTGTGCGTTCATCTACGACCTTGCCAACGCGTTCAACTCCTTCTATCACGAAACGAAGATACTGTCCGAAGAAAACGAATCAAGAAAGGGCGAATTCATAGCGCTCATCAACTTTACCAAGAACGTTCTCGAAACATGCATCGACATGCTGGCGTTCGAGGCACCTGAAAGGATGTAATATGAGAATCGGACATGGATACGATGTTCATAAACTTGTGGCAGAAAGAAAACTGATAATAGGTGGAGTGGACATTCCATTTGAAAAAGGACTTCTCGGTCACTCGGATGCGGATGTTCTGACTCATGCGATAATGGATGCCCTTCTCGGGGCAGCGGCGCTTGGAGACATCGGGCTTCATTTTCCCGATAACGATCCCGCGTATAAAGATGCAGACAGTATCAAACTGCTGGAAAAAGTGGGAGATATTCTCGAAAGTAACTTATACGTTGTCGACAATATCGACGCGACGATAATCGCACAGGCACCGAAGATGCGGCCCTACATAGACACGATGCGTGAAAACATCGCGAAAGCACTCAAGATTCCTGTATCGCTTGTAAACGTAAAAGCCACTACCGAAGAGGGGCTGGGCTTTACGGGAGCAGGTGAAGGCATTGCGGCCCATGCGGTGTGCCTCTTGTCATCACTCACGGATTTTTCCGATTCTGGTTTCGCAGGCTGCGGTGGCTGTGGCGGATGCCCCGTGAAATAGAAGTATTGATCTAGAAAGGCTCGTTTTACGGGCCTTTTTTCTTTTTTTGCTTAATTATCTTTTACATATTACATATTTGTCCTGCGACATTCGCAATTATTTACCGTTGCATAACCTTTTAATTGTCTGTTACGCTTGTTGCGTAAAATAAAGTACCGTAGTACTTTGGCTTGGAATGCACAGGAGGAATATAATGGGTCTGGTAAAAACAAACGATAACTGTATAGGCTGTAATCGATGCATAAAAGTCTGCAGCAGTATGGGTGCCAATGTAGCCGTTCAGAAAGGAAAAGACAACATAATCGATGTCGATCCCAAGAGGTGTATAGCCTGCGGTGCCTGTCTGGATGCATGTGAACATCAGGCAAGAGAGTATGTGGATGATGTGGAGAGGTTCTTTGACGATCTTAGCAAAGGTGTGAAGATATCTGTCCTTATAGCGCCGGCATTTTTGGCCAACTACCCCAAAGAATACGAGATGTATCTCGGCATGTTAAAGAAGCTTGGCGTTAACCGCTTTATAAGCGTTTCTTTCGGCGCCGACATAACGACATGGGGATACATCAAATATATTACCGAAAATAAGTTTTACGGCGGCATTTCGCAGCCTTGTCCCGCTGTTGTGGGCTACATTGAGCGCTATATGCCCGAACTGATCGACAAACTCATGCCTGTTCAGTCCCCCATGATGTGCTCAGCCATCTATTTAAACAAGTATATGAAGGTTTCCGACAAGCTTGCCTTCATAAGCCCTTGTATAGCAAAGAAAAATGAGATCGATGACCCGAACAATCGCGGATATGTATCCTACAATCTTACGTTCTCGCACCTTGTAAAATATCTTAAGGAGCATCCCGTAAGCGGAGCGACACCTTACAAAGATGAGATCGAATACGGACTCGGATCGATATATCCTATGCCCGGCGGTCTTAAAGAAAACGTATATTGGCTTCTGGGAGAGGATGCTCTCGTTCGTCAGATGGAAGGCGAGCATCACATGTACGAGTACCTTAAGAGAAATAAAGACAAGATAAAGTCAAACAAGACTTCATACCTTTTCATTGACGCACTTAACTGTACAAACGGCTGTCTCTACGGACCGGGTACAGAGGTAAGAAGAAACATGGACGAAGAAGTCTTCATGGCTATCCAGAAGATCAAAGCCGAGAGCAAGAATGAGTCAGGCAGATCGGCATGGGGAAGAAACATTTCGAAAGAGAAGAGACTTGCGTGCTTAAACAAACAGTTTGAGAATCTCGATCTTAACGATTTCCTCAGAAAATACACCGACAGAAGCAGAGACTGCGCAATAAAGATGCCGTCCGAGAGCCAGATTGAAGCGATATTTATGAAGATGAACAAGGATACGTACGAAAAGCAGCACATCGACTGCGGATGCTGCGGATACGATTCCTGCAGGGAGATGGCTGTCGCAATCCATAACGGATTTAACCATCATCACAACTGTGTTCACTACATTAAGGATCGTGCGTACGAAGAAAAAGACAGAGCCGTTCTCTTAAAAGAAGAAGTTGAGAAGACACAGGAAGAGATGAGGATCAAGAAGGACAGACTCGCAGACGAGATAGGCGAGAACTTCAAGATTTTAAAAGAGTCTCTTAAGCAGATAGAAACGGCAAGTACTCACAATGCCGAATCCACCAACGGTATTTCGGGCGAGATGTCCAACGTAGACAATATCGCTTCGGAATTTAACCGTGTACTCGCGATAATAGAGGGGTATCTGGAAAAACTCGAAAAGAACAATACCGATGTCATCGCAGTATCGTCACAGACCAATCTTCTGGCACTTAACGCTTCCATCGAAGCCGCACGTGCCGGCGAAGCGGGCAGAGGATTTGCGGTAGTTGCGGAAGAGATCAAGAAACTTGCCGAGAGTTCAAAGCTTACCGCCGATGACAGTAACAAGAACAACAGCGATATCAGGACTACCATCGGGCAGCTTATTTCCGAATCGGCAAAACTTGCCGACATCGTCGCAAGCGTAAATGCTAAAGCAGACAACCTTATGGGTGTCGCCGAAGAGACCGTTTCTTCCATCGAGGTCATGAACGATGTAGCCGAAAGCGTCGAAAGCTCGCTTAAGCAGATATTGAGGGATGAATAAAAAGTAAACAAAAAATCACGACCTTAGGGTCGTGATTTTTTTGCGTTTGTATCGTTACAGGATAGATATTTTTACCTTCTTTCCCATTGCCAATGCAAGCGCTTCGAGCGTGTCGAGGCGAGGAATCGCATTCCCGTTTTCGATTCGACTTATATTGGATTGCCTTATACCACTTTTCTGCGCAAGCTCCGCCTGAGTCATGTTGCTATCCAGTCTGGCACGGATCAATTCCGCCTGAACCTGATACTCTATTTCGAGATTATCCCACTCTTTTTTGAATTCGGGATCTTTCAGATTTTTGTTAAGGCTTTTTCTGTAATCGCTCATTCTGAGTTCTCCTTTCATAATCCTTTTTCCGATCCTTGGCTAAACGTAGTTCGCCGGGAGGAGTTTTGGCCTGCTTTTTTGTAAATCCGTTAGTCAGAATAGCTTGGTTATTGGTAAAGAAGAAGTAGAGTATTCTTTCAATATTCGATCCTTGTTTTATTCTAAGTTCAAATATGCCGTCTTCCAAATATTCGGAATGTGGCATTCTGAGATTGATTCCGAATTCTTCCAATAAACCGATTGTTCTAAATACTTTGGCGCGCATCTTTACGTCCAATGAGTCTAAAAACGGATCGATCGGGTTGGTTCCGTCTTCAAAAGTATAATAGTTTACATCAATCAATGATATTCCTTTCTAGGAATATTATACAGCGATATAATATTCTTTTCAATGCCGGGATTAATAGTTAATAATGGTGGTGAAATTTTTGAATGATCATTCGGATTATACAGACAGAGTATTATTGTTTATTCCAAAAAGCAATTGTGCAAAACAGAGAAAAAAGAACGATCAAAGCCCAAACAAGTCTCGGCAAGCCTACATGTTTACTGGTTTTTTGGTTGTCAAAAGGAGTAAAGAAAAAAGTGATGAGGTAAGGTGAGATCTGGACCCTAGGGGACGGTGGTGTTGGTTCATTTTGAAAAATGTCATTTTAAACCAAAAGTTTAATGACAAATTCAAAATAATCTGATACATTATAATACTACCTGATATTCGGGATGGATAAGGAGGAGTTATATGGAACCGATTTATTTATCAATCAAACAAAGAGAGACCGGTAATAATATTAAGCAATTGCTTAAAGAAAACGGTTATTCCGTTCGGGATATCCAAACGGCTATGGGATTTGAGAATCCGCAGGCCGTCTATAAATGGATAACCGGAAAATCATTGCCCAGTATCGACAATCTGATCATTTTGAGTAAATTGCTGCACAGCAGCGTTGAAGAAATCCTCGTCATTGACGGGGATGTTTTTATTTTCGGAGTTTTAAACCGCGGGTTCAATGACAACGGCATATCAAACATTTATGCTTACTCTTGTAACGAAGAATCAGAGATTAATGGAGGAAAATAATATGCAAAAGATGACATCCGCATACGCAAATAAAATGCTTAGAAGCCTTGAAGAGGATAAGTGCTTCTGGACCAATAAAGAACGTACATCATGTACTTATGTTGTGGCTCTTAATGAAGAACCTGTAATTCCCGAATATGATTATTCGGAAGTTGCAAAGACCATTGAAGAAATTGATGAAAAAATAGCGATCATTAAGCATGCTATCAATCTTGCCAATGCAACCGCTATTCTTCAGGTCGGTGATTCTGAAATGACAGTAGACTCAATACTTGTGAGAATGGCTCAATTAAATCGCAGAAAAGGCTTTCTTGATGAACTTAGAAAGAACTTGCCCAAGACCCGAGTTGCTCCTCACTATGGTGTCCGCAATGCCGTTCCCGAATACGAATACATAAACTACGACCTTGAATTGGTAAAAAGCGAATATGAAAAAGTTTCAAATTCAATAATGGAGATGCAAATGGCTCTTGATAAGTACAATCAGACCGTTCAGTTTGATGTAGACATTTAATTGAATATCCGTGCAAGAGAAAAAATAACTTGGATGCTTCCGATGAAGTTAATGTTTATTGTGATAGTTTTTCCGTTATTTCGTCAATAAGTTATCGGTTACGGTTCATATGTTGATATATACAGATATCTTTTAATATCTTGCAAAAAACCTGCAGGAAACTGCATGTGTGGAGGTTCGGTTACAAACACAAAGCGGTGAGTGAAGAAATTCACTCACCGCTTCTTAATATCAATTCTTTTCTCTATAAAACTTTTGCAAAACATAAAACGCCGGCTTTTTGTATTTACGATCGGAGGTAATGAGACCTTTGCGATTGTAAAAGCCCTGAATGGAGGATGTTCTCCTCGGACATTTGAAATCAAACAATATCCACGGAGACATTCCTTTTATGTAGGGTATGTTCTTTATCGTTTCGGTCTGCCTTCTGTATATCTCGGCCTGACACTCTTCTGTTCCCTTATCATCAACAGTTCCGTGCAAACCTGCTGTTGCATCGGCACCGAATTCAGTGATGATGACCGGTTTCGAAGGATTGCTGTTTTTAAACAGCATATCCAGTTCATCAAAGTTTGGCGAATACCAGCCCATATATTCGTTCACACCGATAATATCCAGCTTTTCGGCCAACCTGTCCTTAATGCTTAATGTTTTGCCGTCTACCAGACAAGCAGCGGAAACAGGTCTTGTCTCATCGTATTTGTGAGCGAAATCCGCAAGGGAACTCATGAATTTGAAGCGTTCATCCGTATCGGGATTTTCATTTCCGACAGACCAGATTATTACGGAAGCGCGATTGTAATCTCTGCCAATCAATTCTTCAAGCTGGTTTTCCGCCTGATTATAAGTATCGGGATTATCAAATTCTATCGCCCAATAAACAGGGATCTCTTCCCAAAGCAAAAGACCTTCTTCGTCACAGAGTTTCGCCATGTTCTCGTGATGCGGATAGTGAGCCAGTCTGAGATAATTGGCTCCGAGTTCTTTCGCAACTCTTATCGTCTCCATCCTCTCTTCATCCGTCAGAGCTTTTCCCGTAGCATCCGAATCTTCATGAACGCTGATACCTTTAAGAAAAATCTTTTCACCGTTTAGGAATATATCGTTTCCCTTAACGCATATTTCTCTGAAGCCTACTTTGTCGGAAACGGTATCTTCGCAGAAAGAAACCGTAACGTCATACAGTTTGGGTGATTCGGGGCTCCAAAGAAGAGGGGAAGCATCAAGTTCTCTTTCGGCAGTGCCGTTATGAACAGATAGCAATTCGGAAATGTTGAGTTCCGGAATATTTACTTTAACGACTCCGCTGTCCGAAGATGTTCTCACCGTTACTTTTATCTTTTTAAAAGCCGAACCCGGAACGAGCGCTATCTTTAGATCTTTAATGTAATCCCCGGGCAAAAGAACAAGTTCGATATCGCGATATATGCCGTTATAGTTAAACCAATCGGTATTATCCGTAGGCACATGATATCGATTCCTTGTATTGTCGGAGACCAAAACTATACGGTTATCTTCTTTGAGATACTCCTTAACGTCGCACATGAACGGCGTTGAGCCGCCAAAATGTTTGCAAACGTATTGGCCGTTTATAAATACACGGCACTTATAATTTGCGGCTCCGATTCTTAAGAAGATGTGATCATGAGCCAAGTCGATTTCTTTAAGCCTTACTGTCTTTGAAAATACAACAGGCCCCTCGTACCAGAAAAACTCAGGTTTTACTGTGTTTGTGTTACACGGCAGTTCGATCTCTTCCCATGTGTCGAAAGAAAAATCCACCGGGAGAGTGCGCCCTTCGTCGTCTTTATATATCTCTTTGAACCACTTCTGCCTTAAACACGTATCGTAAGGGTCGATGGTATAGTTCCAGTTGCCGTTAAGACTTATCGAAGCACGTCCGCCCATAAAAACCGGATCTTTGGCGGTCGCGTCTTTGTTTAAATAATCCGATTCATAATCGGGGGTCAAAAAATCGGCCATCTTTTGCATAAGACTGTCCCTCTCGCTTCAAAGCCTTCGCTAATTGAGTTCTATCTCTTCGCCCTGTGCCACAATCATCTTGCCCGGCACATCGAAGGTTTCCGCCACCGCTTGGTCAAATCCGTTTCCGTTATTGGCGGGGATCATGTGATAGGGAATATTGTGCTTTGCGCCCACAAGCTTTGCGCATTCCATCGCTTCAGCCATATCCATGTTGTAGATTCCGTCGCAGCAGAAGAAAGCGTAGTCAAGGTTTCTTTCTGCCATGGATTCCATGTCTTTTGTCGTTGAAGTGTCACCCGAGAGATAAAGCGTCACACCGTTTGAAAACGTCAAAATGTAGCCCACACAGTCGTTAACACTGTGATTTTTATTGTATCCGGCTTCGACTGCCTCAACTTTTACAAAATCGTATTCAAATGTTTGATGTTGGCCATCCTTAATGGCTTCTCTCCAAGTGATGGTTTCGCAGTCGGCATTCTTCGTCTTTATCATGTCCGTCTGCGTATGATCGTAATGTCCGTGTGTCAAAAGGATCAGATTGGCGGGCAGATCGTAACCGTCCCCAATAAACGGATCCACATATATCACCTTGCCCTCGGCGGTGACGATCCTTATGCTTGCGTGTCCCTGATACAATAGTTTTGCTGCTCCCATTGGTTCCTCCTCTTCAATAACAGGTTCCGGTTCCGCAACCTCTTCCGGTTCTATAGAAACTTCCAAAACAGACTCCGACACGGATGCGACCGTCTCTTCCTGCGCATCTTGCACACTTATCGACGTTTCGTCCACACTTTTGGTATTTCCGCATGAAGAAAACGTTACGGCAATTAATGAAATTATGGCAATGATGATCAGTCTTTTTCTCATTTTTCCCTGCCTGAAGTCTTTTGTTTTATATTAGCATAAAGAATGAACCAACACCACCGTCCCCTAGGGTCAAACTTGCGGCATTTGGGTGCATGCTGTAACATTTTATGGGTTCAATTGTTATATATATGAAGAATGGAAGGGAGGAGAGTATGGAAAAGCACTTGCTTTACAAGTTATACAGTACATATTATAACGAGCTTTTTCTGTATCTTTACTCCCTTTGTCACGACCGTGAACTGGCGGAGGATATGACGCAAGAAGCCTTTTTGAAAGCAATTCTGTCGCTTCCTGACAATCATTCCAACGTCAGAGCATGGCTTTACATGGTGGGCAGGAATCAGCTTTTGAATGCATTGGCCAAGCAAAAAAGAACTGAACTCAAAGCCGACATTGAATCTTATGAACCTGTATGTGACGAGAACATTTTGGATGGGATCATTGAAAACGAGAACAAACGGATTTTGTACGAAGCCATCAATCGGTTGGATAAGACCAAAAGAGAAATACTATGCATGCAATATTTCTCGGGGTTTTCGCAGAAAGAAATCGCTGCGATGCTGCATATGACGACAGAAAACGTCAGAGTGCAGGCATACAGAGGCAAAAAGATCATAAAAGAATACCTGGAGGATAAAGGACTATGACATATCGAGAATTGTTACAGGCATATAAAGACGGAACTTTGGATGAAGAAAAGAAAAAAGAAATCGAATCGGACATTGAAAAGCAGGATGCGATAAGCGATTACCTCTTTGATAATTCGGAAATACCCGAGTTGAAAGACATGACCGATAACAGTGCTGCAAATGAGAATAATTCCGATTCCGGATCTGCATATGAGGCACAATCATTCGCCAAGCTTATCAACTCGAGAATACGCAGAGCATTCATAAAAGCAGGCATTTGCACAGCAATGATAACGCTCGCCGTTGTCTGCTTTGTTATGTTCGCGCTCCCCAAAATCGTAGACAATCGTTATTACGATCCGACCGAAACGGTAGGCAAAGGATCCGAAACCGGAAACAGATTGTCCGTCGATATTGCGACTTATTCGGAGTTGTTTCTTCCTACCAACAATATGTGCAGTGCCGATGCAATTGGCAGAGGATATGGGAAATACTATATATCTCTTAACAGAATAGAGAACAGTTATCCGGGAACGCTCGAGAAAGGTGATCTCAGATTATACAATCCAAACATATTGAACAGAACAATAAAAGAGGCATACACTGCGGATGCAAACGGACAACCGACAATTGTATTATCAAGTCCGATGGGGTATTGCTATCCTCAATCTGCAGATATTCAACACTTAGATGATTATCACTACCATACGATATCGGTAACATTGAACAGATCTATGCGATATGATGATTTCGCTGATTGGTGTGACAAAAATAGAATTCAACCGCATTGGAACGCTATATCGACTTACGTTTATGACAAAAAACCGGAGAACCTTCCTTTAAGCCTTCTTTGTTATGATAGCGATGCTTACAGCCTTGAGCCTTGTATCGGATTCGGAGTGGATTGGTATATGAAAGTCGCATATGATTCAGACAAATATCCAAACCTTAGTGCTTATGATACTTGGGTGAAGATAAGAGAAGGTGCGCCTGAGTATGATACCACTTTGGAGCATGTAACGAGTTTATTGAACTATCTCATTGATAATCCTGAATTTGTATATATGATAGACGACGAAAATGCCACTCCGGAGGTACTGAAAAAGTATAAGGATGTAATAGAGAAAAACGGTCTTTATATCTATGGCTTCGTGTGTTCCGAAGACAAAGCAAACATAGAAAGAATAATGGCTCTTGCTGAGGTGGCACACGTAAAGGTGGATGTGCAGTAACATCGCCTAAAGCAATATCGGTGAAAATGAACCAACACCACCGTCCCCTAGGGTAAAAAAATAAAAAGCATTGTTATCGAACATTTGTTCTTGACTGAGATTCTTATGCATCATAGAATAATAGTGCAGGGAAACCTGTAAAGGTGTTGCCAAACGGTAGCGGTTGACCCTCTTTCGCGGAGGGTGCTTTTTCTACCCTCCGACTTTTTGTTAGGAGGGCTCCATATGGATATTCTTGATTTGATAGCATTACTGTCTTTCGGGATTGGAATGTTTCAAGTGGGATATTTATTCGGAAGCAATAAGAAAAAGAGATAACCGCCCGACCAAGGATTAGGTTATCTCATAGTAACTAATCTGAGGGTCAACCGTGAACTACGGCAACACCTTTTTTATACTGAAATAATACATCTCAAGCCACATCTAGTCAACTGTGAAAACTCGATTCGTTACCAACATATCGGATAAAATGAACCAACACCACCGTCCCCTAGGGTCAAGCTTCCATATTTTTAAGTCGCTTAATCTCGTTAACCCATGCCTGTCCTTCGTCGCTTGCCTCCCACTTAGCACGCATGATCTTGTAATCTTTTAACTGGTGCTTGAGTCTCTTCTTTTCATCATAGGAGAGGGATTTTTTGTGAGCGGCCGTAACATGAGAACTCATAAACTCAGGCGGAGCGATCTTTGAAAGTTTGCTAAAAGTTGCAGCCTTATCTTCTTCGATGCTTACGCCCTCGCTCGCTATCCAGCTGTCATCGGGAATGGCACTGTATCTTTTGATTACTTCATCAAGCTCATTCGTGCCGGTTCCGGATCTCTTGTAATATTCATAACCGTGAAGTCCATCCGCAAAACATTTTGCGATACACTGGGCTCTCTCGTTTAATCTGACCTTTTTTTGCTGTTCTTTTTCGGAAAGAGCACCAAAATTAAGCGACTTCATAAATCTGTCGTGTCTGTACTGATACTCCGCTTCGCCAATGTGAACGGTCTTATATTCTTTGAAATTCAAGCCGTCTTTTGCGCTCATCCTCAAAAAGCTCCTCTTTGTCGACATCCCGATAAATCGGTTATCGCCGGGACTTTCCTTAGGGAAAAACCCTCTATATAGGCATACTAACACTACTTTGACAATATGCCAATGGATTTCTCGAAAAAATAAGCATTTTAAGAAACTTGATGCGTGAATAGTTTTAGTTTTCATCAATATAGTATTAGTTGGTCATTTTACTGATGGATAAAGTAAAATTATTCCTTGACATTGCGGAATTGTTTTAATATACTCATATGGTCGGCAAACGGCGGAGATAAATATTATTTGTTTCCTTAGGGGTCTTAGCTCAGCTGGGAGAGCATCTGCCTTACAAGCAGAGGGTCATAGGTTCGAGCCCTATAGGCCCCACGGCGAGATAGCTCAGTTGGCTAGAGCATGCGGTTCATACCCGCAGTGTCGAGGGTTCGAATCCCCCTCTCGCTATTATAAATACCGGGGTGTGGCTCAGGTGGTAGAGCGCCACGTTAGGGACGTGGAGGCCGCAAGTTCAAGTCTTGTCACTCCGACTAAAAAGAGTATCCGAATGGATACTCTTTTTTTGTCGGAATCATATGAATCGAGTTGCGGCCTCCTTTCGGAGCTAACGTCTCACGTTAGGGCGTGGAGGGTGCCAGGCTCCGGTGGAGCCTGTTAGGCACCGACCGAGTCGAAGACGAGACCCATAGTTCAAGTCTTGTCACTCCGACTAAAAAAGAGTATCCGAATGGATACTTTTTTTGTCCCAAAATTTACAATTAATCTTCATATGTTAATATAATAAATAATAGAAAACATTTGGCCGGAAGCATCATGACTAATTTAGTAACCGACGAAGAGTTATACTCTCGATTTTTGGATAACAGAGACGAAGATGCGCTTCTTGTGCTCATTACAAGGCACAAGGAGAGCCTTATGCTGTTCATAAACGGTTTCGTGCGTGATATCGACAGGGCCGAGGAGCTTGCTCTTGACACTTTTTCGGAGGTAGCGGCAGGCCCTACATTGTTTTCGGGAGGCAGTTCTTTCAAAACATGGCTTTTTGCCATAGGAAGAAACCTGGCACTTAAATCGATCAATAAGTCGAAGCGTCTGTTTGCCAGATCCATCGAAGAAATAAATGAATTTACCGACGGTGAGCCCACTGACCAATTCGGTCACTATGATTCTCCCGAGATGGAATTATTAAAAGACGAGCAGAATCGTAAGCTCTACGAGGCCATGTCTTTATTGAATCCGGAATATCGGCGGATACTGGTATTACTGTACTTCGAGGACATGACACGCGAAGAAGCGGCTGCGGTCATGGGTAAGAGCAAAAAGCAAGTCTATAACCTTGCCGAAAGAGGGCGCAAAGCACTTAAAGAGATACTTGTTAAAACGGGGTTTGAATATGACATTCATTGATTCTGCTCTATTAATTATCCAAATGGTTGTTATGCTGTTCATTCTCGTTCGCTTATTCGTGCTGTTGTCAAGGCACGAACGTACGGCGACCGTGATATTTTTTGTGTTCGCGATCGTAAGCAATCTGTTGAGCATCATATACTGGCTGGGATACGACATATTGTATCCGGACATCAGAATGCCTTTCGCAGCAAATGAGATCGGAGAGTGGGCGGTTTTTTTGTCTTTGGGAGCATCTTTGTCAACCAGGTTAAAGAAAATAACCGCTCCTGCCATAAAGGAGACAATAGTTACGGTTCTTTTCGTGTCGGCGAATGTGGCTTTGTGGATAGCATGGTCGGGAGAGTGGGCTCAGGATATCATCACAGGTATAGTGCTGATCTACTTCTTTACCAATCTTGTAAAGTTTATGAAAGAGTCCGAAGTACTTTCGAATGTTATGTGGATCGTGCTCGGATGCTTCTGCGTACTTATAATCGTGGCAAACGTTGCCGGTTTCTTTGTACCTGATGATCTTAAAGGACTGCATGAAGTGTTTGCGTACATTTTATTGCTTACCGTGCTGATCTATATTATTGCCAGAACGATCATTTCTCTCATCGGTAAAAAGAAACCTGACACCATGATCGGTCTTTCGTATGCATCTTTTGCCTGGAATATCATAGTTCTGTATATGAGTTCGGGCGTGATATATCAGATCGTTGTATTGGCGCTGATATTGTCCTTTTTTATGATGTTTATGTCTCATGAAAAGGAGGTGCGGGCATGATCTATGCGGAAAACATTCTCATATGTATAGCGATCCCTTTGATAGTGTCTCTTTTGTTTTTGACGGGATCGGTGCGTAAATATATGGCCGCATTCCTTTTGGGAATGGTTATGTGCCTCCTTTCGGCATACATTGACGGCTTTTTGGCGCTGGCAACGGGCATGGGCGAAAATGATACGTCAATCTTTCTTTCTCCCATGGTGGAAGAACTGATGAAGCTGTTACCGCTAATGTTCTTTATGGTGCTGACCGACGCAAAGGAAAAGACGCTTACAATGATCGCGGTAGCGATAGGTGCCGGATTCGCCACCTACGAAAACTGCTGCTATATACTTACATCGGGCGCAGACAATATCATTTACGTGCTCATAAGGGGTTTCGCAGTAGGCATCATGCATATCGTGAGCATCCTGGCTCTTTCCATATGGTTTATACTGGCAAGACGCCTCAAGGCGTTCTCCCTTCCCGCCGTGGCTGTGGGGGTGGCGCTCGCGATGAATATCCACGCGCTGTACAACCTTTTGGTGTCCAAAGAAGGCGCCTCGACGGTGATAGGATTTATCCTTCCTCCCGTCATGTCGGTCGTTTTGTACTTCCTTTATCGGTATTTCAGGAAGAAAGAAACCGCGGCGTAGAGCCGATTTTTACATGTATTATCAATGATAAAAATATTTTTTATTTTTTTTCTTTTTCGGTGAGTAAAAAAGTAAGTAAGTGGTACTAATAAGTATAAGGGGAAAAAAGCACCACTTTAAGCAGGAGGAAACGATGAAGTATACGGACAAGGAAGCTCTTGGCGAAATACTCAAAAGAAGCGAAACGGTAAGCCGTAGGCGGAAAATGCGCACTTACAAAAATGTTGCAAGTGTGGGCGCAGTATTGTTCGCAGGTTTGGTCGTAATGCTGACCGTATTTCCGCCTCAGGTCTCCGCCGCATATTCAACCGGAACGCTCTACGGCGCATTCTTATTAAGCCGTGAAGCAGGTGGATATGTTTTGGCGGGGGTGGTCGCTTTTGTTTTAGGCGTAATAGTTACCGTTTGTGCCTATAAGTACAGGAAGCTGAAGAAAACCGAAGAAGAAAGGTAAAAGAGGAATGAAAAAAGGATTAATAGTCGGAATCATTGGGGCAGCGGCTTTGGCAATTGCTACGGCCGTTGCGTTTTTTTTAACTCAACGTTCAACTGAGCCCGAATCGGTAAGATCGATAAAGGTAATCGATCTTGGCGGTACATGTACGGTCTTAAGAAACGGCGAGACACTTACGGTCGGAAAAGACATGGATCTTTATACGGACGATGTGTTTGGAGTGTCGGAAGACGGCTTCGCCAGAATAAGACTGGATGATGACAAGTTTCTGTATCTGGATGCGGGTGCGATCATAGATATAAGCGCAACGGGTGATCAGGAAACAAGTGATACCTTGATCTTTATAGAGCAGGGTGCAATGATGACCGAGGTAAAGAATAAACTGTCACCCGAATCGTCTTTTACCATAGCAACCGCAAATACTTCCATGCATATAACGGGAACTATAGTTGCTACTGAAGTTATTCCCAGAGGAGATAGACAAACTTTAGAAGAAATGCTTGAGGGAATGAAAGGCAATGCCAA
This sequence comes from Lachnospiraceae bacterium, assembly GCA_017963665.1. Taxonomy (GTDB): domain Bacteria; phylum Bacillota; class Clostridia; order Lachnospirales; family Lachnospiraceae; genus UBA1258. The sequence goes on along the minus strand of JAGCTJ010000003.1, from coordinate 5,354 downwards.
AGGAAATGTGATTATAGTCAACAATGCGGTGCTCGAAGGGACCGCTACTGTCAGAGCATATGAGGGGGACGCCACAGGAAATGTGATTGTTGCAGCAGAAGCATCGTTGGCTGCGGGCGAAGGAAATTCGTTTAGCGGCGAGTCGGTCATGGATAAATCAATGAGAGAGAGGCTTTCTGGCAAACTCAATACTCTTCACCTGACTGCCGGATCGAGCCGACACGACTTTGACAATCCACAATTCAGTGAATCCTTTTTGAACAATGTGGAAAAGGTTATTTCCGCCGATGCAAAGGACGAGGCCGTAGAGCCAAATCCTTACTACCAAGCTCTTGCAGACACAAGAAGTTTATTAGTACCGTTGGTAGATGAAGATGAATCCGTTAGTGGTATGAGTATGCCAAGACTAAGCTGGGATAAAGGTTCAACAGAATCAACCGAACCCAAAACAGCAGTCGACCGATCAAAACAAGCCACTACAGCGGTAGCGGCTGTTGAAACACCGAAAAAGGATACGCATAGATCGCATGGATGGATGGATCCGGGGATAGAACTACCACCGTTGCCGTTGATAGAAGAACTACCATCGGTGATAGAAGAGGATGATATTCCTTCCGTAACGAATAGACCAAAAGAGGAAGAAAAGAAAGAAGAAGAAAAGAAAGAGGAAGAAAAGAGGGACGATACTATTACTGAAACGGGGGGTGGATCTACTACTACTGAAACGGATGATGGATCTTTCTTTAACGGAAGTTATATAAGTTATGAAGGATTGAGACAAACCATTATCAAGAATGGTAATTCGGTTATTTTGCATCTTATCTTTTGCAGAAAAGACGCCAATGGCGAATGGCAGGAATATTCAAGTTACAGGCTTCCCACAAAAATTCCCGCGGGGAATGTTTTGCCCGGAATAGAGACTCCCGATGTTACGCCGGATATATTTATCGATGTTGCGGACGAAAACAACCAGTACGCAGGCTACGTTTTCACAGGATGGTATAAAAGCGAAGCAGGAGCAGGAAGCAGTGACGCTCAAGATAAGATCGAAAAGGTACCCGACGGTACTGGCAATTTGACTGTATATGCCGGAATAGCTGAGGAGCCGAATCATGACGTATCAGAAAACGATCCGATCAATGCTGTCAGCGGAAATGAATAAATGAAAAAAGAGAAAGAATCATCCGCACGGATGGTTCTTTTTTGGTATAATAGGGTAAGTGAAGCAAAAGGATGCGCTTATGAAGAAAAACAAAAAATGGGCCCGCACCCGTCATGAGGTTGTGTGGTTTTTGTTGTTTCAGATTTTTTCACTTTGGGCAAAGTTAAGATACAGAGCCAAAGTTGATTCTTTCAGGAAGTATTCGAAGACTCCCTGTGTTCTTTTATATAACCACGTTACGGGATTTGATCAGTTTTTCGTAGCGATTTCTTTTGGCCGCCCTGTCTACTTCGTGGCCACCGAAGACATCTTCTCCAACGGATTCATTTCAAAACTGTTACGTTTTCTTGTTGCGCCCATTCCGATAAGAAAGCATACCGTCGATCTTAAGGCGATGAAAAACATATTGCAGATAGTAAAAGAGGGAAAGAGCATCGCCCTTGCACCCGAAGGCAATCGTACGTACAGCGGACGCACAGTGCATATGAAAGATTCGGTGGCTTCTTTGTGCAAGAAGCTTAAGCTGGATATAGTTTTATACAAGATCGAAGGCGGATACGGCACCCAGCCAAGATGGAGCGATTCTGTCAGAAAAGGCCGCATGCACTGCTATGTATCAAAGGTGCTTAAGCCCGAGGATTATTCGGATATGTCCGAGGAAGAACTTTATAAGCTCATAAAAGAAGAACTCTACACCGACGAGGCGACAGACACGGCTGTGTTTAAGGGGAATAAGCGTGCGGAATATCTTGAAAGAGCGATGTACGTTTGTCCCGATTGCGGATTCTCAACCTTTGAAAGTACCGGTAATAAGATAAAATGTCTTAAATGCGAAAAAACCATCCTTTACAACGAAGACACTTCGCTATCCGGAGAAGGATTTGATTTCCCTTACAGATTCGTTGCCGACTGGTATGAGTATCAGAATGAATATGTAAATTCCACGGATCTTACGGCACTTACAGAAGAACCGGTTTATGTGGATGAGGTTTCTTTGTACAGAGTTATCATATATAAGAAAAAGGAATTGCTTGATAAAAACGCGAAGCTTTCTTTGTACGGCGACAGGATAGTTGTTGAAAGTCGGGAAGAAGAAAAAACTATCGCCTTAAAGGACATTACGGGTATAGCTTGCATGGGAAGAAACAAACTGAATATCGAGTACGACAAAACTTTGTACCAGATTAAGGGTTCAAAGCGTTTTAATGCGCTTAAATACTTGAATTTTTGCTACAGATATAACAATATAGTAGAAGAAGGCGACAGCGAAACATCGCAAAAAAGCGCCAAGGGGGAGAATAATGTCAAATTTTTGGGAATTTAACGTTTGGGGTTGCGTGGTACTGGCGGGAGCGCTGCTGGGAAGTATGCTGCTGGGACATGCGATCAAACGAATGACTCCGGGACTCAGAGAGTCGCTTATACCTACATCGGTCATCGGAGGACTGATACTTTTAATTGTTTCCGAAATATATCGTGCGGTTACCGGGGCGGAGCTGTTTGATACGGAACTTTTCGGCGGGAACGGCCTTGAAGCGCTTGAGATAATCACTTATCACTGCCTGGCTCTCGGATTTATCGCTTCAACCTTTAAATCTTCAAGCGGTAAATTGAGTAAGCAGCGTTCGACAGAGATATTCAATACCGGTGTCACCACGGTTTCAACTTATCTTATGCAGGGTATTTTGGGACTTGTGATCACGATGATCGCCGCATATGTGGTGTCGGGCTTCTTTGCATCGGCAGGTATTTTGCTTCCCTTCGGTTACGGACAGGGAACCGGCCAGGCAATGAACTACGGTACAATCTATGAAACGCAGTTCGGATTTTTGGGTGGCAAGAGCTTCGGCCTTACAATCGCGGCACTGGGATTTTTGAGCGCCAGCCTTGGCGGTGTCATTTATCTTAATGTAAAAAGAAAACGCGGAACACTTAAAATATCAAGCGAGAAGCGCGAGAAATATACGGCGGAAGACATACAGAAAGAAAACGAGATTCCCATGCAGGAGAGTATCGACAAGATGACTATCCAGGTCGGACTTGTGATATTTGCTTACATACTTGCTTACGGGATAATGTATGTGCTTGGGCTGCTCCTTCCGGGAATGAAGAGCGTTATCTACGGCTTTAACTTCCTTATAGGTGTTCTGGCGGCAACGATAGTAAAGGGCTTCATTTCAGGCTTTAAAAAGACTAAGATGATGCATCACGAATATGTGAACAACTTCCTTATGACGAGAGTGAGCAACTTCTTCTTCGATGTGATGGTGGTTGCCGGCATTGCAGCAATAAGCCTCGGACTTTTGGAGAACTACTGGGGAATAATAATAATACTTGCGATAGCAGGTATGGGTTCCACATTCCTTTATGAACGCTTGGTGGCAAAAAAGTTGTTCCCGGAATATTGCGAAGAGCAGTTTTTGATGATGTACGGCATGCTTACCGGAACGGCAAGTACCGGAACGATACTTTTAAGAGAGATAGACGGAGAGTTCAAGACTCCTGCCGCAGACAACATGGTATATCAGAACTTCCCGGCAATCGTATTCGGTTTCCCGATGATGCTGTTGGCTACAATGGCACCGGTTAAGCCATTGATGACGCTTCTTATACTCATCGGCTTCTTTGCGGTGATGAACGTGATACTTTTCAGATCGTTCATATTTAAGAAAAAGAGTAAATAAAGGATTTTGACCTCGTTGGTCAAAAAACGGAAAGGTAGACTATGGCAGGCTTCGGAGATTGCGACAGCTGTTCAAATTACATATACGACGAAGAGTATGACTGTTACGAATGCATGGTCAACATGGACGAAGACGACTACGGAAGGCTGATGGCCGATTCAAGGTTCCAATGTCCTTATTACTCGGAAGACAACGAGTACAAAGTAGTAAGAAAGCAGATATAATCAATAAAAAAGCCACCGCTTATAACGGTGGCTTTTACAGTCTTTATTATCCGATGATGCCTGCGTATTCGTATCCGGCATCTTCAACAGCCTTTTTGATCTCGTCTTCGTTGACGTCGCCGTTAAGAGTGAGTGTTACGAGATTCTCTTCGTGAGAAGCGGTTGCGCTCTCAACTCCGGCTACAGCCTCGAGTGCTTTCTTTACGTGTGCTTCGCAGTGAGCGCACATCATTCCTTTTACGGATATTTTCATCGTTTTACCCTCCTTTTTGTCTTTGGATGAAGGTTCTTGTGACATGTGTGTGTTCGTGTCATCTTTATGCAGTTTTACAAGATTTAATCTCAATGCGTTCATTACAACGCAGAAGCTTGAAAGGCTCATCGCGGCGGCACCGATCATAGGATTTAACGAAATGCCGAACGCTTTTGTATATGCTCCTGCGGCGAGCGGTATGCATATCACGTTGTAGAAGAATGCCCAGAAAAGATTCTGGTGTATGTTCCTTAGCGTCGCGCGGCTTAACTTAACGGCCGATACAACATCGCTTAACTTGCTCTTTACAAGGACAACGTCCGCGGCGTCTATCGCTATTTCGCTTCCCGCGCCTATCGCTATACCGACGTCCGCACTCGTAAGAGCGGGAGCGTCGTTTATTCCGTCGCCGACCATCGCGACTTTTCCGAACTCTTTAAGCTTTTTGATAACGGCTTCTTTTTCGCCGGGCTTGACCGAAGCGGTGACTTCATCGATACCGGCTTTGGCGGCGATCGCGGCAGCGGTCTTTTCGTTGTCGCCCGTAAGCATTACGACTTTAAGTCCGAGTGCTTTAAGAGCGTTTACCGCCGAAGCGGTGTCTTCTTTTATTACGTCGGCTACCGATATGATGCCGAGATATCCGCTTTCATTCGCAAAGAAGAGAGGAGTCTCGCCTTTTCCTGAAAGCTCGTTAAAGAGCTTAAGCGTATCGTCGGTAAGAGTGGCCTTACTTCCAATGAATTCCCTGTTTCCGGCGTAAGTTTTTATGCTGTTGACCGTACCGGTTAATCCGTTGCCGGGAAGTATATTTACATCATCCGTGGCATAAGCATCGATCGAAAGATCCTTTGCATATGCGCTCACCGCCTTTGCGAGCGGGTGTTCCGATTTTTCTTCGAGTGAGAAAGCCGTCTTTAAAAGTTCGGTTTCTTCGATACCGTTTGCGGGATAAACTCCGGTGACCACGGGCTCACCCTTTGTGACGGTTCCTGTCTTATCAAGTGCGATGACTTTTACTTTGCCTGTCT
>JAGCTJ010000033.1 GCA_017963665.1 Lachnospiraceae bacterium | reverse complement strand
GAACAACAGCAACAACAGCAACAGCAGCAGGAGACACAGCAGGCCTCGGTCGACACTTCGTCCGATTCATACGCGCTCGGTCAGCAGGTTGTGGAATATGCTTGTCAGTTTGTGGGTAACCCGTATGTATACGGAGGCACCAGTTTAACGGACGGCTGTGACTGTTCGGGATTTGTAATGAGTGTATATGCTCATTTCGGTGTAAAACTTCCAAGAACCGGTCAGATCGGTTCCGGTACGGGCATTGCGATCGAAGGCGATGATAATACCAGGTATCTTAAAAATGCACAACCCGGCGATATACTTTGCTACTCAGGCCATGTGGCAATATATATGGGCAACGGACAGATAGTACACGCCGCTACGCCTTCGCAGGGAATAATAACTCAGGGAGCGGAATATACAAAAATAATCGGTATAAGAAGAATCTTTTGAGTCAATAAAATACACAATTTTGTAAAATATATACAAATCGATTTTGGGATTTACGAAAATTCGGAGGATGACAGATGTGTACAGTAAATTCTTTTTCCACATTTTCATCCTCCGATTTTTGCCTAAAAACCACTTTTCAACAGACTTATCCACTTTATCCACAGCCTTATATGGGAAAAGTGACACAAATTCTTTATTTATTTTTTTCGTAAACAGGAACAACCGTTTTGTGAGATTGTAACGAAATTTTATAAATGTGTTGTTTACTATTGACGAAAACCGAACAGGGAAGTACAAGTATTTTTTTGTATACCTCGGTATGAATAAACCGTAAGGATAAAAGATCGAACAAATGAAAAAAGTCCTTATCTGCATGTCGGCCCTTGTACTGACGCTGGTTGCGGCATGCAGCATCAAACAAGTGAATAGCACTTCCGAATCGGTTTCTTTGTCCGAAAGTTCCGCTTCAATAGATTACGCCAGAAGCGAAAAGCAGGAGTATACCGACGAGTTCGGCAACAACCCCGGAGAGACGAACAAAGTACCCGAATATGTTCCAAATCCCTGGAAAGACTACGAAGAAACAAAAGAGGAAACCGTTCCTCATGAATCCGAGGCGAACGGATATTTTACGATAATGGTCCCTACGTATATCAAGTATTACGACGGACTGTATTTTATTGTTGACTGCTATCACGATCAGGTCGTTTTCACCGATGACTACGATAAGCCCATCTATGAATGGAAGGTAATGGACAAGGCTCTCGACAGGCCTCACACGATAGCTTCGGACGGTGAAGTCTATATGGTGGACGATACGGAAAATAAGAGGATTGTCGCATATATCAAGCACACAGAGGATGATGGGGAGATATGGTTCGAACGTATCCAGGAATTTGTAGACATGGGAGAGCGTCCTCATTATGTGTTATATGATGAGACCGACGGATGCTTTTATGCATGGAGCTCCATGAGCGGTCAGATGTGGGTCTTCAAACGTTCAAAGGACGATAAAAAAGTATTCCTTGATGCAAGTTATTCCATACCCGACCTTAACGGTGTATATGTGCGTTCCTTTTTCTTTGAAGAAGACAAAGCATATTTTGTTTCCGGAGTTTACGGAAACGGAACGATATATGAGACAACAAAGGATACTTTCGACGTAATACGAGAGATCCCGGTCGCTCCCGAGATAGGTGGAATGGTGCAGATAACAAAGATACAGGATTACTACTATGTAACTTCGTCGACCAGTCTTTACGGCGAAACAAACTTAAGATTTGTTGTTCGAACCGATTCTTTGGAACATCTTATGATGGGGCAGTTTGAGGATATCACCGAGACGCTTGTCGGCTCGGAATTTCCCGGCACACCTTACAACATAACGAACGTAAACGATGAGTGGTTCCTTGCGATACATCGCGATTCGCTCGGCTCTCCGTTCGTAAGATTCAAGGTTGTGGACAACGAGATCACTGAGGTAAACGGGGTTCAGTAAAAGTCTAAATTATTTCTGAAAATTTCAAATCCGTATAGATTATTTTCAGACTATATGTTATAATTTCCTTACGTTATATAGACGAATCATACGCTGTATACGAATCCTATCAAAAAGGAGTGATGAGTATGAAGTTTATCATTTTAGGAAAGAACATTGAGGTTACACCGGGACTTAAGAGTGCGGTAGAAGACAAGATAGGAAAGCTTGAGAAGTATTTCTCACCCGACACCGAGGTACATGTAACATTAAGTGTAGAGAAAGAAAGACAGAAGATAGAAGTTACCATTCCCGTTAAGGGAAGCATCATCCGTTCCGAGCAGGTTTCGAACGATATGTACGTATCCATCGATCTTGTAGAGGAAATTATCGAAAGACAGTTAAAGAAATATAAGACCCGTATCACCGATCGTCACCACAGTGCGGAGAACTTCAAGAAAGAGTTTCTTGAGAACGACTACATGGACGATGAGGAGATCAAGATCGTTCGTACAAAGAAGTTCGATATCAAACCCATGTATCCCGAAGATGCATGTGTACAGATGGAACTTCTGGGACACAACTTCTTCGTATTCGTAAATGCCGAGGACAATCAGGTATGCGTAGTATACAAGAGAAAAGGCGGCACATACGGACTTATCGAAGCAGATCTTTAAACCGAACACTAAAGAAACCGGCACTTAGGGGTGCCGGTTTTTTTGCGCGAAAAATATCCCAAATCGAAACGTGTTCTTTTTACCGAAATACTCATAAATATATAGTGTTATTAAATGGATTTTTTATTGCGGATAGGGCTGCTTTATGATAAAATATCTTTTGCTCAATGACAAAAATTTAACAATAAAAATCAAATATTTTTCTTAAAAAGGAGATCACAAATGGCAAAAAAGGTTGTTTTGGCAGGCGCTTGCCGTACCGCGATCGGTACAATGGGCGGTGGACTTTCAACAGTTCCCGCAGCAGAACTTGGTGCAATAGTAATCAAGGAGGCATTAAATCGTGCAGGAGTTGCTCCCGATAAGGTAGACCACGTATACATGGGCTGCGTTATCCAGGCAGGACAGGGACAGAACGTTGCCCGTCAGGCATCCATCAAGGCCGGACTTCCTATAGAGTGTCCCGCCGTTACCGTAAACGTAGTTTGCGGATCGGGTCTTAACTGCGTTAACATGGCAGCTCAGATGATCCAGGCAGGTGATGCGGACATCGTTGTTGCAGGTGGTATGGAGAACATGTCCATGGCTCCCTTCGCAATTCCCAACGGAAGATACGGATATCGTATGATGTGGCCTTCACAGAGCCAGGGCGGTCTTGTAGATACAATGGTTAAGGATGCTCTTTGGGATGCATTCAATGACTATCACATGATCACAACTGCAGATAATGTAGCAAAAGAGTGGAACCTCACCAGAGAAGAGCTTGACGAGTTCGCACTTAAGAGCCAGTTAAAGGCTTGCGCAGCTCAGGAGTCCGGCGCATTCGACAAGGAGATCGTTCCCGTAGAGATCAAGAAAAAGAAAGAGACGATCGTATTTAATAAGGATGAGGGTCCTCGTCCCGGTTCTACCATCGAAGGACTTCAGAAACTTCGTCCCCTTAATCCCGACGGTGTAGTTACCGCAGGTAACGCTTCGGGTATCAACGACGGTGCTGCAGCAATCGTTGTTATGAGCGAAGAGAAGGCAAAGGAACTCGGCGTTAAGCCCATGGCTACATTCGTAGCAGGCGCACTTGCAGGTGTTCGTCCCGAAGTTATGGGTATCGGACCTGTAGCAGCTACAAGAAAAGTTATGGCTAAGGCTGATATGAAGATTGAAGATTTCGACGTTATCGAGGCTAACGAAGCATTCGCTGCACAGTCTGTAGCAGTAGGAAAAGACCTTGGTATCGACGTTGACAAGCAGCTTAACCCCAACGGTGGCGCCATCGCACTCGGTCACCCCGTAGGAGCATCGGGCGCAAGAATCCTTGTAACACTTCTTCACGAGATGGAAGCTAAGGATCTTAAGACCGGTCTCGCTACACTTTGTATCGGTGGCGGTATGGGTTGCGCTACTATCGTTAAGAGAGATTAATATACCAATTGACCGTATCCGGGTGAAAATTCGCCCGGATATTGGTGTGTTTAAAGAGAGGAGCAGGATTAAACATGGAATTCGTATTATACGAAGTAAAAGATGCAGTAGGCATCATCACCATCAACAGACCTCAGGCGCTTAACGCACTTAATTCACAGGTGCTTGAAGAGCTTGACGAGGTATTTTCAAACGTTGATCTTAACACCGTTCGTTGCCTTGTACTTACGGGCGCAGGCGAGAAGAGCTTTGTGGCAGGTGCGGACATCGCAGAGATGAGCACTCTTACAAAGGCAGAAGGCGAAGCTTTCGGTAAGAAAGGAAACGACGTATTCAGAAAGATCGAGACATTCCCCATTCCCGTTATCGCAGCTGTTAACGGTTTTGCACTCGGCGGCGGATGCGAGATTTCAATGAGCTGTGACATCAGAATCTGTTCTGACAACGCAGTATTCGGACAGCCCGAAGTAGGTCTTGGTATTACCCCCGGATTTGGCGGTACACAGAGACTTGCACGTTTGGTAGGCGCAGGAATGGCTAAGCAGCTTATCTACACCGCACGTAACATCAAAGCACCCGAAGCACTTCGCATCGGACTTGTTAACCAGGTTGTATCCGCTGAACTTGATGAGGCAGGAAATCAGGTTAAGAGCGCTCAGGAAAATCTTCTTGCTACCGCTGAGAAGATGGCAGCTACCATCGCAGCAAACGCTCCTATCGCAGTAAGAAACTGCAAGAAGGCTATTAACGACGGTCTTGAAGTTGATATGGACAAGGCTATCGTGATCGAAGAGAAACTTTTCGGCGACTGCTTCGAGACAGAAGATCAGAAAGCCGGAATGGGCAACTTCCTTGAGAAGGACAAAGAAAAGAAATTAAAGGTTGTACCTTTCAAGAACCGTTAATCATTCAAACAAACATATATATCATCTAAGGAGGAACTACTATGAAGGTAGGCGTTATTGGTGCCGGCACCATGGGACAGGGCATTGCAAAGGCATTTGCTCAGACAGAAGGCTATGAAGTTGCACTCTGCGATATCAAGCAGGAGTGGGCTGAAGGCGGAAAAGACAAAATCGTAAAGGGCTATGCAAAGCTCGTTGAAAAAGGAAAGATGACTCAGGATCAGGTTGATGCGATCGTTAACAAGATCACTCCCGGTCTTAAAGAGAATCTTTGCGCTGACTGCGATCTTATCGTAGAAGCAGCATTCGAAGATATGAACGTTAAGCAGACTACATTCAAAGAACTCGACGCTATCTGCAAAGAGTCTTGTGTATTTGCTTCAAATACTTCTTCACTTTCAATTACCGAGATCGGTAACGGTGTAAACAGACCTGTAGTGGGAATGCACTTCTTCAATCCCGCAGACAGAATGAAGCTTGTTGAGGTTATCGCAGGTGTTAACACTCCCGCAGCAACCGTTGAGACGATCAAGAAGATCTCCGCAGAGATCGGAAAGACTTCAGTACAGGTTAACGAGGCAGCAGGTTTCGTAGTAAACCGTATCCTCATTCCTATGATCAACGAAGCAGCTTTCATCAAGATGGAAGGTGTTTCGGATGTTGAAGGTATCGACAACGCTATGAAGCTTGGTGCAAATCATCCCATGGGTCCCCTTGAACTCGGCGACTTCATCGGTCTTGATATCTGCCTTGCTATCATGGATGTTCTTTACAAAGAAACAGGCGATTCCAAGTATCGTGCTTGCCCTCTTATCCGTAAGATGGTTCGCGGCGGCAACTTAGGTGTTAAGTCAGGAAAAGGCTTCTACATCTACAATGCCGACAGAACAAAGACACCTGTTGATGCACAGTAAATAATTTTTGGAGGATATAGATCATGGATTTTTCTTTAAGCAAAGAACATGAAATGGCGAGACAGCTTTTCAAGGATTTCGCCGAAAAAGAAGTAAAACCCCTTGCTCAGGAAATCGACGAACAGCACAGATTTCCCAGAGAAACCGTTGACAAGCTTGCAAAGTACGGATTTTTAGGAATCCCGGTTGCAAAAGAGTACGGCGGACAGGGTTGTGACGTACTTACATACGTTATGTGTGTAGAGGAGATGTCCAAGGTTTGCGGTACCACAGGTGTTATCGTATCAGCTCATACATCTCTTTGCCTCGATCCCATCATGACTTACGGAACCGAGGAGCAGAAGCAGAAATTCGCAGTACCGCTTGCAAAGGGCGAGAAGCTCGGTGCATTCGGTCTTACCGAGCCCGGTGCAGGTACAGACGCTCAGGGTCAGCAGACCAAGGCTGTTTTGGACGGCGACGAGTGGGTACTCAACGGCTCAAAGTGCTTCATCACAAACGGTAAGGAAGCAGACGTTTACGTTGTTTTCGCAGTTACCGGTAAGGTTGAGAAGCGCGGCAAAATGTTAAAAGAGATCTCTGCATTCATCGTAGAGAAAGGCACTCCCGGATTTACATTCGGTACAAAGGAAAACAAGATGGGTATCTGCGGTTCTTCAACCTACGAGCTTATCTTCACCGATTGCCGTATTCCCAAGGAGAACTTACTCGGACAGCAGGGTAAAGGTTTCAACATCGCAATGCATACCCTTGACGGCGGACGTATCGGTATCGCTGCTCAGGCTCTGGTACTTGCAGTAGGTGCTCTTGAGACCACGATCGCATATGTTCAGGAAAGAAAGCAGTTCGTTAAGGCTTACGGCGGT
>JAGCTJ010000032.1 GCA_017963665.1 Lachnospiraceae bacterium | reverse complement strand
CATCTTCTGTTTTGAACACACTTGCATATACTTTCTCAAGTGTTTCACGACCGAGATCGTTGTAACCGTAGCCCGATGTACCCATCAGACAGGCTTCGCTGACTTTATTGTCGCGGAAAGCTTTTAAAACTTTTATTTGGTTTAACTCACTGATGCGATCTATGTTATCGAATTGTTCGCTGCATTCTTTTAATACTTCTTCGCCGAGTCTGTATACACTCTCTTCTATTCCGAAGCTTTTATAATATTCGTTTAAAGCCAAATTGATATCGTTCATGTGTGTTACCGTATTATTTCCTTGTTTTTTAATGTTTCGATCATAAAAGAAAGAATCTCTTCGTCGGAAGAATAGTCATCCCGATCGACTGTTATAACATCTTTTTCGCGTCTTGACCATGTAAGCTGCTTTTTGGCAAAATGCCTGGTATCTCGCTTAATGATATATATAGCATCTTCAAGCGTTATCTTACCGTCCAGATAATCAAGTATTTCTTTATATCCCAGGCCCAGCATTGAATGATTATCTCTGGAAAGACCGCTTTCTTTGAGCCTTTTTACTTCATCAACAAGACCGTCACCAATCATTTTATCCACTCGTCTGTCGATTCCGTCATAAAGTTTCTTCCGATCCCGCGTCAGACAAAAATAGGCGAAGTTATAAGGCGATGACTGCATGCGCATTTCTTCGTTATGTTCGGTTATGCTCTTGCCGGTTTCTTTGAAAAATTCAATCGCTCTAATGACTCTTTTTATATTGTTTTCATGAATGGCATCGGCAGCCAAAGGATCGATCTCTTTCAATATATCATGAAGAGCTCCCGCTCCTTTTTGGCTTGCAATCTCAGTCAGTTCATTACGTAAAGTGTTGTTTTCGCCTTCACTTTCGTTAAAGTCTATATCGTATAAAAAACCTTGAATATAGAATCCCGTTCCGCCGACGATTATAGGAACCTTGCCCTTCTTTCTGATCTCATTAAATGCTTTTTGGGTCTCTTCTTTAAAATAAAAAATATTGAAGTCATCTGTGGGATCGAGAACATCGATAAGATAGTGCTTTATTCCGCACATTTCTTCATTGGTGATCTTGGCGGAACCTATATCCATACCTTTATAGACCTGCATCGAATCGGCGGATATTATCTCTCCGTCGATCATTTTGGCAAGTTTTATCGATAAAGCGGATTTACCCGATGCTGTTGGCCCGGATATTATTACCAATGGTTCTTTGTTCATATATCAGACTATTCTCTTAAACTTCTTTTCCAGTTCCGTTTTTGTTATACATATCAAAGTAGGTCTTCCGTGGGGACAATTGTATGGATTGTCTAACGTCATGAGTTCTTCCATGATATGCTTTATTTCGAGTTCCGATACTCGTTGATTTCCTTTGATTGCAGCCTTACATGACATAGATGCAAGCTTTTCAAGTACAAGTTTCGGATTTTTTACAGATTCGTATTCATGTATCTCAAACAAAAGTCTTTTAAACATCTCTTCTTCGGTATTTGAGAAGAGTTCCATCGGTACACCTCGTATTGCGATGCTCTTATCACCGAATTCGTCTATTTCAAAACCGATCTTTTCAAACAAAGAAAGATTTTCTTTCAAAGATTGTTCTTCAAGATTCGACAATCCTATGAGCATGGGAGGATCGATATATTGAGTCGAAGCATTGTATTTTTCTTCATATGCTTTCAAAAAGCGCTCATAATTGATCTTTTCGTGGGCCGCATGCTGATCCATTATATAAAGATCGTCGTTTAATGTGATGAGCCAGTATGTATCAAAAACCTGACCGATTATTCGATATTCCTTTAACGGCTTATCATCTATAAGCCTGTCTTCAAACAGATTTTTCTGTTTATACTTCGGAATTTCGGGAATGATGTTTAATTTCTCGTCTGTTTTTATGACATCGGTTCTTGATGCTTCAAAAGGCTCAATATGACTAGATATTGTGGCGTCGCGGGTGTCAATTTTTGCAAAATCGGAACAATTTTGACCAATACGGTCGCTTATAATATGGTTTTCCGTGGGTTTCCGATCAAAAGCGTCATAATTGTGGTTGATTTCGATGTTGGATTCAACAATTGACTCAACGGGTATTTCAGGCACCGATTCTCGTTGACTTTCATAGTCAAGTTCAACAACAGGTATCAATTCAGGCTCTTTTAATGCCTTTTGGACTGCGCAAACAATGGCGTTCTTGACCATAATCTGATCCGAGAACTTGACCTCTGCCTTTTTCGGATGAACGTTCACATCAATAAGTGACGGGTCGATCTCGATAAACAATATACCGAAAGGGAATCTGTGTTGCATCAGAAAACCCTTAAAGCCCTCTTCTATCGCGTAAGACAATTCTCTTGAATTTACAAGACGTCTGTTCACAAAGAAAATCTCACATTCTCTGGTACCCATATTGTATTCGGGACGTGTTATAAAACCCGTTAACGATATACCGTTTGTATCAAAATCAACTTTTAAAAGTCTTTCGTAAACTTCTTTGTCATATAGCTTATATATTGTATCTTTAAGGTTTCCGTTACCGTTTGTCACAAAACGTGATTTACCGTTGATTATAAGACTTATCGAAATATCAGGGTGAGAAAGCGCAATTCTTGTTACCAGTTCTTCCACAGCAGCGGCTTCCGCCTGTGCGGATTTAAGAAATTTCTTTCTGGCCGGAGTATTATAGAAAAGTTGTCTTGAAATAACGGTTGTACCCTTGGGTGCACCGATATTTTCGAATACATTAAGTTTAGATCCTTCAATGACAATATGTGTTCCCAGCAGTGTATCTTCCGTTTTGGTGATCATCTCACATTTTGAGACGGCACTTATGCTTGATAGTGCTTCGCCTCTGAATCCGAGAGAATTTAAACTGTCCAGATCTTTGATCGTGGTAAGCTTGCTTGTGGCGTGTCTCAAAAATGCGGTTTTAACCTGTTCGTTTTCGATACCGGAACCGTTATCCGTCACTCTTATCAGGTCGATACCGCCGTTTTTGATTTCAACGCTTATTATGTCCGCGGTTGAGTCTATGGCATTCTCCAAAAGCTCTTTAACGACATTTACGGGACGTTCGATCACTTCGCCTGCCGCAATCTTATCTATTGTTTCGCTGTCTAAAACAATAATGTCTTTCATAACCATCCTTTACCATCTGTTGTTCAATTTGCTCTGTAGCCTTGAAAGATTGTTGAGCGCATCCAAAGGAGTCATGTTGGTAAGGTCCAAAGAAAGCAGATCGTCAATAATATCTTTGTCGGTAACCGTATCAAACAACGACATCTGATTGATGTCTTCATAGTCCTTTTTGGATGGTGCTTTATCGGGCTTATTTTTGATATTGACTTCGATATCCTGTATCTTTTCGGTTATATCGTTATCCGAAATTTTGTCAGCGATTTCCTTGGCTCTGTTTAAAACTATATCGGGAATACCAGCAAGTCTTGCGACCTGAATACCATAACTTCTGTCCGCTCCGCCTTTGATGATCTTACGCAAAAATACAATGTTTTCTCCGTTTTCCTTTACGGCGATACAGTAGTTGTTAACGTTTTCAATCTTACCTTCGAGCTCGGTGAGTTCATGATAATGTGTTGCAAATAAAGTCCTTGCACCGAGTATCTTTTTATTGCTTATGTGTTCTATTACCGCCCATGCTATGGAAAGGCCGTCGAATGTAGAGGTACCGCGGCCTATTTCATCCAGTATCAAAAGCGAATTGGGAGTGGCGTTGCGAAGTATGTTTGCCACTTCGTTCATTTCCACCATGAATGTACTCTGTCCGCTGGCCAGATCGTCGGAAGCCCCCACTCTTGTAAATATTCTGTCGGCAATACCTATCACAGCCTCTTTGGCGGGCACAAAGGAGCCTATCTGGGCCATCAGGACAATTAATGCCACCTGACGCATATAAGTCGATTTGCCGGCCATATTCGGGCCTGTAATGATGGATATACAATTGTTCTTTGTATCAAGCAAAGTGTTGTTCGGTACAAAAAGACCTCCGTCCATCAACAGTTCAACAACGGGGTGTCTGCCGTCCGTAATCTTTATGACACCGTCGGTTCCGAGTTTTGGTCTTACGTAATGATTTTTGTCCGCAACATAAGAAAGTGAGGTAAAAACATCGATCTTGGCGATAGCTTTACTTGTTTTATATATTCTGGATACTTTGGATGCTATCGAATCTCTTAAATTGCAGAATATCTCGTACTCAAGACCGAAAAGTTTATCCTCGGCATTGAGTATCGTATCTTCCATTTCTTTAAGTTTCTCGGTTGTAAATCGCTCCGCTCCCACAAGAGTCTGTTTTCTTATATAGTCGTCCGGAACGAGATCCAGATACGAATTTGTAACTTCGTAATAATATCCGAATACTTTATTGTATTTAATCTTAAGGTTCTTGATGCCGGTTCTTTCCCTGTCTTCGGCTTCAAGCTTTAACAGCCAATTTTTTCCGTCGTTTTTGGCGTTCTTTAATCTGTCAACATCTTCACTGTACCCTTCTTTAATGATACCGCCTTCTTTTACGGATACGGGAGGCTCTTCAACTATCATTTTATCGATATCGGAATAAATGTCGCCAAGATCGTCGAGTTCCGATTCGATTTCAACTGCAAGCTTTGAGTCAAAATCTTTCAACAGAGATTTAATATGTGGAAGAAGGTACAAAGAATTTTTGAATGCGATAAGATCTCTTGCATTCGCTGTTTTGTACGCGATACGTCCCAGAAGCCTTTCAAGGTCGTATACGCTGTTAAGATATTCTCGTATTTCATCTCTGGCCACGATATTGCCCGATAATTCTTCGATAAGATCGAGACGTTGGTTCATTATGTCTTTATCAAGCAGAGGCTGTTCGATATAACTTCTCAATAGTCTTCCGCCCATAGCGGTCTTTGTTTTATCCAGTACCCAAAGAAGCGATCCGCGTTTCTGCTTTTCGCGCATCGTTTCTATAAGTTCCAGGTTTCTTCTTGTGGATGAATCAAGATGCATGAAACTACCCGATTCATAAGGTTTAATATTGTCGAGATTGGCAAGGGAGTTCTTCTGTGTTTCATAAAGAAACTCCAGAACAGCTCCTGCTGCGACGGTAGCATTTTTGTAATCTGAAAGTCCGAGTCCTTCGACGGAATTTACTTTAAAATGCTCCTTTAACTTAAGCAAAGCTTCTTTTTCGTTAAAATAGTGGGAAGAAACCGAACTTAAAGATATATTGCTTCGTGCTTTCAATGCGTCAAAAGGGAAGTCCGACATTAAAAACGCATCGTTGCAGATGATCTCACGAGGTGAATATCTGTTTATCTCATCCATAATGCCGGCGATATCGTTAACCTCGGTTGCGAAAAAGTCACCGGTGGTAATATCTACAACGCTTATTCCTGTACCGTTTTCCAGATAAACGACACACATAAGAAAACTGTTTTCCGAAGCATCTATTGAATTGGTATCCAGATTCGTTCCTCTTGAAACGATTCTTACAACCTCTCTTTTTACGAGGCCTTTGGCGGTAGCGGGATCCTCGGTCTGTTCACATATTGCAACCTTGTAACCTTTGTTTACGAGGCGGTTTAAATAATTGTCCACTGCATGAAAAGGGACTCCGCACATGGGAGCCTTCTCTTCGTTACCGCACGCCTTGCCCGTCAGAGTAAGTTCCAGCTCTTTTGAGGCGATAAGCGCATCATCAAAAAACATTTCATAAAAATCACCGAGTCTGTAAAAAAGAATGCAATCCTTGTATTCGTTCTTGGTTTCAAGATATTGCATCATCATCGGCGTATATTCTGCCATTTGATAATCCTTTCTTTTTATCACACAAGTTCACCGGTATAATAAAACCCATGAAACTCAGTGAGTTTAACATCAACAATCTTTCCGATAAGATCTTTTGATCCT
>JAGCTJ010000031.1 GCA_017963665.1 Lachnospiraceae bacterium | reverse complement strand
TCAAGATCATTGGGATAAAGAAACGTCTGCTCCATATAATTCATTATCTTGCCGTTGGCAGAAGCGTTTCTTTGATGCTTCTCCATAACGTAAGAGAACACATTTCTGTCCTTTGGAAGCGTAAACGTTTCGATCGTCTTTATCGAAGGAAATGACTGAAAACCAAACTCGGAAAGATATCTGAAATGAAACTTTCGATACTCTGTAAACGGCTTGTTTCCGTGCCAAACATCCCAGTAATGGACATCTCCTCTGTCGGGTGAGTTGGGATCGTCAAAACCTCCTCCGCAGGAAGGAGACGCGGGCCAGTAAAATCTGTCCGGATCCTCACTTTCCAACAGTCTCGGGAAAAGATACTCGTACATCTTCACATAGTCGCTTTTTATCTCATTTTTCGCGCCCCATTCGCCTTTGTCGACAAACATCTCCATTTCGTTGTTGCCACACCAGAGTCCCAGACTCGCATGGTGACAAAGTCTCCTTATGTTGTCGGTAAGTTCGGCCAGTATGTTTTCTTCAAATTCTCTTGTAAGTCTGTAATTTGCACAAGCGAACATAAAATCCTGCCATACGACAAGACCGAGTTCATCACAGGCATCATAAAAATCATCCGAAGGATAGAGCCCGCCGCCCCATACGCGAATGCAATTAAAGTTAGCGTCTTTGCACTGCTTTAGAAGATCGTAGGTTCTTTCTTTGTTGCACCTTGAAAGAATGTTGTCTTCGGGAATGTAGTCCGCACCCATTGCAAAAAACTTTACGTTGTTTATCTTATGGGCGAATTCGGAACCGTATTCATCCTTAACGGTGCTCATTTCCATTTTTCTAAAGCCTATGCGCTTCTTAGCAATATCAATGACATTTCCGAAACTGTCTGACAACTCGACAATAACGGTATAAAGAGGTTGCTCTCCCAAACCGTTGGGCCACCAAAGGAGCGGATCGCATATATCGATCGAGCGATCATTTGATATACTCTTTTTGTCAAAGATCGTTTTACCAAAGGGATCGAGCAGCGTCACCAATAAATCGTATCCGCAACCCGAATAATCATGCTCTACATCATCGCTTAATGCATCCTTTACGGATATGTCAAAAGAAAGCTTTACGCTTTTCAGATCATCGCTGAAAACCTGTCTTATATATACGCGTGACAGTCTTGCTTTCTTTATTTTCAAAAGTTCGACTTCTTTCCATATTCCCGCGTCGGGAAGCCTGGGACCCCAATCCCAGCCGAACATGTAATGGCCTTTTCGGATCTTTGGAAATCCGCGCATGGCATCTTCCGTTCCGAGTATCGCAGGGTCAGCTTCATATTCCTTTGCAATGAACTCAACAGGCGAATGAAACAGCACAACAAGCTCGTTTTTGTTTTCTTTAAGCATATCCTTAACGGAATAATCCCAGATACGATGCATGTTGTTTGTGCTTCCGAGTCTTTGCCCGTTAAGGGTGATGTCCGCAACAGTATCCAGTCCGTTGAAACGAAGGAGTATCTCGTCGGCATCGTTAAGTTCGCTCTTTGACACGTTAAAAGCGCCCTTGTACTCAAAATCATTTTTCATAAGCATAAGAGCGCCGTCTTCATTATCTCTGAAATAAGGGTCTTCCATACGGCCGGCTTTTAAAAGATCGTTGTAAACCGAACCGGGAACGGATGCCGGTATAGGTTCGTTCCCGAAAACACCCTTAACGAATAATTCCCATTTTTGATCTGTATCAATTCTTTTCATTAAGTTCCCTTTCAATCTCCTCCCTGTAAGGAAGGGCAGGTATTCCTCCCGGCTTTTGTACACACAATCCGCCGGATATCGTGCCGTATTTGCCGGCCGCTACCAGTTTCTCCATGGGTATGTCGGAAATGCTCTTTACACCCTGATCAAGAAGGCACGATAAAAAGCCTCCCCAAAAAGCATCTCCGGCTCCCGTAGTATCCGTCGCTTTTGCTTTCATTGACGCAACGTCTTCGTATCTGTCATCAAAGAATATTCTCGCCCCGTCTTTTCCTCTTGTAAGCACCGTGACGGAAATATCATAACGCTTCATAAAATCGGGTATATTGTCTTCGCCACCCACAAACATAAGCTCCTCATCGGATATCTTTAAAAGGTCCGTCAGAGGGAATATCTTTTCAGACTCTTTTAAGCAATCTTCCGCGCTCCAGATCTTATCTCTGTAATTGATATCAAAGCTTACAAGTTTTTTGTTTTCTTTTGCGATTTTAAGTGCGAGAATAACCGCATCTTTTTCGGGACTTCCCGACTGACTGACGGATCCGGCATGCACTATGTCAAATTGAGAGATATCGGCTTTTCTGACATCATCTTCGCTAAGAAGCATATCGGCACCGGGTTTTCTGGCGAAGGTAAACGAGCGGTCACCCTTTTCATCCAGCGTTACAAAAGCAAGCGTAGTCGTCGCCGCATTGCAAAGTTCCGGCGCAAGTATCTCCACGCCATTCTCATTTAAAGTATTTACCAAAAGCTTTCCGAAATCATCATTCCCAAGCTTTCCCATAAATCCTGCGCCGATCCTGTTTCTTGCAATGCTGACGGCCACGTTCGCCGGAGCACCTCCGGGATTGGCCGTATAGGAATTGGGCATTCCCTTAACGGGAGTAAAATCTATTAGCATTTCTCCGATGCATAAAACTTTCATTTTCCGATCTCCTGCTACGAACCAATCTTCTTTACCGAATGACGCTCAACCAGCGTCCCCGATACGAGTACGCGACCTACCGTGTAATCTCTGTTCTCAACTTTTTCAAGTATTATCCTGATCACATTTTTAACCAAAGCATCCGTATCTACGCCGTAGGTAGTGATCTTTGGCGAACTCATCTCCGCATATATAAAGTTATCAAAAGCCACCACAGATACATCCTCAGGTACATTGTAACCTTTTTCCTGAAGCTTTTTTACAAGATTGAACGCAACCGCATCCGAATTGCATACAAAGGCGGTAGGCATCTTTTTGGGAAATTCTATTCCTATAAAGTCGCCTTCCTCATCCCTGTCCTCTATGCGCCAATCGTCCGAAACCGTAAGTCCGGCCGACAGCATGGCTCTGTAATAGCCTATATAACGATCCATTATACTGCTGGTACTACTGATGCTGCCTACAAATGCAATATCTTTATGCCCTTTATGGATAAGGTAATTCGTAAGCATTCCGGAACCGAATACGCTGTCGCTTATAACGGCATCTTCCACCACGTCCTCATCATAAAAATCCATATATAAAATAGGGAGATTATAATCTTTTAGCATATTAAGATAGTTTTTGGACATCTGACCGAGAACGATTACCCCTTCTATCTGATTGGAAGAGATAAGTGCCGGAGGTTCCAGGCTCTTTTCGGATCTTCTCATGATTATCTCGAGCATACCCATTTGACCTGCATCCGTAAGCATCATCATGGTCTTCTCGTACAGTCGGCTATAGTAAGCGTCTTTAGTGATAAAATGTTCACTGACGATTATTCCTATATTGTGTCTTCTTTCTTCCGTTTCCTTCTTGCCGCCGGTATAAGTATAGCCCATCTCACCGGCTTTTTTGATTATCATCTTTCTGACCGCATCACTTACACCGTCTTTACCGCTGAGTGCCTTGGATACGGACACCGTACTTAAGTTAAGCTCCTTAGCCACATCCGACATGGTAACGGGCTTTCTGGACATATTGCCTACCTCCGTTTGAATTTACTTAATTAATTAATTATACCTAAATTAAGTAATCATAACAATCGTTAGGTAAATTAAATGTCATCCCTTTACCGAACCTGCCGTGAGTCCCGAATATATCTGTTTTTGGCAAAGGATAAATACGATAAGTGCCGGTAACAGCGATATGATCACTCCCGCACATATAAGGTTATATTTGCTTCCGAGGGGACCCACGAACGTATAAAGTGATGTTGCCACGGTCGCAAGATGCTTCTTATCCTGAAGATAAAGATTTGCCATATAGTACTCGTTATAAGTGCCCACTCCTTTAAGAATGCACGACGTGACGATCGCCGGCTTTAAGAGCGGAAACAATATCTTGTAAAAGATAGTGAAATAAGAGGCTCCGTCAACTATAGCCGATTCATCCAGCGATGTATCTATGTTTTCGAAAAACTGTATAAAGATATAGATCGCAATGACGTCAGTCCCACACATCAAGACTATATATCCCGGCAACGAATTGATAAACTTTAACTTATACATAATTTCGTAAACGGATATCTGCATCGCTACGCCGGGAAGCATTGTTGCAAAAAGAAACATATTCCGTATAAGCTTATTACCCGTAAATTTGAATCTGTCGAGCACATATGCGAGCTGGGTTCCGAGTATCGTAGAAAAGACTAAAACGAATATCAGTATTACCGTCGAATTGATAAATGCTCTTGCCATTCCCGCCTTCTTGAACGCATCGACAAAATTTGAAAAGTTAAGCCAGCTTTCCGGCAGAGTCATAACATTTGTGTTCTGATATTCTCTGTCTGTCTTGAATGCGGTTATAACGCACGATACTATCGGTAGAAGCGCAAAAAACGAAAAGAACACAAGCGAAAGATATTTAATCGTTGTCAGTATGGCTTTCCCTGTTTTTTCCATTATGCTCATGGTTTCTTTCTCCATTTAGACCGTATCGGTCAATCGGTGTCTTTGAATACATATTTAAAGAACAGCTTCTGAAGTATCGTTACGGCAAATATGATAGCGAGCAGTACCACGGCCATTGCCGAGGCCAATCCGACCTTCTGCTGCGTATGCGCGATCTCGTGCATTACCACGAAATACGTTCCGGTTCCGTTGGCGCCGTCCGTAATGACGTAAGGCGGTTCAAACGCGCTCAAAGAACCCGATATGGAAAGGATCACATTGAGCACAAAGATCGACTTTATACTTGGAAGGATGATATATCTGAACTGCTGAAATCTGTTGGCACCGTCAAGCATCGCGGCTTCGTATAACTCGCCGCTTACGGACATGATCGCTCCTATGAAAAGCACCATGTTCTGCCCGAAATATCGCCAGACGGAAGTGCCTACAAGCGAAATATTGTTTATACTCCGGTCTTTGAGCCAATACGGAAGGTCTTCCAAGTTAAACCCGCACCAGCCAAGCACGGTATTAAACACAAATCCTCTCGTATAAAAGAATTTGAAGATAAAACCGATTGCAATACCGTTTATCAAAAACGGGAAAAACATAAAGCCTTTAAAAAAGTTCCCGCCCTTGACTTTAAAACTTAATATGGTCGCCAGATACAATGCCAGCGTGAGCTGTACGACCGATCCTCCCATGTAGTACAACGACAGCTTAAGAGCCCCGAAACAGTCATCTCTGGAGAATACCTTTGCATAGTTTTTCAATCCCACAAATTTTCTCGCTCCGACATATTTCATGTTGTAAAAGCTGAATTTTATCGTTTCCGCAAACGGAATATACGTAAATACCAGCAAGAGCGTCAACGGAATTATCAAAAATGCGGTTATGACCAACACCTTCTGACCGTCGCGGCTCCTAAGCCATTCTCCGAATGTTCGTTTATGTTTACCGATTCCATTCAAGGTCATTGCACTAACTCCTGTTTAATCAATAATCAACGGATATCTCAAGATCTTCCTGAGCTGCGTTCCATTTAGCCGTCCAATCGGCATAAATATCATCAAGTGTCTCGGATCCGGTTGCAGCTGCTTCCACGATTCTCTGGACCTTGCTGTTTCCGCCTGCATTGAATGAAAGTTCCGATTCCGAATTCATATCGTTAAGATATGTTTCTTCTCCTGCCTTGGAAGGCTGGTCGGAAGTTACTTCGCATCCGTCGAAAGCAGCGTACATATCGGGGTTCTTTCCACCCTTAACAACCGTGTAACCGCCTTCGTTGTAACACCAATCAGATTTTTCAACCATCCACTTAACAAATATGAGCGAAGCGAGCTTATTCTCATCCGATGCTTTGGCATTGATGCAGTAGTTATAGTCGCCGCCTGCAGATACATACTGCTTTCCGCCTACCGTCATGGGGAAAGGCATATATCCTACGTTTTCGGGTGTATCGCCTGCTTCCTGCATCTGAGCGTATGCCCAGGATCCCAAAACCATGGTTCCGATCTCGCCGCGGTTTAACATACCCTTGCAGCCTTCCCAGTCTGTAGTGGTGTAGTCGTCCTCGATAAGGTCGTTGGCAACTGCATCAAACAGTATTCTGTAAAGATTGTAGATGCCCGTATCATCACCGGGATCTTTAAAAGGATTTGCGGTATGAACAAACTTCTGATTCATATAAGTGTTGTCACCGTTTGTAACGATACCGATGTAGGCATCCCATGCACCCATGGTCCATCCTGCCGCATAGTTTGTATAAAGCGGAATGGCATCGGTCTTTTCTTTGATGAGTTTAAGATCGTCAAGGAACTCGGTAGGTGTCGTGGGTAGTTTATCGATCCCCGCATCCTTAAAGACTTTCTTGTTGTACAAAACGCCCTGTGCGTTTGCCATGTAAGGAATACCGTAGCACTGTCCTTCAAACTCCCATGCATCAACAAAATTGAGCTCTTTTGAAAGATTTTCAAGTGAGTCAAAGGGCATAAAGAAACCGGACAGATCGCTCTTATCCACTGCGGGGATGAACATTACATCGCCCCAGTCACCTGTAGACAATCTGAGCAGCGAATCTTCGGCGTAATCGGTTATAGCCTCCATCTCCACTTTAATACCCGGAAAATCCTTGTTGAATTCAGCTACCATCTTATCCATGGTGCCGTCCTCAGCGCGGTCTGTCTTGTGATGGATGAACTTGATCGTAGCCTTTGTATCCGAATACTTGGAAAGATCAAGCTGTGTGTAGGTCGGCACAGAACCGTTTTTTCCCGAAGCCGCCGATCCGTCTTTGCATGCGGCCAAAGAAAAAGTCATCACTGCTGCCAGACAGATTGAAATAACCTTCTTCAATTTCATAAACATTTCCTCCTTTGAGTGATACGCTTAATTTACTTAAGCGTTATTATTCTTTACTTAATTTAGTATAGCAATTAAGTAATTTTAGTCAATGTTTTAAGTTGATTGTAAATCGATTTATCGTTAATATTTTACCTTTTCGACAATTTTGTTGATTTTGTGTTGTGAATTATGCACAAAAATAGGCAGTTTGCGTAATCATTTTCGCATACTGCCTGAATAAATAATTTACTTAAATTTACTTAATTACCGTTCGTTACTTTATTTCTTCTTGACGGAATACCCGAATTTTCCCAATTTCTCGCCAAGGGTAAAATACTCTCCGTGGGAATATGCTATAAGACCGGCTTTCGAAAGATCCAGTTTTCCGTTCTCATCAAGAAGACTTTCATCTATATCGGTAGAAACAACTTCTCCTATAAACATATCGTGGGAACCGAGTTCGATGATGTCCTTAACCTTACATTCAAGACATACGGGACTTTCCGCAATACCGGGAGCCTTTACGAATTTCGATTCGCTCTTAGTAATCTTAAGATCTCCCTTAAGATCAAACTTATCTATGTCACGTCCCGACTTAACACCCACATAATCGGTTACTTTCGCCAGTTTCTCCGTTGTAAGGCATACAACAAACTCTCCCGTTCGCTTAATGATTTCGTGGCTGTAACGCTCTTTCCTTATTGATACAGAAAGCATAACCGGATCGGAGCAGATCGTGCCTGCCCAGGCTGCCGTCATAACGTTCGCTCTTCCGTTCTCGTCTGCCGATGTCACCAGCACTGCCGGCACCGGATACAACATGTTCGAAGGTTTCCAATACTGTCTTTTCATAATCTTTCCTTTCTTTGTAAAAGAACCTAAGGTTCAAGGTCTCTATTCGCATATAGTAATAGGAGAGCTCACGCTCTCCTATTACTGTATGCGGATAACAGGACTTGAACCTGCACGCTCGCGCACCAGAACCTAAATCTGGCGTGTCTGCCAATTCCACCATATCCGCGCGTAATATCTAGTTTAATAGCCACTCGTTAATTTGTCAAAGTATCCGTAGCGTTTTCTTTGTCCCGATCATCCGAACGGCTGTCGATAAACGTTTTGATGATCTCGCATACGCGGCCGTATTCCTTGGAGGCTTTGTCAACGATCTCGGCGTAACCTTCTTTGTCGGGAGAGCTGTATGCTTCCACAAGATCGTACATCATGTCCTCAAGCTTAAGGGCACGTATGGAGCGGGTGTATCTTGATAACTTTGCGATCTCTTCTTCAAGGTTTTCGTCTTCCCCTTCCATAAGTTTGGAGAATACAAGATCGCCCTGTTCCTTAAAAAGTATGAGTACCTCTTTGAAAAGAGGGAAATCGTTCCAGTAATCTTTAATGGCTCTCTCGGGTCTGTAATTATCCTGCATATAATCCGTTAAAGCCTCGGAAGCGTCAACATATATCTGCTTGTCTTTTGTTATCCATTTTTTAAGTACCGCGTTAAGCTGCTTTACTACGATGGGCTTTGCAAGGAAATCGCACATGCCTGCGTTGAAAAATGTCTGTTCAAGGTTTCCCGCGGTATTTGCCGTAAGCGCAACGATAGGGGTTCTCGAACCGTCACCTTCAAGCTCGTGGATGTGCTTTGTAGCCTCCATGCCGTCCATTCCGGGCATAAGGTGATCCATGAATATAAGATCGAACTTCTCACCGTTTCTGATGCGGTCTATGGCCTCATAGGCGTTGTCTGCAGATACTATCTCGGGCTTGAACCGATTGATGAGTGCTTTCGCTACTCTTAAGCTTACTTTGTTGTCGTCTACAAGAAGGATACGGGCATCGGGAATGACCAATTTCTTCTCGTCGATCTCTGAACGGACGTTACTCTCGTCTATGTTCTCTTCTTCGTATCCCAGCACTTCGTTTGCGGTATGCGCAAGTGAATCTGCGGAGATCTTCAAGACTTCGCAATACTCTCTTATCTCGTCGGTAATATCCTCATCCGCTACAAGACCGACAACCGTTCTTATGGCGTTGATGGGATTTAATATCTCATTACTGATGCCGGTAGCGGCGGTTTCTTTGGCACGGGCCAGAGCAACGGCTTCATCACGCTCTTTGTTTGCATGATCCAGTCTTTCCTGCATCTGTGCCATTTCCCGTTCTTTTTCCTTTGTGGCGCGAAAATAGTCAAAAATAACAAAGGCCAAAATGCAGACCAGTGCAATGACCAATATCAACAACCATTCATTTGTGGGAACCGATGTGGTAAGTAGTGCGAACACGCTAGCCTCCCGAAATCATGATCAGAAATATCATATATATAATACCACAAAGAAAGAAAAAAGCGAAAACCGAATGATTTTCGCTTTAAACCTGAGCCACCCGGGACTCGAACCCGGGACAACTTGATTAAAAGTCAAGTGCTCTACCACCTGAGCTAGTAGCCCATATATATTTTTCCAACTGGGCTAGCCGGATTTGAACCGGCGAATGCAGGAGTCAAAGTCCTGTGCCTTACCGCTTGGCGATAGCCCAAAAGCTTTCTCCATCAATTACCCGATTGGTTGCAATAATGCGGGTGGATAGAGGGACTCGAACCCTCGATCTCCAGAACCACAATCTGGCGCGTTAACCAACTACGCTATATCCACCGTAACGTGCCCGAAGGGATTCGAACCCCCGACCCACGGCTTAGAAGGCCGTTGCTCTATCCAGCTGAGCTACGGACACATGCTGCAGTTTGCGAGCGGGTGATGGGAATCGAACCCACGTGTCCAGCTTGGAAGGCTGGTGTTCTACCATTGAACTACACCCGCTTAAACATTATTAATGCGTCGGGGTGACAGGATTCGAACCTGCGACCTCCTGGTCCCAAACCAGGCGCTCTAGCCAAGCTGAGCCACACCCCGTGAAAAGTGTCGGTCGCCCATGACGCAAAGAGTATTTTACGATAAATAACCACTCGTGTCAACAGAAAGTTACTTATATTTTTTAATTACGGAACATAGAGTTTTCCGTCTGTTAATACGAAGTCCACGGTGTGTTTTTCAAGGTACTTTTCGGCCTTTGCAACGTCGGTCACAAGCGTCGATTTAAACGTACCCGTAAATTTTTCGCGTAACTCTTTCAATGTTTCGGGATCGGGATCGATGATAAGAAGTGTCTTTAGTTCACTTTCATCTATTTCATCTTTATGTCTGTACAGTTTTGCTATCTCTTCCCGGCTTAAAAGCAGGTTCTTGGGAAGATACTTGATAAGTGAGTTTTCAAGTTCTTCGGGCTTAATAGGCTTTGAAAGATAATCGGTAAAGCCGTTGCCCAGATAGAATTCTTTTGCACCTGCGATGGCGTCGGCGGTCAGCACGATAACGGGCACACTATCGATAAGATGAGAATCTTTAAGTGCCTTAAGTGTCTGTATACCGTCCATACCGGGCATCATCTGATCAAGGTAGATGATGTCGTATTTGTTGTCCTTAGCCTTCTCGATGGCCTCGGGACCCGAATATGCGTTATCAACCTTTATCTTGGTATCCTTCAAAAGAGCGCTGGCAACCGAAAGGTTCATCTCGTTGTCGTCAACCATGAGAACCCTTGCCTTGGGAGCCATTATGATAGGCCTGTAATCATCGGAATTGTCATTGAGGTTTTTAATCGCCTCGCTGAACTTTCCGATCTCTTTTCTGTCGGTAACCTTAAGGGGAATGTAAAGAGTAAATACGGAACCCTGTCCGTAAACGCTGGATACATCGATATCGCCGCCCATAAGTGTAATATATGTATAGGTAATGTAAAGTCCCAAACCCGTTCCTTCAATGTTTCTGTTTCTTGATTCCTCAAGTCGCGAGAAGGAATTGAACAGCTTTCCGATATCTTCTTCTTTAATACCTATACCTGTATCTTTAACCTTTATACGAAGGATACCCTTATCGTATGCTTCGGTCTCATCGTATTTAAATATGACTTCAACGCTGACACCGCCTTTGTTGGTGTATTTGATGGCGTTGTTCACCACGTTAAGAATGATCTGCCTTATACGTATCTCATCACCGTAAAATCTGTAAGGTATCGTCTCGGAAACGTCAAAATCGAAAGTAAGACCTTTGTCGGTCGCTCTGTTAATGGCGATGTTTGCAATATCGTTAAGCACCGAGCATATCTCAAAATCTTCGCAAATAAGTTCCGCTTTACCCGATTCAACTTTCGTGATATCGAGAATATCATTTATTAAGGAAAGAAGAAGCGATCCCGCAGACTTTATGTTTCCGGCATACTTTCTGACTTTAGTTTCGTCTTCGGCCTCTCTTAATATCATCTCGCACATACCCAGTATTGCGTTCATGGGGGTACGGATCTCGTGGGACATGTTGGCAAGGAAGTTTGTCTTTGCCTCACTTGCGATAATAGCCATGTTTCTTAGCTTCTCGTGCTCACGTATATAGAAGATTTCCTGGAACACAGCCATTATAAGAAGAAAATACAGTCCCCAGATGAGCACATCGCCGTCTATTCTGTCTTCGACGGTGAATATGAGCAAAAGCTCGATTATACATGAAAAAGCAAATCCACAAAGACCGATAAAACTGAGGAGGTATTGTTTGTAGTACTTTTTCTTTATATCTATAACCAGTTCTCCCACCGTAACCGCTATGATCAAAACCTCGGCAATCGCCAGTATCGGGAAGGTTTCCAGATAATTCAGGATATTTAAAAAGTTGAATGCCGTTGCCGTAACACTGAGCAGTTCAAACAGGAAGACTTCGACGAGCAAAAATCTTGTGTATCTGTGCTTTTGGAGCGTATCAAGATAATAGAGGAACGGTAATGGAATAAGCAAGGACACGATAAACGAAACGGTTCCGTCTATGTAGTAGTCTCTGAAAGCAAACTGGAACAGTTCCGAGTCGAGTATAAGCCAGAGCGCTACAAAGAAAACGCCTATTCCGACGCTGGAAATGTTTGGATTGCCTTTGTGCGTGGCTTTTAAGATCACTCCGACCATTATGGAGATAAGGGCGATGACCATCAAAGATACCGCCAATACGAAGTGCTTTATGTTTTTGGAGATTATTCTTTCTACCAGACCCAGTGCGGTACCGATGTAGATCTCAAGAATCTTGCCGCCGTTGTCTTCTTCTCCGGAGCGCACGATGCGGACCGTTTTTCCGGCGTCATCGGGAAATACGGGCATGTAAACGTGCAGCGTCTTAACGATACCGCCGGGCACCGTATACTGTCCGGGGCCGGGATGCTCATAACGCTGTTCGCCGTCTATGTACATTACGAAATGCTTACCCGAATAGTAGTCGATCCATGTATCGCCGTAGATCGTATCGGGAAGTTTTGTCTCCATTATGAGAGGCTCGCCTTTTTCGAGTTCAAACTCATCGGGCATGTTAAGCGGAATCCTCTGATCGCCTCTTATCTGCTCCCAACCGTCAAGCTCGTAGCAGTAATAACTTATCATCGACGGTCTGTTGACCGTTACGCGGTCTACCACATAAAAGCCGAGTCCGAATAAAACAAACGCCACAAAAATGGCGAAGACTAACGTAAAAAAACTTTTGGAATATGTCTTGTGTTCCATTAATTATTCCCCCATGGCGTCAATGACTTTATTAACGCACTCAAGCGCTTCATCATACATGAACTCATCAAGTTGCTTAGCCGCCTCGTCCAAAACCTTTCTCAATTCGTCGTTAAAAAGAAAACCGTCCAGCTTTTTAAGATACTTCGCAGATTCCGTATCGTCGTATTCGTCGAGAGACTCCGAAAGCTTATGAAGTATGTCCATCGCCTCACCTCTTCCGATAAGTTCGGCGGGAGCTTCTTCGTTTTTGCCCTTCGCATAAGGCTTTATCGCGTCAACAGCTTCTTTGTACAGCTCAAAAAAATTGGCAAGGTCATCGTTAAATGACTCATAAAAGCCTTCTTTTGTGGAAAGTTCAAGCTGCTCCGCGATCTTAAAGAGTGCGGTCGCACCAATCATGCGGGCGTTGCTCTTAACAGCATGAACGGTAATGGAAAAATCGGTATTGTTTGCTTCGTCGGCAAAGCCTTTGAGCTTTTCGCACATCTGAGGATATGCTTTCTCAAACAAAGCCATGGCAGAATAAAGGCGTTCCTCTCCGCCCGTAAAACCCAAAGCAGAATTGATGTCAAACCCAATGTTCTCTAAATCGAATACTCCCATTCCTGATTCCTCTTTTACTTCCCGATGGGGACTTATAACTTCTCTTTTAACAGTTCTTCTTTCATTAATCTTAAAGCATTACCTCTGTGGCTTATGCTGTTTTTCTGCTCACAGGGAATGTCCGCCGTCGTACAGCCAAGCTCAGGTACATAAAAGATCGGATCGTAGCCGAAACCTTTGTTGCCCGAAGGTTTAAACGCAACGGTACCTTCTATCTTGCCGGTAACAACTTTCTCCCTTCCGTCGGGGAATACCGCTGCCACGGCACAGACGAACCTTGCGGCTCTGTCTTTATCATTTGTGGCGTTCACACGCTCTATAAGATTTTTGTTCTTTTCTTCATAAGTGGTATCTCTTCCGAGATATCTTGCCGAATATATGCCCGGTTCACCGTTAAGGCAATCGATCACAAGTCCCGAGTCATCGGCCAGCACTATGGCTTCGATGCCTTTTTCCACACATACCTCATGAACGGCTCTTGCTTTTATGAGTGAGTTTTCTTCAAACGTCGCTCCGTTCTCTTCGGGATCGGACTCGATTCCTTCTTCTTTCATGGAACTGACGGTAAATCCGAGATCGTCCATTATCTCTCGGATCTCTGCCATCTTGTCTTTGTTTCCCGTAGCAAAAATAAGTTTTTTCATCTCTTTATCGCAACTTCCACGGCATCTGTTATGCCCGTTGCTATCCTGTCTAAATATTCATCTTTTAACAAAAGCTGTGCTTCGGTAAGATTCGTTATGGTTCCCGCGTTCAATCTGACTGCGGGTATCTTAAGCGCCATCAATATCACGTCGTCGGAGTCGGCTTCCATAAGACCTTTTGCTTTGTTTACGCTGCTTTCCGCGCAGCTTCTGAGCACCACATCCGCAAAATCAACATTCTCGTAACCGTTTCTGTAGTAATGGGAGTTGTAAACGGCGCTCATTCCGAAATCCTTCGTGTCCTCGACGTTCGAATCCAGCGTAAGAGCTATATAGTAATCCGCTCCCATAATATCAACGATTTCCAGTCTTTCTTCGGTAAGAACAGTTTCATCACATGTTCTGGTAAGAAGAACACTGTAGTCTTTATCCTTACATTTCTCGGCTACGAGTTTGGCAAGTCGAAGTGTAATGTCCTTCTCTGCGGTGGAACCCGCAACAGTTCCGGGCTGACTTCCGCCGTAACCGGGATCGATCACTATAACGGGCCTCTTCCTCGAAAAATCTTCCAAAGCGATATTAAGTACGTTTCCGTGTGTCGATACCATCGGGTTGATCGCCTTACTTGTCTCAAACTCCAGTCTTGTCTTTTCTCCGTCATAAGAAACGATCACTTCTTTTATGTTTTCGAAGTCACCGGTGGGAGCGTTGTTTAGGAAATATTCCGTCTTATCCTCGTCCAACATGACAGATATCTTTTTAAGGTCCGGTCTTGAGGAAACTTCCGCTTTTGAAGCCAGTAAAGAAGGTAACGAAACGTTTATCTCGTTTTTTGTATCCTTGGAACGTACCTCAAGAATATAGGATTTATCAATGTTGACC
>JAGCTJ010000030.1 GCA_017963665.1 Lachnospiraceae bacterium | reverse complement strand
GTTGAAGAAGCAGCTTCTTACTACGGGATTGGCATAAAGAAACTGTATGACATAATACATACGCATCAGGGTGCTGATTTCATTCTGGAAATAGGGAGCCATTCCCGGATAAAACGTAAGCTGTTTGAACGCTTTCTGGACGATGTTACATCGCTTTGATTTTAACATCTGTAGAAAGCCCTATGGCAGAACAGGCCGCTTTGTGATAAGATTATTACCATCCAAACGGCCTTCTTTCATAGATTTTTTAATGAAAGGAGACTTAATAATGAGTGAGAAAAGGAGAGATAAAAGAGGACGAATTTTACATACTGGCGAAACGCAAATGCCTGATGGAAGGTATCGATACAGATACATCGACGCTATAGGCGAGAGGCGCACTGTGTACAGTGTGAGACTAGATAGAAATGATCCGACGCCAATGGGAACCAAACCAACAGAGCCACTTCGTGAGATGGAAAAGAAGATTCAGCAGGATCTTTTCGATCATATCGTGACAAGCGAAGGAAGCATGACGGTTCTTGAACTTGTGGAAAACTATATATCCACAAGGATTACTGTCAGAAGGAATACGATCAGAGGATATAACACGGTCGTGAATATCCTTAAAAAAGAAGCGTTTGCAAGGATGAGGATTGATAGCGTAAAGGTTTCTGATGCCAAGAAATGGCTTATAAAGCTTCAGAAGAAGGACGGGCGCAGTTACAGTGCAATACAAAGCATACGGGGTGTCCTTCGTCCTGCGTTCCAGATGGCTGTTGATGATGATATCTTAAGAAAGAATCCGTTTTCGTTTCTATTGGTCGATGTTATCGTCAATGACAGTGTAAGACGTGATGCAATCAGTCGTGACCAGGAGCGCAAATTTCTTAAGTTTGTGAAAGAGGATCAGCATTATTCCAAATTCTATGAAGGCATATATATCCTTTTTAAAACGGGACTCAGGATTTCGGAATTCTGCGGAATTACCCATAGGGATATCGATTTTAAGGAGCATAAGCTGAATATCGATCATCAGCTCCTGTATGACGGTGCGGCAGGGGATTATATCGAGGAGACAAAGACTGAGAACGGTGTACGTGTTATCCCGATGAATCCGGATGTTGAAGAATGTTTCAGGACTATAGTCAAAAACCGGAAGGCACCTCAAATTGAACCATTAGTGGGCGGAAAAACAGGATTCTTATACTATAATACGCAGGGGAAGATCTTTAACGCGTATCACTGGGAAAAGATATTTGACAGAATTGTAGAAAAGTACAACAGCATATATAAGACGCCGATGCCGAAGATCACACCTCATGTCTGCAGACATACCTATTGTTCCAACATGGCCAAGTCAGGTATGAATCCTAAGACTCTTCAGTATCTGATGGGACATTCGGATATTTCCGTTACTCTCAATGTATACACCCATGTACAGTTCGATGACGTTAAAGAAGAGGTCGAAAAGGTGTATGTAAATGGTGAATAATCGAAAAACCCAGTAAAATAGCGGGGTTCAAGACAGGGCATTTTATCCCACATTTTAACCCTTTTAATTGCAAAAATATGCCAAAATATGCAATTGTATGCAAAATACAAAAGTCCTCGAAACGCTGTAAAATCAACGTTTTTCGTGTATTTACAAGTATGATAAGAGTACTATTCATATGTTGGGGCAACATATGCCGTTCCCCGATGGCAGAGTATATATTTAAGGATATGGTAGAAAAAAGAGGCATCGTGGATGACTTTGTGATAGAATCCGCTGCTCACAGTTCGGAGGAGATTGGAAATCCGGTGTATCCGCCGGCGAAGAGGGAGCTTGCGCTTCATGGGATATCCTGCGCAGGAAAAACGGCTAGGCAGTTAAGACGTGACGATTATGATAAGTGGGATTACATAATCGGAATGGAGAGACTTAACCTTGGTTATATGAACAGGATACTCGGTGGCGATCCGGAAGGGAAAGTGAGCCTTTTGCTTGACTTTACAGACACTCCGGGAGATATCGCAGATCCGTGGTATACAGGCGATTTTTCGGGCGTTTACAAGCAGATAGAAAAAGGCTGCGAGGGGTTGCTTTTAAAGCTTGGATATTAGAAAATATGGGTATGAGAAGTTATGTTCTTCTCATACCTTTTTTATTTGCAAAAGATTGTTTTTGGAGGTGCGTTATGCCGAAGTGGCTTAAAGATGCTGTATTTTATGAGATTTATCCTCAGTCGTTTTACGATACCAATAATGACGGAATAGGTGATTTTGAAGGTATCATCGAGAAACTTGATTATATAAAGGATCTTGGATGTAATGCTCTGTGGATCAACCCCTGTTACGATTCTCCTTTTAAGGATGCGGGTTATGACGTGAGAGATTACAAGAAGGTAGCAGCAAGATACGGAACCAACGAAGATCTTTACAGATTATTCAAGGTCGCTCATGAGAAAGGCATACATGTATTGCTTGATCTTGTACCGGGGCATACGTCCGAAGAGCATGAGTGGTTTAAAGCAAGCGGAAAGGCTGAAAAGAATGAATATTCGGACCGTTACATATGGACCGATTTCTGGCTGGGAGGTATAGCCGGACATCCGTATATCGGTGGCGAGTGCGACAGAAACGGTACTTATATGCTCAACTTCTTTAAGTGCCAGCCCGCGCTTAATTATGGTTTCTTTAATCCTACCGAGCCTTGGCAGAAATCATACAAGAGTCCCGAAGCAAAGGCAACTTTGGAAGCCATGAAGGACGTTATGCGTTTCTGGCTCGATAAAGGCTGTGACGGCTTCAGAGTCGATATGGCAGACTCTTTGGTAAAAAATGACGATAAAGAGAAGTCCGGAACCTGCAGTCTTTGGCGCGAAGTTCGCGAAATGCTTGATAAAGATTATCCCGAAGCCGCTATGGTTTCTGAGTGGAGTAATCCCTGGCAGTCACTCAATTCGGCTCATTTCCATATGGATTTCTATCTCGATCACGGCGGAAACGGCTATAATACACTGCTTCGTGACTATGAGACACCCGGCGGAGACAACAGTTACTTTAAGAAAGATGCGGATGGCAACATCGAGCGCTTCTTAAAAGATTTCCTTCCGAAATACAATGAAACAAAGAAGAGCGGGTATATAAGTTTTCTCACCTGTAACCACGATACACCCAGAACCACACATACACTTGACGAGGCAGAAAGAAAGCTCGCTTTTGCCACACTTCTTACGATGCCCGGAGTTCCCTTCATATATTATGGCGATGAGATAGGAATGAAGTATATTGCCGATATGCCCACAAAAGAAGGCGGTTATACAAGAACGGGAACACGTACTCCGATGCAATGGACCGAATCGGTCAACAAAGGATTTTCAAAGGCTGACAAGTCAAAACTTTATCTTCCGGTAGAAGAAAACGGACCGTCGGTAGAGAGCGAATCGGCCAGAAAAGATTCCCTTTACAATACGATGAAAGAACTTTTGAAACTGAGAAACTCTGAGGAAGATCTTAAGGCGGATGCCGATTTCGCGGTAATTCTCGGCGAAAAGGATAAGCCTTTCATATATAGGAGAGGCGACTTGACTATTGTAGTCAATCCAAAAGAAACAGCCGTTTCTGCCAAACTCGGAACCGATATCGGTGCAAAGAAAATATTATTCGTCATCGGAGAAGGAACTCTTGAAGACGGAACCGTAAAATTGGGCGCGCAATCATTTGTCATCTTCAAATAAGCGCAAAAAAATGGTACAATATTTAACGAATTTGAAAATCGCTTACAGCGACGGGGGGAGATTGATAATGGAACACAATAGGGAATTGCAGGTAATACTTGATGTCGGAATTGCGCTTTCGGCAGAACGTGACGTCAACAGACTGTTCAATCTTATAATTGCAAACAGTATGGCGATCACAAACTGCGACGCGGGAACGCTTTATCTGCTTGAGGACAACGTTCTTAAGTTCAAGATAATGAAGACGCTTTCTTTGAACATCGACAAGGGAAGCAACGGCGAGACGATCGAGCTTCCTCCGGTAGATCTGAAGGAAGAAAACATTTGCGCATATTCCGCAATCTACGACAAAGCATTAAACATTGAGGACGTTTACAACAGCGACCTTTTCGATTTTTCCGGACCGAAGCGTTACGATAAGCTGACAGGCTACAGAACTCAGTCGATGCTTGTTGTTCCGCTAAGCGATCACGACGGCTCCAAAGTCGGAGTGTTGCAGCTCTTAAATGCGAAGGACACGGAAGGTAATACGATCCCATTTTCTCAAAGCTATGAGAGAATAGTGCTGGCACTTGCTTCGCAGACGGCAATCGCGGTTTCAAACATGCGTTACCGTGAAGAGTTAAAAGAGCAGATGTGGTCCTTCACCGAAGCCATGGCAGCTGCCATCGACGAAAGAACACCTTACAATGCATCTCATACAAGAAACGTTGCAAAGTATTCGGGCAAGATCGCCGATTACATCACAAAGCTTCATGATGAGGGCAAGGAAGAAAACTATTTCGACGAGCACAGAAGAGAGCAGCTTGTAATGGGCGCATATCTTCACGACATAGGAAAGATAGCCGTTCCCCTTGAAGTCATGAACAAGGCTACAAGACTTAACGGCGGTGAAAGAGAAGTTAAGACACGTTTCGAGATATTCGATCTTAAAGCGGAGACATATCTTCTTTCAAACAAGATAAGCAGGGAAGAATACGACAAGATGCTTAGTAAGACCGCACATGCGTATGATGTGGTCAAGAGAGTTAACGATGCGGGATTTTTGAACGACGATCTGAGAGCCGAACTTGAAGAAGTTCTTGCTTACGACTTTTTCGGAGAACCCTTCTTTAGGGAGATCGAGAAAGAATGCTTAAGAGTTGTTAAGGGAACACTTACGACGGCAGAGCGTAAGATCATGGAAGATCACGTTGTCATCACCGAAAGGATCCTTTCAAAGGTTCACTTTAACAAATATTTTGCAAATTCACCCAAGATCGCGGTTAAGCACCACGAGTGCCTGAACGGAAAGGGTTATCCGAAAGGACTTACGGCAGAAGACCTTACGCTTGATGACAGGATCATCGCGGTTGCCGATATATGCGACGCCCTTTTGGCAACGGACAGACCGTACAAGAAGCCGATTCCCAAGGAAAAGGCATTCGACATAATGCGCGGAATGGCAAAGGACGGCAATATCGACGGAAGACTTGTTGAGTATCTGTACGAATGTATTGATGACTGATAAACGGATACAGCAATAAAAAAGGCAGAGCGTTTTGCTCTGCCTTTGATTTTTCACGGGTTATGATTCTTTTTTGAAAAGACCGGCTATCACGTCGATGTACGAAACGTTTTCTTTGTACTGTGATTCCGCATTGAAAGATTCGTCGCGAAGATGATCCTCGGTTAAAGCTTCAAGGGTGAGATCCAACATCTTTAAGTAAGCGTCGGAGTTGGGACCTTCGAAACTCTCGGCCTCTGCGCGGGCATATACGGTGCCGATGGCATTTTCGTATTGGATCTTCTGATCTTTTGTTGCATTAACCGCCTCGGGGTGGGTTTCTTTCTTCATTGTGTTGATGAAAAAGAGCATGAAAGGATAAGTCTTCATGGTCTGCATTTTTGCAAGCTCAACCATCTTTTTGATCTTGAAATAGTCGCGTTCCATAACGTCGATGGCCGATGAAAGTTCAAGTGCGAAATATTTTGCGCTGTAGTCCGCAAGGAAAGAATATACACCTATCTTGCTTTCAAAATAGTGGAAAAGAAGGCCCTTACTGATGTGAGCTTCCTTGACGATCTCATCGGTGCTGGCATGAGAATAGCCGTTCAAAGCGAAAATCTTTAAAGCAGCGTTGATCATGCGGTCCTGTTTCTCTTTTTTAAGGTCAAAAAACTTGGCATTCATGCTGTAACTCCCTTTTGGTTGACTGTGCGAGTCGGATTTCATGATAACATAGCCGTTTAAAAGAGTGCAATAGTTATTCTTGATTTCTTTAGATTTCTTTAGAGTTTTTTTATTTGATATTTGATCGAAATGGGTTATAATTACACTACACACGTAAGGTCGTGAATACTTAAGGCAGAGATCTTGCCGGAAGGAGTTAATATGGCTAAATTCGGAAAATCATTATTGGCACTTACGATAATCGGAGCCGCTGCTGCGGGAACGTACTACTATCTCAAAAAGCAGGACGGTAATGTACCTGCCGATATGGATGAAGACGACGATTTTGACAACTTCGATGCTGATGTTGAAGACGGAGCTGCATCCGCTAAAAAGCGCTCTTACGTAAATATCAATTTCAACACCGTTGAAGAGAAGGCAAAAGTTGCCGCTGAGAAGGTTGCAGACGTTGCATCCAAGGCAGCAGATTCCATCGGATCATTCTTAAACCAGGCTGAAGGCAAGGTTGAAGAGTTCTTCGATGATCGCAAGAACGCTGCAAACGACGCTATGGCAGATGCCAACGAAGCAGTTGCAAAGGCAGGCGAGGCTGTTGAAGACGCAGTTGAGGAAGTGAAGGAAAACCTCGGCGAATAATATCGATCTAAGCGGGCTGTTCACGAAAGTGGACAGCCTTTTTTTATGCCTTGCGGTAAAAAGAAAACTCCACCGACTTTCGTCGGTGGAATCGGCTATTTTTTCATCGTATAAGGGGGATCCTGAGGATAGCTTCCGCGAAGCTTTTGCATTCCTCTGCCCACCGCGTCTCTGGAGTTCTTCCAGTCCGCGTCTTTGTTCTGATACTCAAACTTCTCGATGAGCCAGGAGATATCTTCAAAAACACGCTCCATATTTGTTCTCATGAGTTCGAAAAGTTTGGGGTAGTACTCCTGCTTTTGTTTATCGCTTAAGTGGATCTCACCGTATTCGAGAAGATCTCCGAAATGGTGGAGACAAAAGCCTTTTCCTTCGAGTACTTTCTTTCTGAATTCTTCGTCGTCCTTAAAGAGGATGAAGAAGGTATCCATGTATCTGTCGTAAGTCTTTGCAAATTCATTGCAGATGTAACATGACTTGTCTCTTTCGCGGGTCCATTTCGCAACGGGGTTTTTGGCTTCATTGTCCTTTGAGAGTTTGTCTTTGAAAGAGATCTTTGCGGGAGAATACTTTTTGAAGACTTCGTTCATCTCGTTTATGACTTTGCGATAATGAGTCTTAAGTATCCACGCATTTCCGAGAGTGTTGCCGTAGTTGTACATCTTTGTGATGTGCTCACGGCAAAATCCCGCTCTGTCGGTCATGTCTCTTGTGTCCGATTCCATGTACGAAGCGGCGGAGCCGAGGACGTAGTCCATAAGGTCCTGCTCGATGTTTCTTTCAATGTGACAAAAAGGGCATTCGTCACCTGCGTTCACCGCGTCGTTAAGCGGTATCGTATAAAGTTTTTCTTTCATTGTCAGTCCTACTTCCAGATTAATTCACGCCAGTCTTCAATCTGCTTTTCGGTCATGAATCCGATGGATGTTCCTATGAAACCGATCTTGTACGAAGCAAACAAAAGGGCGTTTCTTATCGAGAATGTCGAGTCGCCGGTCTGGTTGTAATAGTGTAAGAAGCACGAGAACAACGCATTACCTGCTCCGACCGTATTAACTATCTCGTTTGTTTTTACGGGTTTGTATAGTACGTAAGTGTCAAGCTTGTTTGAATAGAGCAAAACGCCTGCGGCACCCATACCGTATATGAGTATCTCTGTCTTATATTTTTCGACTATGTATTTGCAGAAATCGTAGGGATCGTCGTCTATGTTGTCGTCGCTTAAGTAAAGAATGTCGGCGGCTTCAAGAAATACTTCGTTGTACGTTTCTGTCCTGTATTTGAAATTTCTGATGTTTACGGCAATCTTTTTGCCCGCTTCCATGGCTGCGTGAAGCATAGGCTTACAGAAATTCGCATTCGCCAAAACAACAAGATCTGCGCCGGGAAGAGCCTGCTTAAAGAGACTTAAGTCATATTTGACTTCTCTTAAGTTCTTGATGTCTTCAAAGATCTGTTGATTGCGCTCTTTATCGTAAAATATAACCGCAGCGGGAGTGGCACCGGCTTTGGGAAGAATGTAATCGGTGGCCAGATGAACTTCGCTTGAAGGCGGGTTTACGATCTTGGGTGAGTCGTATTTTCCGATCAGCGTAAAGAAATCCACTTCGTCGCCGAGCCATTTAAGCGCGATGGCTTCGTTGTAAGCATCACCGCCGATGCCGGTGTGAATGCTGTTGAACATATCCGTCACAGGCTGATTTTTGATGGGAATCTTGTCAACCTTGACTATAGTTTCTTCCTGTAAAATTCCTGCCACAAGTATCTTGCTCATAGTAACCTCCTAAAACCCGCCCCATCAGAGTACTTTCTCGCAATTACCTAACATATATCGTACCACAATTTTCAAAATAGTACAATAAAAAAGAAAAAATCAGTTAAAATGTCAGAAAAATTTATCGGTACAAAGGGTGTTAAAACGGACTCGAAATGTAGTAGAATAATTTCATGGCACTTACATTCATATACGGCGCAGCCGGATCGGGAAAAAGTTCATATGTGCAGGAACTGTTGATAAAGCAGTCGGAAGCGGATAGTTCGCGCAATTTCTTTCTTATTGTGCCGGATCAGTTTTCGATGCAGGCCCAGGCAGATATCGTTGCAAGATCGGGGAGCGAAGGAATACTTAACATCGATGTTCTTTCTTTCTCCCGCTTGGCATACAGGATATTTGAAGAAACGGGAAAGCCCAAAGAAACCGTGCTGGATGACACGGGAAAAAGTTTGGTGTTAAGACATGTGGCGTCCCGGGTGGCTGACGACATGCCCTATATCGGCAAAAACCTTAACAAGACCGGCTATATCCACGAGATCAAATCATCGATCTCCGAGTTCATGCAGTACGGGGTAGGCGTAAAAGATCTTGAATCGATAAAGGATAAAGGCCGTGGCAACCTGTTTTCGGGGAAGATAAGCGATCTTAAGGTCATTTACGATGCCTTTCTTAAGTTCAACGAGGGCAGGTATATCACGGGGGAAGAGCAGCTTGACCTTCTCATAAAGAAGCTTGAATTCAGTAACATCGTTAAAGATGCGGTGTTTGTTTTTGACGGCTTTACGGGATTTACGCCCGTGCAGGAAAGAGTGATACTTAAACTTCTTGAGATTGCAAAAGAAGTTTACATAACATTAACAATTTCTGAGCCCGAATCGCTATTTGATAACGGCGGACCTGAGAAACTGTTCCATCTTTCCGAAGATGCGGCGTGCCGTCTTATCAATTTAAGCAGCGGCAAAGTTTCTCGCGGAGAAGATGTGGATCTAAACGCCAAGAACCCGGTTCCGCATCGGTTTAAGAAAAGCCCTGCACTTTCCCATCTTGAAAGGAATCTTTTCAGATACCCTTACAAAACATTCGACGAGCCCACAAGCGAGATAGAGATGTTCGCGGCAGAAAGCATCCGCGCCGAAGTTGACACGATCTGTGTGCGCATACTCGATCTTATAAGAGAGCGGGGCTATGCCTACAGGGACATTGCGGTGGTGTGCGGAAGCCTTGACAACTATTCAGACATTTTGAAAAGGCGTTTCGAGGAACTTAACATCCCCGCATTCATCGACAAAACCCGCGGTATCAGGCTCAATCCTTTCACCGAATTTTTAAAGAGCGCGATGAAGATCGTGACGGGTAACTATGCGTATGATGCCGTGTTCCATTTTCTTCGTACCGGCTTTACCGAATTTACGGCGGAGGAAGTGGACAGGTTCGACAACTACGTAAAGAGCCTCAACATCAGGGGAAAGAGCGCATATCACAAAGATTTCACACACATTCAGCGCGGTATGAAGAACAAGGATCGCGCGCTTTTGGATGTCGCAGGATACAACGATTTAAGAATAAGACTCATTGAGAAACTTTCATGTCTTGAGAAGCCGGCAAAGACGGCAAAAGACTATGTGGATAACCTTTACGAGTTCATAAAGAACAACGATTCCTACGAAAGGCTTCGTTCGATGGAAGACGCCTTCGAAGCGGAGGGAGATCCCGTTAAGGCGCGGGAATACGGCCAGGTTTACAGGCTCATAATGGACCTTCTGGATACGATAGTTTCACTGGTAGGTGACATTGAGATGTCACTTGACGATTTTTATAAGATTTTCGATGCGGGGGTTACGGAGATCACCGTGGGAACCGTTCCCCAGACCGTCGACAGGATAGTGGTCGGCGATATTGAGCGTACCCGTCTTACGGAAGTCAAGGTGCTTTTCTTTGCAGGCGTCAACGAGGGCAACATTCCCAAGGACACGAGGCGTAACGGCATTCTTTCCGAGCTAGACAGAGAAGTGTTCAAAGAGAGCGGGTACGAGCTTGCGGCTTCTTCAAGAGACGAGATGTACAAGCAAAAACTCTATCTTTACTTAAACATGTGCAAGCCCACGGACAAGCTCATTTTGTCCTATTCGGGAAGCGACAGGGAAGGCAAATCGTTAAAGCCTTCGTACCTTTGCGGCATCATGAAGCATATGTATCCGAAAGTGGCCGTTTCCTACGAAAGAGACGTGCCGGAAGTTTCGAGGATCACATCACTTAAAGACAGTTACAGGCACTTCGCCAGCCTTCTTCGCAAGCTTTCTTCAGGTAATGCCGACGAGGGCGAAAGAAACCTTACCAAAGCCCTTTACAGCGTATACAAAGAGGCTGACGGAGACGATCTTTACAAGACACTTACCGACGCGGCATTT
Source organism: Lachnospiraceae bacterium (assembly GCA_017963665.1). Classification (GTDB taxonomy): domain Bacteria; phylum Bacillota; class Clostridia; order Lachnospirales; family Lachnospiraceae; genus UBA1258. The sequence goes on along the minus strand of JAGCTJ010000030.1, from coordinate 2,275 downwards.
TACGAGTATGTTGCCACGCCTTTGTCTCGCGAGATCATTGATAAGATTTACGGGCAGATCATCACATCCAGCGTAAGCCGCATGGAGCTGTTCGCTAAATGTGCCTATGCCCATTTCCTTCGTTACGGTATGGAACTTAAGGTTACGGCGGATGCGGATTTCAACGCCATCGATCTCGGTAACGTTTATCACGGAGTGCTGGATCTTTTTGCCCACAAGCTCACACTTAACAACATTACATGGCAAGCGCTTACCGATGGTGATACCGAGCGTCTCCTTGACGAATCGATAGAAGAGTACGTTTCGGATTACGAGCAGGGCATGCTTAAAGACGATGCCAGAAGAGAATATACGATAGTCAAGATTAAAAGGATCATGAAGCGTACGATAGATACGCTTAAGTTCCAGATAAACCGAGGAAAGTTCACTCCTTCAGGTCACGAAGTACAGTTCAGGAGAGAAATCGAGATCGACGACGCAACCCGTCTGGTGCTTTGCGGAAAGGTTGACAGAGTGGACCTTTGCGGTGACGGCGAAAATATTTACGTGCGTATAGTGGATTACAAATCAAGCAACCACGACGTAGATATCTCAAACGTATACTTCGGCCTTGAGCAGCAGCTGGAAGTATATATGCGTGAGATACTGCTTAACGAGCAAAAGAAACATCCCGGCATGAACGTTGTGCCCTCGGCTCTTTTGTACTACAAACTCGACAATCCCATAGTGGATTTCGATTCAAAAGACGTTGAAAAAGAAATCCGTAAAAATCTTTCCATGAAGGGTGTTCTTCTCGCCGAAGAAGAAAACCTTAAGCTTAACGACGAGTCCGTGATGGAAGAGAGTCTGGTGGTTCCAGCCAAGATCAAAAAAGACGGAATCGACAATACGGCCAAATCGATGCTTTCGATGCTTGAGATCGAAAGCCTTCTTAACTATACCGATCGAATGGTAAAAAGGATCGGAAAGAAAGTGTTTGACGGAGATATTTCGGTATCGCCCTTTGCGACCGATAAATACGAAGCGTGCACACAGTGCGAGTATTGCTCGGTCTGCCCTTACGACGAGAAAACAGGCGGATTTGAGGCACGTTCCGATAAAGGGTTCAGCCCGGAAGAGTTAAGGCAAAACGTATGCGGAGGAGGAGAAGATGGCGATTACGTTTTCTGATGATCAGTCAAAAGTAATAAAGTCCCGGGAAAAGAATCTTCTTGTATCCGCTGCGGCTGGTTCGGGAAAGACTTCTGTTTTGGTAGAGCGTATCATAAGACGGATCACCGATCCGGTTTCGCCTGTGGATATCGACAGGATACTTGTCGTGACATTTACCCACGCTGCGGCATCGGAGATGAAAGAAAAGATCATCGATGCTCTCGAAGCCGAGCTTTTCAAACATCCCGAAGATGCACGCCTTGTGCGTCAGTCAACCCTCATCCACAACGCGGAGATCACCACGATAGACAGCTTCTGCCTTGATGTGTTGAAAGAAAACTTCCACAGCATTAACGTTGACCCTTCATTTCGCGTGGCGAACACGGGGGAGGTTAAGCTTCTTAAGGAAGACGCGCTAAATGCCGTTCTTGAAAGAGCGTACGAAGAAAAGGATCCGGATTTTTATAACCTCATCGACTGCTATGTCAAAAAAGACAAAGATTCAAGCATCGAAGAGAGCATACTTAAACTCTATGAATTCGCAATGAGTTATCCCTGGCCCGAGAAATGGCTTAATGATAACAGAAACGATTACTTCTTCGAAAGCCTCGAGGATTTTAAAAATTCGGAGCTTTTAAAGCGTGTGGATGAAAGGGTATTGTATGAACTGGATTCCCTTAATTCCATCGTGGAGAAGGCTATAGACATTTGCGACGATCCTTGCGGTCCCATCGTATTTAAGACTAAATTCGAGGGCTTTTTAAAAGACATCGTAAAGTTCAAAGATGCATACAAATATGACGGAAGAGAAGGCCTCGGTCAGGCTCTTTCAGACTACAAAGCCGCAAGCCTTCCCACCAAGCTTAACGATGAATGCGATCCGGAACTTAACACCCGCGCAAGAGCGTTAAGGAGCGAGTATACAAAGCGGATAAGAGAGACCTATGCAAAGTATCTTAAAGTGCCTTTGGAAGAAGAATACGAGAGCATGCTCGCCGCAGGGCGAACCGTTTCCATGCTCACTAAGCTCACCCTGGATTTCAAGGCCGAGTTTGAGGCGCTAAAGAGAGAGCGCGGCGTGATAGACTTTTCGGACATGGAGCATATGGCCGTAGAGATACTC
>JAGCTJ010000029.1 GCA_017963665.1 Lachnospiraceae bacterium | reverse complement strand
TTTAACATTTTTAGTATTCCGTGTCAATACATTTTCTTTGATTTTTAAAGGTTTTTGAACACATTTTATTGTTCGAGAAGTCCGAGGAATTCTTCCGCTCTTATCTTCTGACTTAAGTTGGCAACTATATTGTACATATAGTTGTATTCGTAGAGGAATCTCATCACCGGATTGGCCCTTACACAGGTCATTACCCATTTTCCGAATGCACCTCCGTCTACTATTATAATAAGGCAATAAATTGCCCAAATGAAAATGATCACCTCAAACAATGCCATAACGATTCCCGCAAGCCTGTCGAGAACGTTCACCACCGGAAGCTTCGCGATAAGTTTAAGCGACGTAAAGAACAATCCCAGCGCTTTATAAATGACTCCCAGTAAAATGATCAAAACTATGGCGAGTGCAAATTTTATCTTATCTTTATCGAATGCCTCACGAACCGCAAAGGCGATTATGAGAACGGCAAGCGAAGCAAGAATGGCAGAGATGAACTCAAATAACTCTTTTACAAATCCTCTTTTTAACGATCTTGCCATAATTATAAAGAATACGACTATGGCAACGATGAAAGGCGCATTTATTCTCGCCCATACCAAAATTGTGTCAAAATTCATTCCTTTTTCCCCTATTTTAACTGAACGGTATCTACCGAAGATTCGGTTACGATAACGTATTTTGTTGACGACGAAGTCGGGATCACAAGCTTGATCGGTAATTCATATTCCGTGTTTAGCTTTTCCCTTCCGTCGATCGTTCCTATATATATATCCGTATTTCCGTACAATACGAATTGATCGTTGGAGAAGACCACTTCCGAATAATCGAAATCAAAAGCCTTCTGCGTCAAAAGATTTCCTTTGGCCGAATATATCTGAAGAAGATATTTTTCTTTTTCCGCACCGTTTCGAAGAATGAGTCCGATGTACTCGTTATTGTTGAAAACGGAAAGTACTTCTTTATCCAGAAAAGTGTCTTTGACACTTACCGGCTTTTCACTTCCTTCATACACCGCAAGCCTTTCGGCAGAGAGGGAAAAAGAAGCCGAATTCGAAAGGAATTTAACTATCGGAACGAGGCTGTCTTTGTAATTGTAGCCGCTCACATAGTTGTCGATACTGTTCTGTCCCACATCGCCAAAGTTATAAAATGCAACGCTTGACTTTATATCACCTATGTCGAGGAAATAATAGGATATCGCTACAATGCTTCCCGAAGGAGTGATATCGAGATTGACGGGATATCCGCTCTTTTCCATCGTGGTTCTGAAGTATGCGATGGTATCGCCGTTTGAATTGTAAAGATATATCCATGTTACCTTTACGTCTTCAAGTACCGCTGCCACCACGCCGTTATCCGATACGGCTATCTTGCGGATGGGCATATCGGTTCCTATCTCGCTACTCTCTCCGTCTGCGGTCTGGAGATAAATCCTGCTGCCGCCGTAATCTGCAAAAGCAACCGTCTTACCGCATATCTCAGCCATGGGGTTTTGCATGTCAAAGGTCCGGTTCCACAAAAGATTGCCTTTTGAATCGATCGCCTGCGCTCCGTCTTTGCTGTAGGTCATTATACCCCCTGCAAAAGACTCGACTCTGGCTCCGCTTGCAACATCAAAGACCACCGACTCAAGCATCTCGGTTCCGCTGTAAACTTTTGTTCTTTCATATGTAAAATATGAAACGACTATCGCCACAACGACAACAACGATAAACACTACGGTGTATATTCTGGCCCGTAAACGTTTGAAAAACTGTTTTCTTAACTTTTCTTTGGGGGACAGTTCATCCCGTCCCGGAAAATCTTCTATATTAGACATTCTTTATTCCAAAACTCATTTGTTGAATGCATATACCGTTTCCGATTCATAATCGTTTCCGGGTCCGAATACGCATGAAGGGAATCCGGGCTGATGGATTGAATCGGGATAGAACTGGGTCTCAAGACAAAGACCGCTTCTCTTGTTGTATTTTGCATTTTTCTTTCCGACCGTAGGTGCTATGCAGTTTCCGGCATAGAACTGAACGCCGGGAAGAGTTGAGTAAACCTTCATCTCACGACCGGTGGTAGGCTCGGATACTGTTGCGATATGGTTCAACTTCTTGTTGTAACCGTCAACAACATAGTTGTGATCGTATCCGAGGGTTAACTTAAGCTGCATGAAATCTTCTTCTATTCTCTCGCCGACTCTGACCGGTCTTGTAAAGTCCATAACCGTTCCCTTTACGGATGCGATCTCACCTGTGGGGATGGCACCTTTAACAACGGGAGTATAATGTGAAGCGTTAAGCGTAAGAATGTGATCCTCGATATTTTTGCCCGAAGCCGCACCGAGAAGATTGAAATAAGAATGGTTGGTGGGATTGATTATCGTATTCTTATCGCTTGTGCAGTGATAGTAAAGTTTGATCTCATTGTCATCGGTAAGTGTATATGTGATAGAGAAAACTTTGTTTCCGGGGAATCCCATATCCATGTCGGGAGAATCGATCGTGAACTTAACGCTGTTCTCACCTTCTTCGGAAGCTTCCCATATACGTTTGTGAACGCCTGCAAAAACATCGCTGTGAAGATTGTTTTCGCCGTCGTTTATCTGAAGATCGTATTTCGTTCCGTCTATTTCAAAAGATGCTCCCGCAATTCTGTTTGCACTGGGAGCTATAACGGCACCGAAGAACGAACCGTTCTTTTCATAATCGCTTACTTTGTCGTATCCGAGTACAACGTCATCATAAACTCCTTTTTTGTCGGGAGCCGTAAGGGAAACAAGATTTGCACCGAAATCGGTTACCGTGGCAACCATTCCGTTATTGTTCTTAAGCTCGTAAAGATAGACGGTTTCACCGCTCTTTGTCTGACCAAACTCTGTCTTTTTCAATTTAAATACCTCCTATAGTTCAACCCTGCCCTCTAATGCACGGTACAATGTTACTTCGTCGATGTATTCGAGATCTCCGCCTACGGGAACACCGCTGGCGATCCTGGACACTTTAATGCCGGTAGGCTTCACGAGTTTTGAAATGTACATTGCCGTCGTCTCACCTTCAAGGCTTGAGTTCGTTGCAATGATAACCTCTTTCACGTCACCTTCCAGTCTCGTAATGAGTTCTTTTAACCTTATGTCCGAAGGACCTATTCCCAGCATGGGAGAAATGGCACCGTGAAGGACGTGATAAACGCCCTCGTACCTTCCCGTCTTTTCGTACGCCGCAAGGTCTCTTGGTGTCTCCACAACCATGATCGTGGATTTATCGCGAGAAGGATTGGAGCACACGGGACATGTTTCTTTGTCCGTAAGAGTGCAGCAAACCGAACAGTATCTGACGTTCTTACGGGCCTCGATCATGGAATTGGCGATCCTTTGCACCTTTTCCTCGGGAAGACCTATAAGATGAAAAGCCAGGCGCTGGGCGGATTTGGATCCGATCCCCGGGAGACCTTCCAGTTCTTCTATTAATTTGTTGACCTGTCCGCCGTAGAGATTCATGTTAGAAAGGCAGACCTCCGGTCAATTTGCTCATTGAATCCGAACTTGCATCGTCGATCTGCTTTAATGCTTCGTTCATGGCTGCGACAACGAGATCTTCAAGCATCTCGATATCATCGGGATCCACAACCTCGGGACTTAACTTAACGCTTTTTACTTCGCGCTTTCCGCTGATCGTTACGGTTACGGCACCGCCGCCCGCTTTAGCGGTAAAGTCTTTCTCTTCAAGTGCTTTCTGGTTTTCTTCCATCTGGCGCTGCATTCTCTGCGCCTGCTTCATTAAATTGCTCATGTTTCCGGGCATTGCTCCACCCGGGAATCCACCTCTTTTAGCCATTTATATATTCCTCCGATTTTTATTCTTCGTCGTCTTCGACGACTTCGACTTTAATTCCTTTTTCTTTGAAAAAATCCATTTTCGTAAGATCGGGATATGAAACTCCGTTAACGTCTCCGGGCTGCTTGTTTACAGCAAGTCTTAATCTTATCTCGGCGCCCGCATATCCGTTTATGAGATCTTGCAATGCCTTAAAATGCTGCTCGTAATCATCACCCGAAGTAAAGAATACCATATCCGTGTTCTTCTCGAATGCTATGATGAGTTCTCCCGCATCTGAAAGTGAAGGAACGGCGTGGGCAATATACATCTTCTGAGGATATGGCGATCTTTTTATTATCTCGTTCCAGTTTATGACCACTCTCTTAATATCTTCGGGAACCGCAATGTTTAAAACGGGAGCCGGTTCATCCTCGGCGTTTTCGGCCGCAGCCTCCGACGCGGGTATTCTCGCACTGCTTATCGAATATTCACCGCTTTCAAGCTTGTTCTCGATGGCGCGGATCCTTGAGATGAGAGAGTCGTCTTTTCTTTCAGATTCGGGTCTGCACATCTTTATAACTGCAAGTTCGGTAAGTATACGTTTGTTTGAAGCGTATCTTATCTGATTTGAAAGTTCGGAAAGGATGCGGATATAACGCATCGCCGTTTCTTCGTCTATCTGACTTGCCTCCACAAGAAGGTTATCAAGGTTTTCTTTTGACATGTCCACCACCGAAGATATGTCATCGGAAGTAACGGCCAAAAGAAGATTTCTCAAGTACCAGGTGAAATCGGAAACGAACTGACTTAAGTCTCTTCCTTCCATGATCACTGCATTAAGAGAAGCAATGGCGTCGGATACTCTGCCGCTAATGATGCTTCTGAGCATAACGCTGAACACTTTAAGATCCACCGCTCCCAGTGTTTCAAGCACCATATCATACGTAAGTCTTTGTCCGAAATTGAAGGCTATGCACTGATCGAGAAGGCTTAATGCGTCTCGTAATGCTCCGTCCGCATTCTTTGCGATATATCTTATGGCATCGTCGTCTGCTTCAATGCCTTCTTCGGGCAACAGTTCATTTATCCTTTCCACAATGTCGTTAACGCTGATACGCTTGAAATCGTATCGCTGGCATCTTGAAAGGATCGTCACCGGAAGCTTGTGAACTTCTGTTGTGGCAAGAATGAAGACAACGTATGACGGGGGCTCTTCAAGCGTCTTTAAAAGCGCATTGAAAGCTCCGATCGAAAGCATGTGTACCTCGTCGATTATATAGACTTTAAACCGTCCGTCCGTGGGCGGATATGCTATTTCTTCGATTATCTGACGAATGTTGTCGACACCGTTGTTTGAAGCGGCATCGATCTCAACTACGTTAAGTGCGCTCTGGGAAGCGATGGCTTTACACGTAGGGCACTCAAGGCAGGGGTTTCCGTCTGTGGGATGTTCGCAGTTGATCGCCTTTGCGAACAACTTGGCCACACTGGTCTTTCCGGTTCCCCTTGTTCCGCAGAACAGATAAGCGTGCTGAATCTTATCAGACTTTATCTGGTTTCTTAACGTGGTCACTATATGATCTTGTCCTTTTACGTCCTCAAATCTGGAAGGACGAAATTTGCGGTATAACGCCGTGTAGGACATTTTCCGATTACCTTCCTGTTTTAATAGATCGATCAGTCTCCGAAACTGATACCCAGCATTTTTGCTTCTTTGATGATCGAAGCATCGGGATCGATCATCTTAAGTTTGCCGGCAACATCCTCGAGAGGTACTTTAACTATCTCACGATTTCTTATGCCCACCATAAAGCCGTACTCTCCCTCAAGTATGAGCCTTCCGGCTTCCGAACCGAGTCTTGAAGCAAAGACTCTGTCGTATGCGCAGGGCGATCCGCCACGTTGCATGTGCCCGGGCACCGCAACTCTGGTCTCAAGACCCGTTCTTTTTTCGATTATATCAGCGATCTCATAGGTTACCGAAGGATACCGGAAATTCTTCATTTCCTCCTTAAGATCGTGTTTGCTCATGGCAGCGCGTTCTTTTGACACAGCACCTTCCGCAACCGCAAGAATGGTAAACTTGCTGCCCCGTGCCTGTCTGTCATAAATGGCTTTTATGACCTTATCCGTATCGTAAGGAATTTCGGGAATAAGGATGATGTCTGCGCCCCCCGCCATGCCGGCATTGAGGGTAAGCCATCCGACTTTGTGGCCCATAACTTCCACAAGGAATATTCTTCCGTGAGAAGAAGCCGTAGTATGTATAAGGTCTATCGCATTGGTGGCAACATCGACTGCGCTCTGGAAACCGAACGTCATGTCCGTTCCGTAAAGATCGTTGTCGATGGTCTTTGGAAGCGTGATTATGTTAAGACCTTCTTCTCTTAAAAGATTCGCAGTCTTATGTGTTCCGTTTCCTCCAAGGATCACCATGCAGTCAAGACCGAGATTGCGATAGTTTCTTTTCATCGCCTCGACCTTATCAAGACCGTTCTCATCAAGTTCACGTATTGATTTGAAAGGCGTTCTCGAAGTTCCGAGAATGGTACCCCCTTTGGTAAGTATCCCCGAGAAATCCGCATGCGTTAACATACGATAATCTCCGTAGATCAACCCCCTGTACCCATCGTAAAAACCGTAGATCTCAGCGTTTTCGGTGCTGTTGGACAGACACTTTACCACGCCTCGCATCGCCGCGTTAAGCGCCTGGCAGTCGCCACCGCTTGTCAGCATACCGATCTTCTTCATGGGCGTTTCCTCCTGATATGGATGATATAAGAATACCTAAAGAAGATTATAACTTATTTGCACGACTTAATAAATGTTTTTCTTAAATATAAAACCGCAAAGAAAATCCGCAGGTTTCCCTGCGGATCGATCGTTTATGAAACCCATACGCATGCCGAAAAATCTTTATCGGCAATTCCGTACAAAGAAACCGGTTCAAACAGCTTGATGCCGTATTTAAGGGCAAATTCCTCAAGCGAAAGGGAATCTTTGAATCGATGGTAAACAAGAAGTTTCTGTCCGTTATATTCGCGAATGACCAGCTGCGAACCCGTGGGATCATTGTATTTTGTCGCATCGGTGAAAAGAACCGTTGTCTTTCCGAGCTTAATTATTTCGGATACTTCTTTGTAAAAAGCGATCGCTTTATCAAGAAGTTCCCACTGACGATCGGACATATCGTAAATATCTCCGCTAAGCCCCATTCTTCCAAGAAATGTTGCGCAAAGAGAATAGTATAGCCTTGCATCGTCATCCGTCGCTCTAAGTACCGCCCATATCTGATTTTGTTCGGGCCGTATCACCCTGTGAAGATTGGCCGCTATGATGGGGAGTGAAAGTATCTCGTGCGCATCCGAAAAACTTGCCATTGATGCCAGTTCCATCATCGAAGGCTCAAGTCTGTGACCGCCGCTCGAACAGTTTTCGATCACCAGGTCGGGGATCTCTTTTTTCATCTTCTTAAAGAAATCTCGGTTTGCCTCAACTTTTCTTCGTAAATTTTCACCGAGACTTTCCGGCCCGTCAACACCTATACCGAGAGTATCGTTATAATCGACTTTGATATATCCGTAGCCCGAATCCTTCAAAAGCCCGATCACATATTTATCAAGAAAATCCTTTACCCACAGGCTTTCAAGGTCCAAAAATCGTCTGTTTCCGACCGTAAGTACATGGCCGTCCTTATTTAGCAGGTGTTCCGCGTCGTTAAACAGTCTCGATTTATATCCGACAGTCTCATATTCAAACCATATGCCCGGGATCATGCCCTTATTTCTGATATAGTCGCATATCGGTTTAAGTCCGCCCGGGAATATCTCCTCGTTCACTTCCCAGTCACCCGTCGACTCCCACCAATTACTGTCGGTGGCGCCGTACCAGCCCGAATCCATGACAAGATACTGTATTCCCTTTCCTTCAAGCTTGTCCGCCATCTTTTTAAGATTGTCGTAAGAGGGATGCCCCCATGTTGTGCAATACTCGTTGAATACTATACCCATGTGGTCGTCAACGGGACTGATGTCGGGATGTTGCGCCTTTACAAGCTTGTCGCATACATCCAAAAGTGAATTGCCCGTTGCCGCTATGGCTCTCGGTGCAATAAATTCTTCTCCGGGCTTTATCTCTTTGCTCCAGTGTCCAAAATCTCTGTCGGCGATACCTCCCGCGAGCGTATAAGTATCGTCTTCTCTTATGATGATCTCTATCTGCCATGAGGCGGGCGAACAAAGAAGCACACCCGTAAAAGTGCCTCTTTCCGAGTCTTCAAGCGCCACAAACGGAAAGTAACTTCTTACCGGCATGGTTCCCACGGTACCAAACTTTTCAACACGGTAAGCCATATTGTTCCATGCTCTTTCGAGGTTAAGATCGGCAAGTACGTCGGTCTTAAGTCGTCCTTCTTCGCTCCAGAACGACCTTATTCTGTGTACCTTATCAGCCTTTATTCCGGTAAGAAGAAAAGACGTCATCATTTCAAGCGTTACGGCTTCCTTGCCGTCATTCTTAAATGAAGTGACCACGTTCGTCGCATCGCTTTCTTTGTCCCTCACATGCGTTACCGACAGTCTGAGTCCGTCATCAGTCGACAGCACGGTATTGTCGTCATCGGAACTTACATTGGTAAACCTTTTTATGCTGTCGTTGGATATCATCGTAAGGCCGGCGGTATAAAAACCTTCGTAGCCGTCGCCTATGAATTTAAGAGAAGCACTGCTTTTCATATATACCTCTGAGTCTTATCTGTTAAGAGCCCACTCAAGACCTGCTTTCAGCTGAGCGCGCCAGAATACAAAATCGTGTACACCGGAACCTTCAAAATATTGTACCGGAACATTGTTGGCATCAAGAAATGCCTTGAACTCTCTGTTTGGCTCAATGAGGAAATCCTCGCTTCCGCATGCCTGATAGATGGCAGGGATCTTCTTTTTGCCCTTTAAGAGTTCCTTTATCAAAAATTCGGGATTGTTAACGGATGTATCGAGCTTTTCGGGATCGCCGAAAACAGTCCTGTAATATGCATAATTGGCTACCGAGTTGCCTTCGCCGGGCTTCATCATCTTTACACCGCTGACGATCAAAGCCGAAGAAAGGGCTATGCAGACCGAAAATGTTTCATTGAACATCAATGCCGTATGTAAAGCTCCGAATCCGCCCATCGAATAACCTCCGATGATCGTATCTTCCGCTTTATCGGAAAGTCCGAAAGTCTTTCTTGTGTATTCAACAAATTCTTTGCCGACATATCCGGCATACTGTGCCCCGGTTTCTTCTCTGTCTAAATAAAAACCGTTTCCGCCGTCAGGCATAAAGAAATTGACATTGAACATGTTTGCATATTCGCCTAAGGGTGTATTTGCAGACCAATCCGTATCACTTCCGGAATATCCGTGTAAGAGATAAACATTTTTGACGGGACGATCGTAGTAAGGATTGCCGTTTGTGGGCTGCGCGTTGTCATTGCAAAGTATCGCCGTGTAATGAACGGGCTTTACGAGACATTGTGAATAATAAACACCATTGATCTGAGCCATATTGAACCTCCGTAAACAGTCTTGTAAACCGATTTAAAGATATGATACATTTTTATCATAACGTTTAATACTCAAGTGTTGCTTTCTTAAATCGCAAAAAGAAAACACACATATCCGCGGAGGACAGCATGACATCAAAATATCCCGAAAGACCGACTGTTTTTAACGATAATTCATATCGATTCGATAATTTTGACGACGGAAAATATATTCTGGGCAAAAAGAACGGACTTTTGCCCGCAATGGGATGGAACAGCTGGAACGCATTCGGAAGCGGCAATACCGAAGCGCTTACGATAGCCATGGCTGACAAGATAAAGGAGCTTAAACTGGACGAACTCGGATACAAATATGTTGTCCTGGATGACGGATGCTATAAGCCCGAGAGAGTAAACGGAGAACTTTCCAACGAAGAGACAAAGTTCCCTCATGGGTTTAGGTTTCTTTCTGACTATCTGCATGAAAAAGGACTTAAGTTCGGTATGTACAACGACATCGGAACCAACCTTTGTGCGGGTGCGGAAGTGGGAACATGCGGACATGAAGCGACAGACGCCGCTTCGTATCTTAAGTGGGGAATAGATTTCATTAAGGTGGACAACTGCTATTATCTTTGGGACAATGCAACGTTTTCCAACGCAGAAAATGCCCGATACGTTTTTACTCCCGCCATAAGAAGCATCAAGATCGGGGCATATACCGATAAAGTGTTCAGTGCGACAGAGGAAGGAAAGATCAGAGGAAACGGCATAGAGATAAGAGACGACCATGTAAGGAACATCGGAACTTTCGACGGAACAGGCCCCATGCACTCGCCGGTATATTTAAGAAGCGGCGAACTGACCTTTGACGTTTATATGAAAACGGCCGGCGAATACAATCTTTTTGTGGAGTACGCTTCGGGACGCAAAGAAGGTTGCGGAAACTGGCTTCAGGTGGCAATCAACAATTCCGAAGGCACTTCTTATTGGTATGACGATCTGTTAAAAGAAACCGCTTCAACCACCGAATTTGAATGGTCGGAGGCGATTCCGATACAGTTTGCCGAGGGCGTAAATACCATAAGGCTTATGAACCACAGACGACAGGAGAATACTCTTGCGTCTTATGCGACGCTTTCGGAAGAACTTTACAAACAAGATCCCGGTAACGAGATCCTGCTCTCGATCTGCGAATGGGGAAAGACTCAGCCTCAGAACTGGGGCAAGAAGGTTGGCAACTCGTGGAGGATTCTTAACGACATTACATTCTGCGTAGGAAGCGACGGCGATCCGGGAAAGGGCAACTGGAAGAGCGATTACACCACAGGTGTCACAAGCCAATACAACAAAGCCGTCGTGATGGACGAATTTGCGGGTCTTGATAAAGGCTGGAACGATCCGGACATGATGATGATCGGCATGAATGGCCTTACCGACACCATGAACGAGACTCACATGGCGATGTGGTGCATGCTCAATTCCCCTCTTATGCTCGGGCTTGATCTAAGGCGCGTAGAAAAAGGCGACAAGATTTACAACGTGATCGCAAACAAAGAGCTCATCGCCCTTAATCAGGATGCTCTGGGCATTCAGGCAAAAAGAATCTTCTCGACACTTGAAAAAGACCGTCCCGACACGGAGTACATTACGAACATCGACCGCGTCGATATACTGGCAAAGCCTTTAAGTGACAACTCTGTGGCGCTTTCTTTTATAAACGTGAGCGAAGCGGATAAGAACGAAGGCTACCGTACCGACGTTGAAACGATAATTAAGTTCATCGGCCCCAAGATGGTGAACGCCGATGCATTTAAGAATGCAAAGAGTTACGGCGTAAAAGATCTTTTCACCGGCGAAACTACGACGTCAAATGACGGTGTGTTCAAGGTTTCGTCTTTGAAAGCATGCGGAAACGTAACGTTGAGGATCAGTGTGAATGACTGATAAAGCCGGTATCACCGTAAGAGAATTTATCCGACTTTTGGATTACAAAGACGCTCCGGGCGAATCTTTCGACGCAGTTTTGACACGAAGCGAAGCGGCAAAACTTGTTCACGGATTCATAAAAAAAGTGATTGGCGAAGAAGATGTGGATGTTTCGCTTTGGCACGCCGCGGGTGTGTTAAAAGATCTTTACGACTGCAGAGTTTGCGTGGCGGACATAGCCGAAGTATATCTTAAAGGAATTATGACGCCCCTTGTCACCAAAAGCGGCGATATTGTTTTTGCGTTAAAAGAGCCTGTTTCTTATGAAGAAGCAAAGTCCATAGCTGCAAAGACTTTGGATGCTTCCAAAAGAACTCCCGTAAAAGCATTCGATCTGTCTTTAAATACACTTAAAACAACGGATAAAGAAACCGCCCTTTCGCTTATTACACAAAACGAAAGAGCGGTGCTCATCGATCTCAGAATGCCTGCCGATTTTGAAGCGGGCCATATGAAAGGTGCGGTCAACATACCGCTTCAGGAATATGTCAAAAATCCGTATCTGGCGGGAGAAAGAAAAGACGTACCTGTCATTTTCTTCTGCGAGAAGGGCTACAAGAGTGAAATCGCCGGAAATCTGGCGCTTTCGATGGGATATAAAGACTGTTACGCAATCGTATGATCTACGTATCTTGCTATCTCGTTATCCATTTCTTTCAATATATCTTTGCCCTCAAGTCTTGCGTTTGTCCAGTTCACCGTTTCCATGACAGCTTCACCTATATGCCATCCCGGTGTCCAGTCAAACACCTTCTTTAGTTTGGCACAGTCAAGTTTTAAGAAATTCGCTTCATGAGGAGCGTTGGCTTCGCTTCGGTTCTCCCATGAGATCACCGGAAGCTTATCTGATTTCACTTTATTCCACGAATCGGTAAACAGTGTTACAAGATCGCCTGTATTTACACAGTCGCAATCGTCGGGTCCGACGTTATAATAGCCTGCAAATGAAGGATCTTCGTATTGTTTCATTGCTATCATAAGATAGGCGAACAACGGCTCCAAAACATGCTGATAAGGGCGGGTGGAATAAGGATTTCTCACCCCTATTACCGCGGGCTTGTTTTCTTTGGTACCTGTCATGAGAGCTCTCACACAGTCGGGAATGATACGGTCGTTGGAAAAATCTCCGCCTCCGATAACGTTACCTGCGCGGGCAGTGCTGACGCTTATGGAGAGATCTTTCAAAAAGGAACTGTTGTAACTGTGTGTCACAAGTTCCGAGCATGACTTTGAATTGCTGTAAGGATCGTAACCGTCAAGAGGATCGTCCTCTTTGTATCCGTAATCTATTTCGTTGTTTTTGTATACTTTATCGGTAGTGACGTTTAAAAAAGACTTTACTCCGTCATATCCGGCTTCCTTGAAACCGCCTGCGGACTTCTCTGTGGCTGATAAGCGCACACATTCGCATATGTTTACGGTTCCCATCACGTTTGTTGAGTATGTGTATACCGGATCTTTATACGAATCTCGAACGATGGGCTGAGCGGCGAGATGAAGAACAAACTCCGGTTTAAACTCCGCAAAGGCTTTCTTTAACACATCCAGATCTCTCACATCCCCATATACCTGCTTTAAGTGAAGATTTTTATCAAGTCCGGCGATCTCAAAAAGATTGGGATCGGTGGATGGTTTCAGCGAATAACCGCAAACATCCGCACCTGCACTTAACAGAATGTAAGTAAGCCAGCTTCCCTTGAATCCTGTATTGCCTGTGACCAAAACTTTTTTTCCTTTATATGACTTTAACAACTCTTTGTAATCAGTTGACATCTGTATCCCTCTTGTCATCAAAATTGATGCGTTCTTCTTCTATTACCAACGGTCTTTTCTTAAGCCTTTGATTTATACTCAGTATGTATTCACCGATAAGTCCAAGGAAGATAAGCTGCACCGCACCAAGGAAGAACATTCCAAGTACCATCGGAGCCATGCCCGCTTCAAATCTGTCCCAATACAACAGTTTCATAATAAGATATGCAACTGCGATCATCATGGATACCAAAGCGATTCCGAATCCGACAAAAGTGGCGGAACGTAAACCGACTTTCGTGAAAGAAGTGAAGCTTAACATAGCCGCGTCATAAAGTGTGTTGAAATTGTTGTGTGTCTTTCCCGCTCTTCTTTTTTGCTGATTGTAAGGAATTATCTTGATCTTATAACCGAATTCCGCAACTATTCCTCTTAAGAAAGGAGTCGGATCGTCAAGGTCTCTTATGATACCGATGAACGAACGGTCGTAAAGACCGAAGCCCGTAAAGTGCTCTATCTGCTCAACATCCGAATACTTCCTGATCGTTTTGTAATAGCAGGTACGAAGAAAATACATGAACTTATTCTCATCGCTCGTGGTCTTCTGCATTATGACGATCTTGTTTCCTTCTTCCCAGGCCTTTACCATCGAAGGAATGCATTCGATGGGATCCTGAAAATCGCAGCAAAGAAGTATCGTACAATCGCCGGTTGTCTGCATTAATCCGTAATAGGGAGAATTAAACTGTCCGAAATTTCTGGCGTTAAAGATTGCCTTTATATTCTTGTTCTTCTCACATATTTCCCTTAAGTAAGGTCTCGTTTTGTCGGAAGAATTGTTATCGATAAAGATAATCTCATACTCATATTGCGACAGTTCTTTCTCTATAAGCCCGACCAATGCCTCACTTATGGGTTTTACGTTTTCTTCTTCGTTATAGCAAGGAATTAAAATGCTTATCTTTTTCATGATCTATAATCCCCGTGTCCTGATTATCCTTCCTATTCCTTCAGGGAAGCTTACTTCCGGCACAAAACCTATGTCGGAATAAAGTTTTTCGTCTTTCGTTTCAATACCGTAAACCGAACCGTCATTTGTCTTAGGCGCAAAAGAACACAATTCCGACGCTCCCATGAAATCGGCAAGTTCCGATATGTAATCTCTTAAAGGTTTCGATTCGGGATGAGCTATCCTGTATATGGAATCTCTCTCGATCTTTTCCCCGAGAAGATAAAAGATCATGCCGCAATCGCTTTCGTAAAGGTAGTTCCAGGTCTGCTCTCCCGAAGAAAACTTTGCTTCTTCACGGTTTGAAAAACGATCCATCGCATAATCGATCATTGTCCCTTTATTGTCATGAGGGCCGTATACGCTGAACACTCTGCCCCAGATATGCGTGATACCGTACTTCTCGCACAGCTTCTTACTTAAAAACCCGGCAGAAAGCTTTCCTATACCATAGGCGGTTTTGGGATTGCAGGGTGTATTCTCATCGATAGGTCCGTTCACCGGACCGTACTCGGCCTGCGAACCCGCTCCTATGAACTTTTTACAGCCAAAACGCTGTGCAGCCTCCACCGCATCAAGGGTATGCTTTATGTTCCTTGCATGTGTCATCGGATTATCGCGCTCTTCCTTATTAGCGCCTTCCCAGGCAAAATGATATAAAGCATCGCAGTCCGAAGGTATGCCGCTTAATTTATCAAGATCGTTTATCCCGCACGTTACAACATGCACCATGTCCGATCTTTTTACCCTGTCAAGTCTTGTTGTATCGGGTCTGACTATGGCATACACCTCAGTTCCTTTTTCTGCGGCAACATCGATCAATGCTGTTCCCAGCATACTGGTTGCGCCGGTAACGATTATCTTTTTCAACATTTCCCTCTTAACAATCTCTCGGTTGATCTAAATCATCTTAAGTATTGCTTCTTTGATGCCCTTTACATCGTAACCGTACTTTTCGTAAAGGTAAGGCGCATGAGCCATTGCGTCGAATCTGTCCGGTACGCCGATATTTACAAATTTTGTCGACATGCCTTCTTCACAAATGACTTTCGATACCATGGATCCCAGCCCGCCGTATACGTTATGGTCGTGGGCAACGATCACCTTTCCGGTTTTTGCGGCATCGATCACGGCCTTTTTATCTATAGGTTTGATGGAATAAAGATCCACTACTCTGAATCTTTTACCTGTTTCTTTTTCAACTTCTTTTACTGCCTCAAGTGCATATCCCACCGTTACGCCGGCGCACAGAACGGCTCCGTCCTTTCCTTCGAATACCGTTTTCGATCCGCCGAAAGAAAACTCTTCGCTCGCATCATATATGTCTTCGCAAGGTTCGACACTGCAGCGGATATATACCGGGCCGTCATATTTTACGGACAGTTCAAGCATCTTTTCCGCCAAAACCTTATCGCTTGTCTCGATAACATTTATCCCCGGCATGGAAGTAACTATTCCTATGTCCTCAAGTCCCCAGTGAGTCGCGCCGGATACTCCGCCGGACACTCCGGAATATACGCTTATGAGCTTGACGTTTTTGTTTCCGTAAGCCACATCGGTACGTACCTGCTCGCATGCTCTCATGGTAAGAAAAGGAGCCATGGAAAATACAAAGGGGATAAATCCTTCAAGTGAAAGACCCGCTGCGAAAGAAACCATGTTCTGCTCGGCTATTCCGACACTGAACTCTCTTTCGGAAAACTTCTCTTTAAAAGCTTTATTTCTGCATGTGGCAGCAAGATCCGCATTTATAACCAATACTTTGTCGTTCTTTTCGCCGAGTACGCTCATGTATTCGCCGATAACGTTTCTGAGGTAACTTTTACTCATGACTGCCACCTCGCAAAATATGCTTTTTCAAGACCCTCTATTGCCGCGGTAAGCTGCTCGTCGGTTATCTTTCCGGCGTGCCAACGCTGTACGTCTTCCATAAAATCCACACCTTTTCCCTTTACGGTGTGTGCAACAATGCATGTGGGCACATCACTGTCGGGTAAAGGAAGTGAGTCGAAGGTTTTCTTTATCTCTTCTATATTGTTTCCGTCGATCTCTGCCACGTTCCATCCGAATGATCTGTACTTGTCGGCGATGTTTCCAAGGCCCGTCAGATCCTTAATATATCCGTCGGCTTCAAGACCGTTGTTATCCACTATGGCCACCAGATTTCCCAGTTTGCAATGGACCGCGTTTATGGCGGCTTCCCATATGGAGCCTTCGGATTGCTCGCCGTCACCCATAACGGTATATACACGACTTGTCCTGTTTTTCTTAAGTTTAAGACCCGCCGCCATTCCGCATGCTATGGGCATACCGTGTCCCAGACTGCCGGTCGATACTTCCACAAAAGGATTCACGATGTTACAGGAATGCATGGAGAATCTTCCCTGATCCTTGGCATACTCGTTGATAACATCTTCAGGTGAAAAGCAGCCTAAAGCAGCCTGACAAAAGCTTGTCACGGCCGAGGCATGACCTTTTGAAAGAACGAACCTGTCCCTGGCCTCGTCTTTTATGTTCTTTGGATCATAATTCATCTTATAAAGCCACAGAACCGTCATGACATCGGTGATGGAAAGGTCTCCACCTATATGAATGACTTCCTTATTGCACAGCTTAAGAAGATTCTTACGTATCTCCATTGCTGCCTTTTCCAATTCGGATATTGAATAACTCATTGTCTGCCCTTCTTAAGATCTTACCGCTTCCGTAATGATCTTAGCCATGTAGTCGATCATCTCGTCCGTCATTCCCGGATATACGCCGACCCAGAATGAATTGTTCATTATGTAGTCTGTGGTATCGAGTGTTCCGGCCACCCTGTATGCATCGGTATTCCTTATACCGTCGAATGCCGGGTGCTTTATGAGATTTCCCGAAAAGACAGGCCTTGTCTGAATATTGTTACTCTCTATATATTTCGTGATAACATTTCTTTCAAGACCGCTTCCTTCTCTTACCGATATCATGAAACCAAACCATGAAGGATCGCTTCCCTCGACAGGCTTCGGAAGAATGATCTTATCCTCCAAAGGCTTTAATCCATTGTAAAGTCTTTGCCAGTTGTGTTTTCTTCTTTCCACAAAGCCGGGGAATTTCTTTAACTGCTCACATCCTATGGCAGCCTGCATATCGGTGGCTTTAAGATTGTATCCCAAATGACTGTATACATATTTGTGATCGTATCCCGCGGGAAGTTCGCCGAACTGTCCGTCAAAACGATGACCGCATCTGTTGTCGATACCGCTTTGACATATGCAGTCTCTTCCCCAGTCACGATAAGACATGATAAGACGACTAAGCAAAGGGTCGTCCGTATATACACAGCCGCCCTCTCCCATAGTCATATGATGGGGCGGATAGAAACTGC
>JAGCTJ010000028.1 GCA_017963665.1 Lachnospiraceae bacterium | reverse complement strand
CAATCATCATCCGTGACGCATTTTCATTACTGCATTTTCAACTTAACACCGAAATGAAAAAGACCGATCTCATAACGGATCGGTCTTGTTTTTTCGAATAACAGCTGCAAAGTGTGACGTAGTTGAAATTGTCGGCTCTCTCGCAGCGTCGGCGCTTAGCGAGGTAATGAGCGAAGCGAGTCGAGCTTAGCGTCCGCACAATTCAACTGCGTCGCGATTCGCAGCGTCCTATGTAAAAAGTCGTTCGATAATGTCCATAAGTTTGTTGTCGTCGTCGGACTTCATGAAGCAGAAGCGGAAGTACGATTCGTCCAGGAAGGTGAAGGAAGCGCAGTCGCGGATCATCAGTTTTTCGCGGATCGCTGTGTCGAATAAGTCGGCGGCGGTAACCGGGCCGTCAATGATCTTGCAAAGGATGAAGTTCGCGGTGGGCTTGTAGACTTTGAGTTTGGGAAGGTGGAGTAAACGGGCGTACATGCGGTTTCTTTCGGCTTCGATGTAGGCTTTGGTGTCCTTGATGTATTTGACGTCGCCAAACATGAGGCGGCCGGCAACTTCGGCAAGGGAGTTGACGGACCAGGGTACCTGGAGTCCTTTGAGGCCCGAACTTAAGGTTTTGTTTGAGGTTACGGCGTAACCGAGGCGAAGTCCGGGGGAAGCGAAGAACTTGGAGACACCGCGAAGAACCACAAGGTTTGTGTATTTGTCGGTAAGAGGGATCGCGGTTACGGTCTCGTAGTCGTTTACGAATTCCATATATGTTTCGTCGATCATGACGAGAGTGTTCTTTTTACTGCAATGCGATACTATGCGATCGATGCTTTCGCGGCCGATCAGCGCGGAAGTGGGGTTGTTGGGATTGCAGATGATAAGAAGATCGAAGTTGTCGGCGTCCAGGGTGGAAAAGAGTGCGGTTTCGTTGAGGACGAAGTTGTCACTTTCTTTGAGCTCGAAGTAAGACGATCTTCCACCGTAGAGCATTATTTCGTGCTCGTATTCGGAGTAGGTGGGCCCGAAGATGAGTGCGCTCTTAGGGTTACATAATTTGGCAAAGAGTGCAATGAGTTCGGAAGAACCGTTGCCGACACAGATGTTTTCAAAGGATGAGTTTACATAAGTCGCAATTGTTTTGCGAAGCTGCGTGTACTCTCTGTCGGGATAGGCGGTTAAGCAGTCCACATGCTTTGAAAGCCCTTCCTTAACTTTGTAAGAAAGCCCTAAGGGATTTACGTTTGCGGAGAAGGAGATTATCTCCTCTTTTTTTATGCCGTAAGCGGCTTCAATCTTTTCAAGATCGCTGCCGTGAAAGTGTTCTTTGTGCTCCATATATCGTTCTCCGGATATGCAATAAAAAAATGCTTGAAAATACTTAAAAAAATACGTCTAACATGGCAATACAACATTGCATTGAAAGCGCTCAAAATGGTATAATGACGATTAAGAATGCGCATTTATGCCCTGACAAAAAAGATATTAAATCTTCGGGTACAAAAATGCAATGATTTTGCGGAGTTTTCATGCGACAGATAATTGGCAGACTGTTAGAAGGAAAATTCAATTATGAGAAGGGAAAGATCGATTTTTCGTGTCCGAGGATCGAACTGGAACTTTCTCCCGACGAGCTCTACAACGGTACTTTCAACATTTACAGTTCCGCAAAGGAAAACGCTGAGGGTTTTGTTGTCTGCCACGACATCCGTATGCACATCTTAAATGACACCTTCGTCGAGGACGGCACCGAGATCGGATTTGTATTTTCTGCAAAAGGACTTGAGGAGGGCGATGTCGTAAAAGGGGAGATCGACGTCATCTCAAATCAGGGAGAGTATTATCTTCCCTATGTTGTGACGATAGCGCATTCGACACTGGAATCAAGTCTTGGAAGTATCAGAAATCTATTTCATTTTGCAAATCTTGCAAAGACTGACTGGGATGAAGCGGTTAAACTGTTTTATTCAGACAGGTTCAAAGAACTTTTCAAGGGTAACGATCGTAAATATTTAAGAACATATATCGGTCTTTCTTCAAGCTTCGGCAATGAACTTAACGTCGAGGAATTTTTGCTTGAGATAAACAAAAAGCAGCCCATCGAGTTTATCGTTTCAAAAGATACGCTGGTTGTGGAAGAACCTGTGGGACAGATTGAAGAATATATAGACATCACGCGAAACGGATGGGGCTATACATATCTTTACGTTTCCTGCGATTCGGATTTTGTAACGTTGTCAAAAGAAACCGTTACGGATGCCGATTTCCTCGGAAATTATCTTCACTACGGCATAGTCATCGATTCGGATAAACTCCACGGCGGCAACAACTATGCCCTTGTGAGATTTTACAATTCCTTTATTTCCTTTGAGGTTACGATAAAGGTTCAGGGCAACCTTCTTGTTAAACAGGACATTATGAAAAATGCCGAGAAGTCCCACATTCTGATCGATATGGTGACCTTCTATAAGGCGTTTCGATTAAAGAGGATCACTGCGGGAACATGGACCGCACAGACAGGGCTTTTGGTGGACAGACTCATGGCTTTGTATCCGGCTTCTTCGACATACAAGATGTTCAAAGCCCAGCTTCTTATCGCGGAAGAACGTTACAACGAAGCTCAGTGGATACTCGATCGTATCGAAAGCGACTTCTTAAATTCCGGCGACTACGCAAGTGCCGAGTGGGCATATTTCCTTTACCTTACGACACTAGTAAACCGTGAGGAAAGTTATATAGATCAGATATCGGATGAGGTAGAGAACATTTATAACCGCGATCCTTCCAAGTGGCAGGT
>JAGCTJ010000027.1 GCA_017963665.1 Lachnospiraceae bacterium | reverse complement strand
ATCTTTCCGAGTTTGGCTTTCAGTCATTCCCTTCGATAAAGACGATTGAAACGTTTACGCTTCCAAAAGACAGAAACGTGTTTTCATATGTTATGGAGAAGCATCAAAGAAACGCTTCGGCCAACGGCAAGATAATGAATTATATGGAGCAGACGTTTCTTTATCCCAATGATCTTGATACGCTTGTTTATGCTTCCCAGCTTTTGCAGGCAGAGGCTATAAGATACGGAGTTGAGCACTTCAGAAGAAACAGAGGTCGCTGCATGGGAACGGTTTACTGGCAGCTTAATGATTGCTGGCCGGTTGCTTCATGGTCATCGATAGATTATTATGGACGTTGGAAGGCGCTGCACTATTATGCGAAAAGGTTCTTCGCACCGCTCATGATCTCTTGTGAGGAAGAAGGACTTCTTACGCAAACGATGAACGTGAACGCCGAACCTTTCGATCTTAAAAAATCTATCAGATTAAGCGTTGCCAATGAATCCAAAGATAAGAGAGATGTCGTTGTAAAATGGCAGTTAAGAGATAACTTTGGAAAAGCATTGAGGGAAGAAGAAAAAACCGTGAACGTTGATGCTTTTTCATCAGTGTGGCTTGATAAAGTCGATCTCAAAAGTGCTCGAACGTATGAAGATTACGTGAGCTATCAACTTTTTGAAAAAGACGAAGAAATATCGAGCGGGACCGTTCTTTTCTGTCCGCCTAAGCATTTTGATTTCGTTGATCCGGGGCTTAAAGTAAGCGTTAACGGTGATGAGATAACGGTTTCTTGCGACCATTTTGCCAAGAGTATAGAGATAAGAAACGATTCGGACGATCTGATCCTTTCCGACAATTTCTTTGATATGAACGGCGGCGAGAAGCGCGTAAAGATATTAAAGGGTAAACCTACAGGTCTTGAAGTCAGGAGTGTATATTCTATCCGGTAGGTCCGATGGGGCAAAAAGAAATAATAAGGAGTTGTTCAATGGATAGAAAATATCTGATCGACACTCAGGAAAACAAAGACTTTCTTAAAGATAACGCATATGCGTTGCTCGATTTCGGAAGAAGATTTCCTTCTCCCGGCGGTTCGAGTTATTATCTCGGAGACGACGGTACACCGTGGACGGAGAGAAACAGGGAAACCTGGATAACATGCAGAATGGCCCATGTTTACAGCATCGGTTCCATGATGGGATACAAAGAAGGCAAAGAGTTGGCCGGCGCAGCCGTTAAAGGTCTTTTGGGAGAATTAAGGGACAAAGAAAACGGTGGCTGGTATGCCGGCATTACAAAAGACGGCGACATTGTTCCCACAAAGCAGTGCTATGCTCACGCTTTTGTGATACTTGCGGCGACCAGCGCATATCTTGCGGGAGTTGAGGGTGCAAAAAAACTTCTGGATGACGCACTTAAAACATATGATAAGTATTTCTGGAACGATATAGAAGGATTATCATGTGATACCTGGGATACGGAATTTAAAAAGCTCGACGATTACAGAGGCATAAACGCCAACATGCATACCGTTGAGGCTTTTCTTGCGGTGGCTGACTGCCTGGAAAACGAAGAATACAGAATAAGGGCGGGCAGGATAATAGATCACGTGATCGGATGGGCCAAGGACAATGATTACAGGATTCCCGAGCATTTCACGTCGGACTGGAAGCCTGATCTTGATAAAAATATAGATAAACCGGATGACCCGTTCAAGCCTTACGGAGCAACTCCGGGACACGGCATCGAATGGGCAAGACTTATCGCACAGTGGTGCTTATCGACTTACAGATCCAAGGACGCGGTTTCTTTGGAAAAAAGGAATTATTATATATCCCTTTCGTGTAAACTGTTTGAGCGTGCCGTGAAGGATGCATGGAATGCAGACGGAGACAAGGGAATCGTATATACCACCGATTGGAACGGAAAACCCGTGGTAAGAGACAGGATGCATTGGACTTTGGCGGAGGCCATCGATACATCCTCTGTTCTTTACAGGATTACCGGCGATAAAAAATATGCGGATCTGTACGCGGAGTTTATGGAATATCTCGACAGCAGGGTGATGGATCATAATAATGGTTCCTGGTTTCATCAGCTGGATGAGAATAACAGACCAAAAGGAACGGTATGGCCCGGAAAATCGGATATATATCACGCTTTCCAGGCCATGTTAATACCATATTCAAGAACAGACGAAGTGATCGCGAAAGCGATACACGATTCCAATTAAATAGCAGATCATCTGAGTAAGGCTATCTCTTCTTTATAAGGAGCATAGCCTTCTTTTGGATTTGCGGGGTCTTTAATATGCGGTGTTTCAAGACACATGGGAAGACCTTCAAGTTTTTCGTGATGAACCACATATCTTAACGCTTCGAGACCGATGGTGCCTTTTCCTATGTTGGCGTGGCGGTCTTTGTGAGCACCGAGAGGATTCATGCTGTCGTTTATGTGTACACAGGCTATCCTGTCTATTCCTATCTTTGAATCAAGCTCGTTTAAGACACCGTCAAAGTCATTTACAACATCATATCCGGCGTCGTTAAGGTGGCATGTGTCTATACATATACGAAGGCGGGAATTGTCTTTAACACCGTCAAATATGGCTTTTAACTCATCGAAGTTGCGCCCCAGTTCAGAACCCTTTCCTGCCATGGTTTCAAGGGCTATCAGACCGTATTCCGTGGTCTTTATGACTTCATCAAGTCCTTCTATTATCTTTGCTATTCCGACTTCAGGTTCCGCACCGACGGCAGAACCCGGATGAAGCACCATTATGTCGCTTCCCATTTCGTGAGCACGATCAAGTTCTACCGCGAGCATCTCTTTTCCGAGCTTAAAAGTCTCTTCGTTTACGCTGTTTCCGAGATTGATAAGGTAGGGAGCGTGCACAAAGAACCTGTCGATGCCCGATTCTTTCATAAGTTCTTTGGCTTCGGGTATCCTTAACTCATTAAGAGGTCTTCTTTTTGAATTCTGGGGTGCGCCGGTATAAACCATGAATGTATTCGATCCGTAAGAGAGCGCTTCTTTAACGGAGCCCAGAAACATTTCTTTGCCGCTCATGGCGACATGCGATCCTAAATATATCATTTTTTCTCCCAATTTGATTTGAAATTATGTAAACCGACTCCCGGTGTT
>JAGCTJ010000026.1 GCA_017963665.1 Lachnospiraceae bacterium | reverse complement strand
TCACCGCTTCAAGACTGTTGCCCAGATTACTCACAATCGCTCCGGTATTGTCCTCATTTACAGCCTTTACCATTGCGTCAACATCGGGATGAAAAGGGTCAGACAGGCTGTCGAACGCTTCGTATACATCCTTTGTGGAAACGTTTATATCGGGTTTGACTATTACGATCTTTGTCTCGGAAGGCGTTTTAAGCTTGGTAAGTATCTCGCCTATTCCCTCGCTTAAAGCCGTACCTCCCCTGACACAGAACGGAACGTCCGCGCCTATCTTTACGGCGATCGTCTCAAGTTCTTGCATAGATAGTCCAAGGTCGTAAAGGCGGTTAAGGCCGCGAAGCGTCGCTGCGGCGTCCGTGCTTCCGCCCGCCATTCCGGCCGCGATGGGTATGCGTTTGGTAAGCGTGATCTTTGCGCCTCCGAAGGCGCCTTTATATTCAGAAAGCACTCTGCAGGCCTTAAGTATTATATTTTCTTTTCCCTCGTCAGATTCTTTTGCAAGTTCCGCGTTATCGGTCGCAAGAGTAAAATCGTCGTTTTTTTCGAATGTCAATGTGTCGTGAAGGCTTATCGACTGCATCACCATTCTTACGTCGTGATAGCCGTTATCGCGTCTCCCCGATACATCGAGCGACAGATTTATCTTTGCGTATGCTTCTTCTGTTATCATAAGTATCCCGTATTCTGTGTATTGTATACAATGTACTATATACAATTATATCCAAATGGGAGAAAAAAACAATTAATCTTAATCTCACCGCGCTTAATTATTTCTGTTTTGTGCCGATATAATTAGTACAAGGAGTAACTGATGGGAAAGGATATCCCTTTCTCTGACGTGGGCTCCTTTTTTCATCCCAAAAAACATTAAAAAGGAGGTACGATTTGAGAATTGATTCCTACCAAATAGGAATGGATTCCGCAAGACTTTACAAGTCTTCACAGCAAATGCGTGCAACGCACGCAAGCACAGACTTAAGCGCACAGGGAGGTAACGACGCGCTTATGTCATTTGCAGGCTATCTCGGCGAGAAAAACGAGGCGGCCGAAGAAGAAACAAAAGAAGGTATAGTAACAGCGCCGGACAAAAAAGATCCGTTGTCGCTCAATTACCTTACCGCGAAGCTGAGGAACGATTACATCAATGACCGCAACTCACAGTCCGAGTTCAAAAAGCTCCACGAACTCATGGTGCGGCGCATCTTCGATCTGCTGTTCCCCGACCGCTACGACAAGCACCCCGCATCGTGCGAAGATGTCCCGGCTTACGAGAACAACAATCTTGCTTACTCAGATATGACATCTTTTAGGATCGTAAACAGTGAATATGTATCGTCGGGCTACTACACCGAGACCGAAACGACATCGTTTTCCGCTGCGGGTACGGTCAAGACCGCCGACGGACGCTCGATCGACATCAATCTGAACATGACGATGAGTCGTTCGTTCACATCTTACTACGAGGAGCACTACAGCTTCACATCCCTTAATCTGTGCGATCCTCTTGTCATCAATTTTGACGGAAACCTGCCCGGTCTCAAATCCGGTGACGGCTTCGACTTTTTCTTTGATCTCGATGCCAATGGGGACGAAGAAAAAATCGCGCGTCTCGATCAATCAAGCGCTTTCCTGGCACTTGACTTAAACGGCGACGGCAAGGTAAACGACGGCTCGGAGCTTTTCGGCCCCAAATCCGGTGACGGCTTTAAAGACCTTGCCGAATATGACGAAGACGGTAACGGATGGATAGACGAAAACGATTCGGTCTTTAACAAGTTAAAACTCTGGGTCAAAGATCCTTCGGGCAATGACATCCTCTACACCCTAAAAGACAAGGATATTGGCGCGATCTTCCTTGGCTCCACCGGCACCGAGTTTAAACTCGCCGACATGGAAAATGCAGCTCTTGGCTACGTCCGCCAGACGGGAATGTTCTTGTACGAGGACGGCACCGCCGGCACCATGCAGCACGTGGATCTGGTATCATAATCATCAAAATGCAAAACCGAGCCGGAAATACCGGCTCGGTTTATTTTCTTCATATCATTTTTCCTTTTTTGACTTGGATACAATCTGTTGTTTACGGATTATATATACCAGCCCTCCTAAAGCAGCCAAAATAACAATCATTTGAATAATTATAATGACCCAATATGCCTGTTTTTTACCGCTAACTTCTGTCTCATTTTTCTCTCCAAGATCTTCGGTAACGCATTCCGTTTCTGCAACCCGATCAGAAGATATTTCTTCAAATCTTTCATCATATTGATTCCATATATAAGAAGAAACTCTGTTTGATTCTGTGATCGGATACTCATCCATCACGGCAAAATTGATCCCATTTATATCTTCAAACACAAATGCTATATTTTTGATGATAGGAATATTATTTACCGTATCCATATGATCGCTTTCGGTATAATCATACAAATAGTCAATATTATCTTCCACGAATGTATTATCTTCTATATGTGAAATTGAGACACTCTGACTCATGGCTCCGGTTGAAGTTGAAGTACAAATTGCCAAAATAAAGCAGGGACCCGAATCGGAAGGCAATATAGTTACAGAAACGTCGTCCGCAGAGTAAGTTTTCATTATCCTCAAAGAACTGTCTTCATTTACAACCAGTAATTCAGTCCTATCTGTTCCGGCAACATGCGGAAGCTTGTTGTACTTGATCAGGATCATCTTATCTTTTGTGTCTTCTCCAAAGAAAGACCCAAACTTAACGGTGTCTACATAAGGCTTATACTCCTCTGTTATCCATTTGTCATCAACTGCCAATAGATTCTTCAATATATCAATGTATAAATCATTATCTACTGATTGCGCTAACAAAGCTTTGCTTCCATTGATATTACTCATCAAATCAACAGTCGCGTTACTGTAATGGGATAAAATAAAAATAATACAAAACGTTCTAAGAATATTTATCATGGAGTTTCCTTATAAAATCAAATAATCGGACAAGGCGCCATAGTGCAATCTGTATAATAGTAATTTAATATACTCCCTGCTGAATATCCTATGCTAGCCAGATATGCGGCTCCCATTTGACACATTCCTTTTCGGTGACCACCATTTCCTGTTCAGCATCTCTTATTATTTCTTCAGAATCATAATCTTTAACGATACCTAACTTTCTTAATAACATAATCTTTCATTTCTGTTACTGCTCTGTAACTTTCATCGTCTTCCACGAAGAAGTCCACTCCCCGAAGCTCTTCATAGGTGTATGTTCGGCCAAGGTCTATCAGTGTTCTTTTTCCTTCATGCAAGGGGATAGGACCTAAATAGAGATTAATATGATTTCTTTCTTTTGTAATCTCTTCCGTTTTTAGCACCACCAGATAATCATTCCCCGGTTCCATCAGATTTGTGACTCCCCAATTCATGACACCTTTTATCCCGTTTTCACTTATTATCTCTATTTCATCGCCCGGAATGTAACTGCCTTTGTAAACTTTATTGACTGTAACTTTTTGAACGACCACTACCGATTCGGATCGAATTTCCGCCGTTGCGGTCACTTCCGCTATGTTATCCGCCGTATCTATCATTCTGTCAATATCTTCAAGCGACGGAAGCCTGTCTTTTGAAAGAACTCCGTAAAAAGAAAAAGAGGTATTATATAACGAATGACCAAAAGAATCATCTTTTATCCTACCCCCAAGTGCAAGAGCTATTGTCAGAACGGCTGCACCGCAGACACAATATAACAGTTTTCTCATAATATGATTCCATCTTTTAATTCAAATACTTCGTCACAGCATTCTTTTATATCTTCCTTGCAGTGACTGGTTATAATAATCGTTTTTCCTTTTTCACGCAATTCATTGATTATTTCATAAAACAGTTTTACCCCTGCTTCGTCCAGTCCATTGGTGGGCTCGTCGAAAATATACAGATCATTATCTTCCATTATTGCCTGGGCGATCAAAAGTCGTTTCTTCATACCGGTCGAAAAACGTCTGATATGCTTCTTTCCGACTTTACCAAGACCCATTCTTTCCAATATTTCTTCAATATCGGAATCACCTGCTTCTTTTCTGAAAGAAGCAAGATATTCAAGCGCTTCCTTAGCGTTCATATACGGAAATAACTCGGTTCCGTCTATCGCAACCCCAATTCGAGGCTTATTATCCGTATAAAATGATACGTTGCCTTCATCGGGTTTTTGTGTTCCTATGATAATGTTTAGTAAAACACTTTTACCGCTTCCGTTCTTGCCTGTTATTCCATATGCCTTTCCGCCTTCAAAGGAACATGTCACATTATTTAATATATGAGTGTTTTTAAATGATTTGCTTATATTTTCTATAACTATTTTTGTTATCATTAAATCTTCCATCTATTATGTATGCTATTGCCAATGACAGAACGCTGACCTCAATCAACCAACCGCCCGCTGTAATCAAACACTCTGCAAATGACAAAAACATGATCGTCATCGCGGTTGTCGGATATAAAGCCATTATGATCAGATTATTTGATAATGACGATGTCAGCTTCACGGAAATCAGAAAAAGGGCAATGACCGATACCGAAGCGATTATGGCTTTTCCTTTAAACCTTATAGCTGCCGATAATAAATTTACCATCAAAGCAATTGCTGTTTCGCAAAAAATCAACCCGGCTGATACCTTGACCAGTGTATCTATCTCTGTAATGCTTAAACTCTTCTCGCTTGAAACAACGGAAAGAAATAAAGTACCCGCCGAAAATAACATCCAAAACAGTACCGTATATATGATCAGTGTCAATACCTTTTTAATTTCATAGCGCTTTATGTTGCTAACACGCGTGATCTCATATATCGTCTGAGTCTTTTCGATCTCATCAAAACATGTCATTACGAACAGCAGCGAAATAATCAACAGTTTTATGCTTAAGCGTGCCTCATGCTTTTCCAGATAATTGGAAATATCAAAGATTGAACAAACAAATGTATTCGACACCGTATTTGGATTTTACAGCATAAGCGCATCAAAATTTGAAATTAGTGCTAAAGGCAAGCCCCATAAAAATCTAAGACACATTTTCATATACTTTTCCGATCAATTTAGGTGCCAATATCAATATGATCACAAAGCATAAAGATACTGCAGGGTTTTCATACGTTTTATGAGAAACAATGAAAAAGTGCCATATATTGATATCGCCAATCTCATATATCTCGTAAACAGCAAAAGAGAGGATCATACTTGCTATATACACCATATAATCTTTTACTTCTTTAATGCCATATATAAAAGAAGTTGTTTCATGGGAGATTATGGCGCACATCGCGGAAAAGGAAACAGAATAGATAAGATTATATAAAAACGGATGATAAATATGCAATCGACACATGACATATTTAT
Source organism: Lachnospiraceae bacterium (assembly GCA_017963665.1). Taxonomy (GTDB): domain Bacteria; phylum Bacillota; class Clostridia; order Lachnospirales; family Lachnospiraceae; genus UBA1258. The sequence goes on along the minus strand of JAGCTJ010000026.1, from coordinate 10,718 downwards.
CACCATTTTCCATATTATTCACGTAAGCCATAGACAATTTGAAATCGTCATATGTTATTCCGGTGGATTCAAATCTCAAATAATTCAACAGAAGAGATAAAATGCATCCCATAAATACGATAGCAAATATCAAATACGCAAGATTTTGAGTCATTTTCCTCTCGTATCTGCTCTCCTTGGAATGAATAATGGACATGATTTTATTCTTGCAAATATAATCATAAAGCCCAATACCCGGCATAACACACAGCTGAGGAATTATCAGAGAGAAATAGTCCCATAAAGGTGCATTTTCATTAAATGCGAACAACTCACTTCTATCCAGATAGTTGGCTGCGCCTATACCATATGCTCTTATAAAATGATATATGAAAGTCAAAACTACATAGGCTGTAAATGAAAAGATGAAAATACCCGTCTCCGGCATCTTTACCAAAAATAACCAATCTCTGCGTTTATCACTCATAACATCAATCCGAACTGAACAATCCGGTTATCTGGCAATCAAGAGAAGGATTGTGTCCCATTGCGAAAAGCTGGCTTGTCACATCATTTCCCTGATAAGCAGCGGGAATTGAATAATATGAAGTATTCCCAACTTTCAGCAATCTCGAATCTAACGAATTGCCTCCGGCGCTTGGCATAACATATACCTTTTTATAATTTGATTCTGAGCCGTTAGCCTTATAAATCGCTCCTACATACACCTGCAAATGGTCCACCCATCCCGAACCGTAAGATGAACAAACATATGTATACTGATTGCTGTCTACATATTGATTGAAAAAATAAGTAAAAGGACCATCTGAATATGTTGAGGCCTTGGCAGTGATAGTTGTTGAGATCAACACCGAAAGAAACGCAATAGTACCAATGATAGTTTTTTTCATACATATACCTCCACTTTCCTATTTATTTAAAACCGCATGCTAATTATATATATTTGCAATTGAGTTGTCAATAAAAACTGGTGACTATTTGTTTTGCATCTTCTCAGCATTTCTGCAATTACACGATACTTTAATAATCAAATGGTATAACAATAAAAAAAACCGATGCATATAACATCGGTTTTAATTTCGAAAATCTATGTGCAAATTACTATTACTTGTTTTTGGTTTCTTTCAAAAAAACGCCATGCTCTGTTATTGACTCGCTTCGCTCATCAATAACCGGCGCCATAGGCGCACTTTGCTACGCCATGCTTTGTTATTGATTCGCTTCGCTCATCAATAACCGGCGCCATAGGCGCCGTATAACGATAAAGAAAAAAAGACCATCTTGGATGCAAGCACCCCGATGGTCTTTTATCTTTATCGTTGCATGGCTTGTTATTTTTGCTTATTTATACTCTGTTGTAATTAATGAGACAGCCCTTAAGTATGATCTCTCTTTCCTCGTTGGTGAGTTCGCCGAGGGTGAGGTCGAATTCGTTGAGGGAGCCGTCTTTTACGGCGTAAGCCTTGATGACGTCTTTTTTGTCCTTAACGGCTTCTTTGATGCCGGGAACGTAGATGTAATCAAGATTCTTGAAAGGGAGCTCTCCGTCCTTGATAAGGAAGGGAAGCATACCCCAGTTGATGAGGTTCGAGCGATAACGCTTCGTAGCATACTCGTTTGCGATGTTTGCGCATCCGCCGAGCACTCTCTGGCAGGAAGCCGCCTGCTCACGAGCGGAGCCGTCGCCGGGCTTAACGGCGAAGATCGTTGAACCAAAACCGGTGTTTGCTGCGCTTACGTCGGCAAACGTCTTCTTTACGGTGTCGAGCGCGCCCTTAACTTCGGCGTTTAACTTATCGAACGAACCGCTCTCTCTTCTTGTCACTTCTTCTGCGTAGATAGCTTTTGCTCTTCCCACATATTCGGGATCTTTTCTTGAGAGTGCAAACTCCGCAAGTCCCAAAGGATTGGAACGGTAAGAAGAAGTCTCTCCGGAAGGAATGAGCTCATCGGTGGTGGTAACGGGATCGTGGATCTCGGAAACGACTTTGAGCAATAAGTTTTCGGGAAGTGCGATCATTTCGGGCCAGTCTTTGATGTTGGGACCGAGTACGATCTCGGCATTCTCGTCAGCCACACCGTGGGAGTCGAATACTCTGTTCTTGTATATGTTTGCATCGAAGTGATACTTGTACTTTCCGATAACGTCCGGAACTTCCGTAGCAGGTGTAAGAAGACCCTTGTTTGCAGCGGTTGCCGCGATAGAACGCGCATCCATAAGTGCGACGGATGAGATCTGACCGTTCTGGAGCTTCGAGCCTTCGCGGTTGGGGAAGTTTCTTGTCGAATGTCTGATGGAGAACGCATTGTTTGCGGGGGTGTCTCCAGCACCGAAGCAAGGTCCGCAGAATGCGGTCTTTAATACAGCACCGGTCTCCATGATCGTTGCAGCACAGCCATTCTTTATAAGTTCCATGTATACAGGCATTGAAGCGGGATAAACACTTAACGTGAAAGCTTCGTTACCGATGTTTGCGCCTTTAAGTATGTCGGCTGCGGCGCAGATGTTCTCAAATCCGCCGCCGGCACATCCTGCGATGATACCCTGATCAACGTAGAACTTGCCGTTTCTGACTTTGCTCTTAAGTGAATACTCAACCTTGCCGTCAAGGCTTACCAAAGCCTTTTCTTCAACATCGTGAAGGATGTCGGAAAGGTTTGCGTTTAATTCGTCTATCGTATATGTGTTGCTCGGATGGAAAGGCATAGCGATCATGGGCTTGATCGATGAAAGATCGATCTTTACAAAACCGTCATAATATGCCACATCCGCAGGTGAAAGTTCTTTGTATGCTTCGCTTCTTCCATGGATATCGTAAAACTCTTTTATATTCTCATCGGTCTTCCAGATAGAAGAAAGACAGGTCGTCTCGGTAGTCATTACGTCGACACCGATCCTGAAGTCTGCGGAGAGCTTTGAAACGCCGGGACCTACAAACTCCATTACTTTGTTCTTTACGAATCCGTTCTTGAATACAGCACCGATAATGGCAAGTGCAACGTCCTGAGGACCTACACCCTTCATGGGTTCGCCTTCAAGATATATACCCACAACGCCGGGCATGTTGATATCATAAGTCTGCTCAAGAAGCTGCTTAACAAGCTCGGGACCGCCCTCGCCCATAGCCATAGTTCCCAGTGCTCCGTAACGGGTATGGGAGTCTGAACCGAGTATCATTGCGCCGCCTTCCGCAAGCATTTCACGAGCGAACTGGTGAATGACCGCCTGATGAGGGGGTACATATATTCCGCCGTAACGCTTAGCACACGAAAGACCGAAAACGTGATCGTCTTCGTTGATGGTGCCGCCTACCGCGCAAAGTGAATTGTGGCAGTTGGTAAGTACGTAGGGTATCGGGAATCTTTTAAGTCCGGAAGCTCTTGCGGTCTGGATGATACCTACAAATGTGATGTCGTGGGATGTGAGCTTATCGAACTTGATCTTAAGCTTCTTATCGTCTCCCGAAGTATTGTGAGAAGTAAGGATCGAGTATGCTATCGTACCCTTTGCAGCCTCTTCTTTGCTCACCTGCTTTCCGGTGAGGTTTGCTATTTTAACAGTGCTCTCTGCATTGTCTTCGACAATTTCGGTTCCGTTTACAAGATAAACCGGAGTGTCATAAAGCTTTATCATACCAATGTCCTTTCATATTAATTGGGAGGGCTTTTGCCCTCCCTCTTAGTTTGATCATTTAATCACAACTTTATCAAGATGCCAGATGTCATCTACATATTCCTGAATGGTACGGTCCGAAGAGAACTTACCCGAGCAAGCTACGTTAAGTATAGCCTTCTTTGCCCACTCTTTCTCATTAAGATACCATTTTCCGATCTTCTCCTGAGCTTCGGCGTAAGATCTGAAGTCCTTCAAGATGAAGTATCTGTCGGCACGGTCTGTCTCCTGAGTATTGAGAAGCGAATTGTAAAGTGATCTGAACTCCTCGGTGTTACCCGGACAATATGTTCCGTTTATAAGCTGCATGAGCACTTTTCTGACGTCTGCATCGTTGTTGAAAACGTCCATCGGATTGTATCCGCCGTTGTTCTCGTAGTTGATGACCTCGTCGGAAGAAAGACCGAATATAACAGCGTTTTCTTCGCCCACCTCTTCCACGATCTCTACGTTTGCACCGTCCATAGTTCCGAGAGTGATGGCACCGTTAAGCATGAACTTCATGTTACCGGTTCCGGATGCTTCCTTGGAAGCTGTGGAGATCTGCTCTGAAATATCGGATGCGGCGAAAATCCACTCAGCGTTGGATACTCTGTAGTTTTCGATGAATACGACTTTGATCTTGCCATCGATGGATGCGTCGTTATTGATAACGTCCGCAACGGAGTTGATGAGCTTGATCGTCTGCTTAGCCGTTCTGTAGCCTGCAGCAGCCTTTGCACCGAAGATGAAGGTTCTGGGATAGAATTCCATCTCGGGATGCTCTTTGATGGTGTTGTAAAGGTACATAATGTGCAGGATGTTAAGAAGCTGACGCTTGTACTCGTGAAGTCTCTTAACCTGTACATCGAAAATCGAACGGGGATTTACATCGACACCGTTGTGCTCCTTGATATACTTCGCAAGACGTACTTTATTGCGGTATTTGATGTTCATGAATTCCTGCTGAGCCTTCTCATCGGTAGCGTAAACTTTAAGCTTCGATATATGAGAAAGATCGGTGATCCATTCGTCTCCGATATGTGCGGTTACCCAGTCTGCAAGAAGGGGATTTCCGTGAAGAAGGAATCTTCTTTGGGTGATACCGTTGGTCTTGTTGTTGAACTTATCGGGGAACATCTCGTAGAAGTCCTTAAGTTCCTGATGTTTAAGTATCTCTGTATGAAGTCTTGCAACACCGTTTACCGAGAAACCGGTAACAATGGCAAGGTGTGCCATCTTAACCTGTCCGTCGTAGATGATAGCCATCTTGCGAACCTTTTCGCGGTCGCCGGGATATTTCTTCTCTACTTCTTCAAGGAATCGACGGTTGATCTCTTCGATGATCTGATAAACTCTGGGAAGGAGTCTCGAGAAAAGCTCGATGGGCCATTTCTCAAGTGCTTCCGCCATGATCGTATGGTTCGTGTATGCACAGGTCTTTGAAGTAACTTCCCATGCTTCGTCCCATGTAAGATCGTGCTCATCCATGAGTATACGCATAAGCTCGGCGATAGCTACGGTAGGGTGGGTATCGTTTAACTGGAATACCACCTTTTCGTAGAGCTTCTTGATATCTTTGTGTGTACGCATATATTTCTCGACAGCTTCCTGTACGGATGCCGAAATGAAGAAATACTGCTGTTTAAGTCTTAATTCCTTGCCGGCATAGTGGTTATCGTTGGGATACAAAACCTCAACGATGTTTCTTGCAAGGTTTTCCTGTTCAACGGCCTTCTGATAATCGCCCTTGTCGAAGGAATCGAGCTTGAAGCATTCCATGGGCTGAGCGTCCCATATACGAAGCGTATTAACGATACCGTTGCCGTAACCGATAATAGGAAGATCGTAAGGAACCGCATTTACAGACTGATAACCTTCCTGGCGATAATGGTTTCTTCCTTTCTCATCGGTATCAAATGTGGTATAACCGCCAAACTTGACTTCCTTGGTGTATTCGGGACGTCTTAATTCAAACGGGTTGCCGTCCTCAAGCCAGTTGTCGGGCACCTCTACCTGATAACCGTCTCTTATCTCCTGCTTGAACATACCGTAACGATATCTTATACCGCAACCGTATGCAGGATAACCAAGAGTTGAAAGCGAATCGAGGAAACATGCGGCAAGTCGTCCGAGACCGCCGTTTCCCAGAGCTGCATCGGGTTCCTGATCTTCCACAACGTCAAGGTTTATACCAAGCTCATCAAGCGCCTCTTTGGCTGCCTTGTAAGCCTTTAAGTTGATCATGTTGTTGCCTAAAGCACGACCCATCAAAAATTCCATCGACATGTAGTAAACGATCTTGGGATCCTGCTCTTCGTACGCTTTCTGGGTATCCATCCAGCAATCTACAATCTGGTCTTTGACCGCATAAGCCACAGCCTGGAATATCTGCTGATCGCTTGCTTCTTCAATGGTCTTTCTGTAAAGAGTCTTTACGTTATAAAGAACACTTCTCTTAAACAGTTCTTTATCGAATTCTATTGCATATTTACTCATATCAATCCTCGCATTTCGTATATGCCAAGCGGCTATTTACCCCGAACCTCGGATTTATACACGTTCCACACCGATTGTAACACTTTCACCGTTAACATTCCATTCTTTCATGTTGGAAAGTGTAACTTCTTTTGTCATTTCGTCTGCCAGAACCTTAGTTGCAATGACATCTTTATTCTTTAATGCGATGGAAGCGATCTTTTCGTTACCGCTAAAGGTTACTTTGATGTGATCCATTACTTCGAATCCGGAGTCTTTACGCATCGTCTGGATCTTGGAGATGATCTCGTATACGAAACCTTCTTCGATAAGCTCGGGAGTAAGGTTTGCGTCAAGTACCACCGTAACAACGTTGTCGGCTTCGGTTACGTAACCTTCCTTTTGAGCGATCGTGATGAGAAGATCTTCTTCTGCCAGTGAAACCTCGGTTCCGTCCACATCAAACTTAAGAGCACCCTCTGCCTTTAAAGTATCCATTGCGCTGTTACCGTCAACGCTTGCAAGGTACTTCTGGATGCCGCCGAGCTGCTTGCCGTACTTGGGTCCTACGGTCCTTAACTGGGGCTTGAAGGTATATGAAGTGAACTCTCTTACGTCGTCTGTGAATACCACTTCCTTAACGTTAAGTTCGTCTTCGATGATCTCTTTGAAGAACTCGGAAAGCTCGAAAGGAGCCTTAACATACATGGAAGCGATGGGCTGACGGTTCTTAAGGTTGGAAGCGTTTCTTGCCGCACGACCCATAACTACGGTCTTAAGTACGGCATCCATGTTCTTTTCAAGTTCTTTGTCCACGTGTGCATTGTCGCAAACGGGGAAGTCGCAAAGATGTACGCTTATGGGTGCGCTGCTGTCGATCGAACAAACGAGGTTTCTGTAGATATCGTCTGCCATGAAGGGGATCATGGGAGCCGCAGCCTTTGACACAGTTACGAGTGCGGTGTAAAGAGTCATGTAAGCGTTGATCTTATCCTGCTCCATTCCCTTTGCCCAGAAACGTTCACGTGAACGACGAACGTACCAGTTACTCATATCGTCTACAAACTCGTCAAGCGCACGTCCGGCTTCGGGGATGCGGTAGTTCTCAAGGTTGGTATCGACATCCTTAACCATGGTGTTCATCTTGGAAAGAAGCCACTTGTCCATTACGGGAAGTTTGTCGTAATCAAGCGTATATTTTGAAGCGTCGAAATTATCAATGTTTGCATAAAGAACAAAGAACGCATAAGTGTTCCAAAGTGTTCCCATGAACTTTCTCTGTCCTTCAAGAACGGTATCGCCGGCAAATCTGTTGGGAAGCCAAGGTGCGGAGTTGGTGTAGAAATACCATCTGATCGCATCTGCACCGTATGTCTTCAAAGCTTCGAAAGGATCTACCGCGTTGCCCTTTGACTTACTCATCTTCTCGCCGTTTTCATCGAGCACGAGTCCGAGTACGATGACATTCTCGTAAGGGGACTTGTTGAAGAGGAGTGTTCCTTCTGCCATAAGGGAGTAGAACCAACCTCTCGTCTGGTCAACAGCCTCAGAGATGAACTGTGCGGGGAACTGCTTTTCGAAGAGTTCCTTGTTCTCGAAAGGATAGTGATGCTGTGCGAAAGGCATTGCACCCGAATCGAACCAGCAGTCGATAACTTCCGGTACACGTTTCATGGGTTTGCCGCACTTGGGACAAGTGCAGACGATCTCATCGATATAAGGTCTGTGAAGTTCTACGGTCTGAGCGGCAGGGTTGCCCGAAAGCTCTTCAAGCTGCTTACGTGAACCGATAGCTTCCTGATGTCCGCAATCGGCACATTCCCAGATGTTAAGAGGAGTTCCCCAGTAACGGTTTCTTGAGATACCCCAGTCCTGGATGTTCTCAAGCCAGTTACCGAAACGTCCTTCACCGATAGTAGCGGGGATCCAGTTTACTGTCTTGTTGTTACGTACAAGGTCGTCTCTTACTGCGGTCATCTTGATGAACCAGGACTCTCTTGCATAGTAAAGAAGGGGTGTCGAACATCTCCAGCAGTGAGGATAGTCATGCTCTACCTTGGGAGCTGAGAAAAGGATTCCTCTTGCATCGAGTTCTTTTAACACCTCGGGATCACAGTTGATAGCGCCCTGCTCGATCTCGTGCTGGGTAGGTTTGCAGCGCATGCCCGCAAAAGGTGTCTCGTCTTTCATGACACCGTGCTCATCTACCATCTGTACGAAAGGAGCGTCGTATTTTCTTCCTACCCTTGCATCGTCTTCACCGAAAGCGGGAGCGATGTGAACGATACCGGTACCGTCCGACATGGTTACATAGTCGTCACAATATACGAAGAACGCTTTCTTGTGCTGCTTGTCGGCAGCGTCCTTAGCACACTGATATAAAGGCTCGTATTCCTTGTATTCAAGGTCCTTACCTTTGTATGTCTCAAGCACTTCGTAAGCGGGAGTGCCTTCTTCTCTTTCGATGGAACCAAGAACACTGTCAAGAAGTGCCTCAGCCATGATATAGGTGAATCCGTCGGCTGCTTTAACACGCGCGTAAGTCTCTTCGGGGTTTACACAAAGAGCGATGTTGGAAGCAAGCGTCCAGGGTGTTGTCGTCCAAGCAAGGAAATAAGCGTCTTCTCCGACGATCTTGAAACGTACGACTGCGGTACGTTCTTTAAGTGTCTTGTAGCCCTGAGCAACCTCGTGAGATGAAAGAGGAGTACCGCAACGAGGGCAGTAAGGCACGATCTTAAAGCCTTTGTACAAAAGACCCTTGTCCCAGATCTCCTTTAAAGCCCACCACTCGGACTCGATGTAGTCGTCGTGATAAGTTACGTAAGGCTCGTCCATATCGGCCCAGAAACCTACGGTACCTGAGAAATCTTCCCACATACCTTTATATTTCCAAACCGATTCTTTACACTTCTGAATGAACGGATCGAGACCGTATTCTTCGATCTGATCTTTTCCGTCGATGCCGAGAAGTTTTTCAACTTCAAGCTCTACGGGAAGTCCGTGAGTATCCCATCCGGCCTTTCTGGGAACCATATAGCCCTTCATGGTACGATATCTGGGAATCATATCCTTTATTACACGCGTAAGAACGTGGCCGATGTGAGGCTTTCCGTTTGCGGTAGGGGGTCCGTCATAGAAAGTATATGTCGGACAGCCTTCACGGTTTTCCATGCTCTTTTCAAAAATCTTGTTCTCGTTCCAGAACTTAAGTGTTTCTTTTTCGCGGTCTACGAAATTCAAGTTTGTGGGTACCTGTTTGTACATGTTTTACCTCCTGAGAAAATAAAGAAAGGACCTGCCCTAAAAAGGACAAGTCCGTTATACGCCTTGCAACCACCTTTTTAAGAGTACTCCCTTTCGGTTCATACGCTTCCCGCATAACGGTGGGACTCCGTCGGCGCCTACTTGATTCAGGCCGAAGCTCGGAAGTGATCTTCCCTTTAAGATTACTCGCATCGGGCTTACACCGTCCCCGATTCGCTTTGCCTTTCCTCTTTAAGGTACTGTCTTCGTCGTCGCTTTTAATGGATCACATTTATTAATATGTACGGAGCATTTCTGTTCCGATAACGTATTATATTGCGCAATTCTTTATTCTGTCAATGGTCAATTGATCTCATTTACCGTTACGTTAAGGTCATTAAATATCTCTGCCGCTCTTAAGAAGCCTGCCATGCCGTCGGTCTCTTTGCCGAGAGCTGCGAAATCGTCCGCGTACTGCTTGGATGCGGTGTTGACAGCGTTAACTCTAAAGACATAGCGTTTTCCTTTGTATGAGAACAGGCAGTTTTTCGATACTCTGCTGTCCGCGAAAAGATCCCTAAGAAGGTCGGGTGTGAGGCAGATGTTGTCGCCAAACTCGATCGTGATCTCTTTTGCGTTGGGATCGGCCTTAAGCGCTGCGGCGATGAGTGCGGCAACATTTACATCTGCGATGCAGGAGCGCTCAGTGTATACCGGGATCTCCTCCTTGGGAGGCTGTTCCTGCTTAGGAGGTTGCTCCTTTTTAGGAGGCTGCTCCTTCTTAACATTAGTCGACTCAACCGGTGCATTGGGATCGGGAATAGTTCCGTGAATGGTCTTACCGCTGCCGGGGTTGGCTTTTATCTGTTCGGCAGTTGTTCCTGCGGAAAATGTTGTGATACTGCCTGTCGTATATAGACCTGCTGTGTCGGGGGTTACGTCTACGCCTTTTAAAAAATTGCTTGAACCGCCTTCGCCTATAGCGGCGCCTTCACCGCAATCCCAATTGCCTACCCCTCCTGCCGCATATATGGTAGCATCGTTGCTCACGGTTATGGCAGATCCGTCCGAGTCATAGCCACCACCACCGATTCCGGCTCCACCTTCTCCTCCGATTGCGATCACCGTGCCACCGGTTATTGTTACTTCACCTATATCTCCCATTCCTCCACCGATTCCGGCTCCATATTCTCCACCGGTTGCGGTTACAGTGCCGTTTTCTATTGTGATATATGTTCCGTCTCCACCATCACCGCCACCGATTCCTGCTGCAAATTCTCCACCGGTTGCGGTTACAGTACCGATTTCTATTGTGATATGTGTTCCGTCTCCATCTTCACCG
>JAGCTJ010000025.1 GCA_017963665.1 Lachnospiraceae bacterium | reverse complement strand
CTGTCTTTTATTTCGGCGTATCGTTCGGGCGCAGTGCTTTCCATCATGCGGCCGTATTTTTCGGTGATGAGGTTGTGGCCGAGTTTGAATTCGCGGTCAAAGTCGTAAAGATACTGCATGAGCATGTCTTTATCCCAAGTAAGGTACTGGCTTTTGCGCATTATGGAGAAGGTGTGATAGTCGTCCTGACACGATGCTCTGCCTCCTTCGTTTTGAACTTTGTCGAATGCTTCAAATTCGAGTTTTGTCACCATATCCGCAAGTTCGTCGACCGTTTTGTCCGCTATACCGCTCTTAAATATCAGTTCATCCGTATGGTGATCGAGATAATCGTCGATATCGCTTATGTACGATCTTTCATACAACTTGTTTGCAAGCAGTTTTCCTATGGAATCGACGTCTTTGCCTCTGCAAAGTCCCACAAGTTCTTTTCCGAAGGAAAGATCTTCGGCACTCCTTACCAGCCACTTGTCGTGAGGCGGATATACGTTATCTATGTAATGGGCAAGTTTTAACGCATCTTTTATGCCTTCGTAAAGCATTATCTCTGCCGTAAGGCTGTCGCCACGGCTTAAGGCTCTTTTGTAATTATATTGTGCTTTCTGGCAAAATTCCGCCGCACTTTGAGCTATCTTTCTAAGAAGAACGTTTAACGGATGACCCTTTGAAAGTTCTCCTCTTATCTTTGTTATTTGACCTTCCGGGTCAACAAATATTTCACCGTTCGTCATGGAGGCAAAAGCATAGTCCGGAATCGAAAAACGATCGTTATCATTGATTGGCCATGTTCCGAGAAGATTTCCCACAAAATCTTCCAAAATGAAAATTCCATGTCTCTTGTGACCGCTTACCTGTGGCGCGAAATCCGCCCCCTCAAAGGATTTGGGAAGATCGGCATAAATTTCTTCAAGTTTTTGACCGATTTGGTCATATGTCTCTTTTGATAAAATAACACATAATCTCGGACCCCAGTCGTGATCTCTTGATATCTTGTCGTCGTAACCGAAACAATCCGATCCGCGACCGAACAATCCTACCGCGATCTTATCTTTCCATTCTGGCAGCTGTTCCTCTATCTTTACTTTGAACACCTTTTCATAGAGGTCTTTTGCTATCTTAAGCCCCTTTATATCGTCTTTGCCGGGCTCTTTCGTTAAAGAGGCGGTCTCAGAGGCGTTTTCTTCGTACAAAGCTGTCTCACAACGCTTCAGTTCATCCATTATCCGATAGTAGAACTCGTTTCTTCCGAGGCTTTCTTCCATTATCGTCAACGCCTCAGAAAGCTTGTCCTTGGCGCCTTTCCGGTCTCCCGATTCAAACATGCAAAGACCGAGAGCATAAAGAGCCGACGCGTAATGCGAATCCTTAAGTTCCATCGCAATAAAACAGTCGACGGATGCTTTGGCTTCTTTTAAAGCGTTATCATAATCCGTAAGACCGATGTATGTATTGGCAAGATTGGCGTGAGTTACCGCGATCTCGAACTTCTCTCCCGCCTCGGTAACGATGGATAAAGCCTTGTTAAGTGCTTCTATCGCATCGTTTAACGATCCCATCTCCTGATAAAGGAGCGCCTTGTTGTTTAAAAGACTTGCCGTAAGAAGGGACTTCTCGGGCAAAACCGCGGCATAGATGTTTTCCACCTCTTTATAGTATTCAAGAGATTCGACAAGTCTTCCGCCGGCTCTGTATGCATTTGCGATATTAAGAAGGCACGTTGCATAGGGAAGGCTGCCGTTTAGGCCCATGTGCTCGGCAACTCCCAGTATCGTGTCGGCGATCTGATACGAGTCCTCCGTTCTTCCTACCTCTCTGTAATATCCCAAAAGCTCATTAAGCAATTGAAGGAGGGCGCCGTCATCGCCCTCCTCAACTGCTGTATGTATAGCCTCTGTAAGTATTCCTTCGACCTCACCGCCCCTGTTTTCGGCGATGGCCTCATCCATTTTTACCAATACGGCTTCAACATCCATCGATATTCCTTCGCTTTCTTATCTGACAAGTTTGTAGTAACTGTTCGAAGTGAAATTGTACACTACAGTATATAATACTCCAAATAAGACAGCACTGACAACGGCTGTTGTGATCTGAACGGACAGATTGATAAGTCCGAACAGTGTAAGTATTCTGAATATGATGGGAAAAGCAAACGCCAGGTGAAGGATCGCCATTATAAGAGGCATGTAAAACACCGTCTTCATCTGTGAATTAACGTTCTTCCTGATATCTTTTCCGGTCATTCCGACTTTTTTCATGATCTCGTAACGCGAACCGTCCTCGTATCCTTCCGAAATCTGCTTGTAGTAGATTATAAGGACGAGTGCGGACGTAAACATTACGCTTAACACAATTCCCAAAAAGAACATTCCACCATACATCTCATAGAAATCGGCTCTGTTTTCCTCTCTGCTCTCAAAAACGAAATAATAATCATCAGAGTAATTTTTATCACGCAGAAGCTGACAGCAATCCTCTTCTATGGAGTCAAAAAATCTTCTTTGTTCCGAAGGAGTCGCGTCTTTTAAATCTAACCCGTAAGTAAACTTTTCCCTCGTGTTTGCTCCGAGATTATCGGGATATTCATTGCAAATGAGTGCACACATCTGAATAAGATCTGTTCCTACCGAATCGTATCTGTAAAAATCCCTGTCCGGATCTTCATTATTGACGATCTTGTAATGTTTCTCGCCGTTTAGCATCACATCGGAAGGTATTTTCTTTTTGCCGCTATAAACAGCTATATAGAATTCATCATCTTTAAGAGTGAGCTGCTTACCCGAAAGTCTCTCATACTCGCTTACAGGCACAAAAAGCACTTCCCACAGTTTATCGTTTGTAGAGGTGTTAAGTTCGCCTCCCCAAAGATCTCTGTCATTACTGAAGATATCGTCTACCCAATAGAAGAGATCGTCAACCGTCTTTGTAGTAGTCTTGTTTTCAAGTTCATATCCTGCTTCTTTTGCGGCATTTTCAAAGAAATCGTCCAGATCCTTCTCCACTTCGGCAGAAATATCCGGAGAATTATCAAGATCCCTGTAAACACGCATCATCACATCTGAAGGATACATTGTATTAAGACCGTACTCTTTTCCGAAATACATGCAGGTTGTGGAAGAAAGCATGACAAGTACCATTGTTGAAAGGATACATATCGTTGCCAGTCCCGCTCCGTTTCGTTTCATCCTGTATACCATCTGGGACAAAGAAACAAAGTGTTTTCTCGAATAATAGTATTTCTTATTCTTTTGAAGCACTCTGCAAAGTGTGACGGAACCTGCGATAAAGATAAGATAAGTTGCCAGAATAACGAGTACAACAGCCAAAAAGAACAACGTCAATGCAGACAAAGGGCTCTTGGTGGTGACTGAGATATAATAAGCCATAGCCAACATTATTATTCCCGCAAGAGCGATCAGCCAGTTTGCTTTCGGAGGCTTTTCACCAACCTTGTCATTTTTCATAAGATCTATCGTATTGAGTCTGTATACTCTTACGACACTTCTTACCATCAAAAGTGCAAATATCGCCCCAAAGAAAACGAGTGTTCTCCAAATCCCTCCCCAGTATATGTGAAAGGAATAATCCTGCTCGGCATTTATTATCTTGTACATTATCGTCTGCACAAGTTTTTCAAACAATATACCCACCAAAAGACCTGCGATCATCGAAATACTTCCGGTCATAAAAGCTTCGGAAGCAACGATCTTGGCAATATGGATCTTGCTCATGCCCAGCACGTTGTAGAGGCCAAATTCTTTTGTCCTGGCACCGATCAGAAACGAATTGGTGTAGAGCAAAAACAGTACTCCGAAGATAACTATCACATACGTTCCGAGTCCGAGTATTATGGCAAGATAGCTTCTTCCTCCGATAGAAGAGGAATCCACATCCATCATGAGCGCATACAGAATATAGAAAACAGCTATGGTTCCGATAGAAGTTATCATATACGGAACATAAAGCTTTGAGTTGTTTTTTACGCCGTTTATCGCAAGCGACGCAAACAGTCCTCTCTTTCTTGTTTTATCCATTATCTGTCACCTCCGGTCTGAAGCATCGTAAGTGTATCCGAGATGCTCTGATACATCTGCTCATCGGTTTGATCGCCTTTATAAAGCTGGTGATATACAACTCCGTCTTTGATAAAAAGAACACGTTTCGCTTTGCTGGCTGCCTTTACGGAGTGAGTTACCATAAGGATGGTCTGACCCATTGCATTGATCGCTTCAAAAAGCGAAAGAAGCTCATCGGTCGACTTGGAATCGAGCGCTCCGGTAGGCTCATCGGCAAGAACAAGTCTCGGATTGGTGATAAGTGCTCTCGCTACCGCAGCACGCTGTTTCTGTCCGCCCGATACTTCATAAGGGTACTTCTTTAAAAGATCGCTAATACCAAGCCTCTTGGCAATAGGCACTATCTTCGGTGCCATTTCTTTGTAACTTTCGCCCGCAAGTACGAGTGGAAGAAAGATATTGTCCTCAAGCGTAAAAGTATCGAGAAGATTGAACTCCTGAAATACAAATCCGAGATTATCACGTCTGAACTTTGCAAGTTCCTTGTCTTTTATCTTGGTGATATCCTCATCGTCAAGAAATACGCTGCCTGCGGTAGGCTTATCAAGAGAAGCAACTATGTTTAGCAAGGTGGTCTTTCCGGAGCCCGACTCACCCATGATGGCCACGTACTCGCCTTCGTTCACATCAAAGGTGACGCCTTTTAAAGCCTCAACCTTGTTCGACGAAAGTCTTGTCGTATACGTTTTCTTAAGATTATTTACATCAAGTATTTTCATTACCATTCTCCTTCGAATTTAATTGTCTGTTCATATTGTCCAAAGCCCTGTCGCGGATCGATGCCTACAGAAACGTGACCGGCTTACAAATGAATTTTAAAACAAAAAAAATGCAAGCTCCATTTCATGTGCTTACATTTTTACCTTAAAATCTTACATTTTTGTAAGAAAGCATTTCTTTATACGCAGAACATATATATTGGGAAAATTTTACTCAAATTTCCCGCTTTCTTTGGGTATCATAAGTATAAATTCACTGCCCTTTGAAACTTCGGATAAAACTTTAACGGTAATTCCGAGATTATCGCATATCTTTTTACAGATATATAAGCCTATGCCGCTTGAATGAGAATCGGTACGTCCGTTAAGTCCGGTATAACCCGATTCGAAGATCCTCGGAAGATTTTCCGCGGGAATGCCTATTCCCGTATCCTTTATCGATATGACCGCATACCTGGCATCCTCTGTTACAGATATCGTGATACCGCCTTCTTTTGTATACTTCACCGCATTGGATAATAACTGTTCTATTACGAACCCGAGCCACTTTTCATCGGTAAGAAGTTCTATGTCCGATCCCTCATACGACAAAGAAAGTTTCTTGGAGATAAAGTCATGTGAAAACTTTCTTACGGAAGGCTTTATGATATCATCGGCTTTTATCTTCTTAAACACATAATCCGTAGATTCCGAATTGAGTCTTACATAAGTGAGCACCATATCGACATATTGCTCGATGCGTCTTAAATCGGATGAGATGAGTCTTGCGCTCTCGCTGTCGGTCTCGGATAGTTTAAGCTTCATCGATGCTATCGGTGTCTTAACCTGATGTACCCACATTGTATAATAATCCGAAAGATTTCTGTTTTTTTCTTCGTACTCACATTCTCTGTTTACGATCTCTTCTTTAAGAAGCTTTATAAGCTTAAGATAGTCGTCTTCAACGGCATTTAAAGGTTCGGGAAAAACAGACTCGTCAACGTCCGCTTTTTTAAGGATTATATCCTCCACGATCCTGTGTCGCTTTTTGTCTCTTATCACACCGAAGGCAGCAAGAAACAGCGCCATAATGAGCGTCAGGACAGAAGGATAGATTATCGCCCTTAATTCAATGCCGTAATTTACAAAGACCACAAAGAAAACAAGCACGACAAAGGCAAACAATACGATCAATTTAATGTGCTTTTTTAAATATCTTTTTATATAGTTCAACCTATATCTCCGATCAATAAAGAGGTGAAAATATTAAAATAATTAATTCTTAATTTAATTTTTTATGATATATCCTTCGCCGAATCTCGTGGAGATAAAGTCCGTAAGGCCCAATGATTCAAGCTTTTTGCGAAGTCTGTTAACGTTAACGGTAAGCGTATTCTCGTCGACAAAGCTGTCCGACTCCCAAAGTACCTCCATCAGTTTTTCACGGCTTACGGTCTTACCGCGTTCCTTCATGAGAGTGGAAAGGATCTTTAATTCATTCTTTGTAAGCTCGGCTTTATTACCCTCGTACGTTACGGTACCGTCTCCGGTATTTAACATGGCTCCTCTGCATTCGAGCACCGGAACCGATTCGGCAAAATCATAGGTTCTTCTTAAGAGTGCCGACACCTTGGCCACCAATACGTTCAGATCGAACGGCTTTGCCACAAAATCGTCCGCTCCCATGTTCATCGCCATAACTATGTTCATGTTCTCCGATGCCGACGATATGAACACGATCGGTACCTTCGATATCTTTCTTATCTCGTTGCACCAGTGAAATCCGTTAAAGAACGGAAGGGAGATATCCAAAAGAACGATATGCGGCTGAACCTTTACAAACTCATTTATGACATTATTAAAATCTTCGCAAAGAAATGTCTCATGTCCCCAGCTTTTAAGCTGCGAAGCTATTCCGTTTGCTATTCCTTCGTCATCTTCAACTATAAAAATCTTATACATCCTATGCTCCCTAACGACCGATCCCTTTTAAATGTCTGTAAGCCCAATGCAGTTTATATGTGATCAAAAACCTAAGCGGAGACTTCACTGACATATCGGTATATTTCTTTTCTTCTGCGCTTATTCTTTTTAAATAATACTCGTTATTATTGTAATCGGGCACTGTGTCGACAAGCCCTTTTGCTATCTCTTTTACAAAAGAAAGCTTAACATGCTTTCCTTCTCTTACGTACGAAAACATCGTATTTAAGAAATAAAGCATTATGAATTTGTAATCGAGTTCTTCCTTCAATTCCTCATAATAGCCGCGCTTTTTTGCGTCATCGATCATGAACTTTGCCGCAGTCATCCTGTCCTTGCAGCGGCTTTGCGTGACCGTATGGATCGTAGAGGTATCGTGCTGATAATAGTAATAAAGCGGTTCCTTAACATATTCAAAATGCGAGGCTCCCACAAGATACGAGTTGCCTATCGCATTGTCTTCGTAAAAGATCTTTTCGGGGAAGAAAAGTCCGTCGGAAACTATCCTCTCACGCTTATATATCTTTACGCATAAGCTTCCGCCGTCCAAGACGAGGCTTTTTCTTTTTTCCGTATCCAGAACTCCCACCTGGACGTCTCTGCTGTTGGGAACAACCTCTCCGATCTCAAAGGTATGGGTATTCACAAGGGAATAATCGCATCCCACGACGTCGGCACCGGTCTCCTCGGCACGCTTTATAAGCTTTTCGTACATATCGGGAGCGATCCAGTCGTCGCTGTCGATGAAACCTATCCATTCACCGGTTGCAGCCCTTATTCCTTTATTTTTTGCCGTTCCCTGACGTCCGTTTTCCGAAGACTCTATCACTTTCACTTTGTCCGGAAATCTTTCTTCGTACTGCTTTAAAAGTTTCACGGAATCGTCGGGCGAGCAGTCGTCGACAGCTATTATCTCGTAATCGTCTATGGTCTGGTTCACAAGGGAATCCATGCAAAAAGAAAGCTTGTTGTCTGCCACCATATTGTAAACGGGAACTATGATGCTTAACTTCATATTATTCGCAAGCCTCCATCTCTTTTGCCATTCTGTCCGCCAGCTGCCTCATTTTCTCGCCGTCGACTTTGCACACCGCTCTGTCGTAGGTATAAAGACCGTTTGTTTCGTCTTCAACATCGAATGCCTGGGTGTATACTGCAGCGCAAAGACCGTCTTTTATCTTCGATACGACCTCTTTTTCGTAAAGTGCAACTATGGCGTCGGTCAGCTGCTCACTCGTTTCGCATTTGCCGTAACCGTAGTTTTTGTGCTTTGCGTAAGAGTGATCCTTTATCTTTAACGAAATGCCCCCAAACTCGCTTAACACCACGGGTCTTTGGGACTTCTCAAACTTAAAGTCCTTAAAGTATACGTGATATGAATCTACGTCGCTAAGTTCCTGCCAAAACCATCCCGAGGTGGAATCAACGATCCTCGTGCGTTCCATCGTCTTGGCCCATCTGTAGAGCATGTCGGAGTCGAACTGACCCCAGCCCTCGTTAAATATCGTGTAATAGACGATGGAGGGATGATTAAAGAGTGTAACCAGCGTATCTTCCATCTCCAGTGCAAATTCGTTCTTGGTTTCGGGTGAGACCTTAACCTTCCTATCGTCAAGTTTTTGGTATCCCAGAGTAGGAAGAACGGTGTGACGCACATACTTGTAAGAGCCGTTGTTTACCATATCCTGGAATACGATCATCCCCAGCCTGTCGCAAGCCTCGTAAAAGCACTCCGGCTCCACCTTAATGTGCTTTCTTATCATATTTATTCCAAGGTCT
>JAGCTJ010000024.1 GCA_017963665.1 Lachnospiraceae bacterium | reverse complement strand
GCTACAAAGAAGAATCTCTCCGAGAAGAAGGCTGAAGATGCAAAGACTATCAAGGAAGACAGAGTTATCGAAGCTATCGTTGAAGCTTCCGAGATCAATATTCCCGAAGCAATGCTTGAGACAGAGAAACGTCAGATGGTTCAGGACTTCGCACAGCGCATTCAGCCACAGGGCCTTTCAATGCAGCAGTACGCTCAGTTTACTGGCGTAACTGCAGAGTCTTTGCTTGAGCAGGCAGGTCCCTCCGCTGAGAAGAGGATAAAGTCAAGACTTGTTGTTGAGAACATAGTAAAGGCAGAAAAGATTGAAGTAACCGAAGAAGAGTACGAGAAAGAACTTGAGCGTCTCTCTGAGAGTTATCAGATGGAGATCGATAAACTTAAAGAGATGATCGCAGGAAACGATAAGGCTGTTGAGCAGATCAAAGAAGATCTTGCTATGCAGAAAGCTATCGATTTTGTTGTTTCCAACGCTAAAGAAGCATAAAAAGTCATATATAAGGAGGTTATGATATGAGTTTAGTGCCTTATGTCATAGAGCAGACCAGTCGCGGAGAACGCTCCTACGATATCTACTCCAGACTTTTAAAAGAAAGAATCATTTTCCTTGGTGAGGAAGTAAATGAGACGACAGCAAGTCTCGTTGTTGCTCAGATGCTCTTCCTTGAAGCCGAGGATCCCGATAAGGATATTCATCTATACATAAACAGCCCCGGCGGTTCCGTTACCGCAGGAATGGCTATTTATGACACAATGCAGTTCGTTAAGTGTGATGTATCAACCATCTGTATAGGAATGGCTGCCTCAATGGGCGCGTTCTTACTTGCAGGCGGTGCAAAGGGTAAGCGTTTTGCTCTTCCCAATGCCGAGATCATGATACATCAGCCTCTTGGCGGAGCTCAGGGTCAGGCAACCGAGATTGAGATCGCTGCAAAGCACATCCTTCATACAAAAGAAAAGTTAAACAGGATGCTCGCCGAAAATACCGGCCGTCCTTACGAGGAAGTTTGCGAAGATACAGATCGTGATAACTGGAAGACGGCCGAAGAAGCTAAAGAGTACGGTCTTATAGATGAAGTTATCACCAATCATCGCGATAACGATCCCGAGAAGAAATAATGTCGGGGTATGGGGCACAAAGAAACATATAATGCCCTTGGAGGAATATAATGGCTAAAATGCAAAAACCTCATTGTTCGTTCTGCGGAAAGCCTCAGACAATGGTCATGAAGCTTATCGCGGGACCGGACAACATATATATCTGTGATGAGTGTGTTGCGGTATGCGCATCGATGATAGACGATGAACTCGATGAGATCGAACCCAGCCACTCTTCAAAGTCGAAAGACAGTGATATTAATCTCTTAAAACCTAAACAGATCAAGGAATTTCTTGATGAGTACGTAATAGGCCAGGAAGAAGCCAAAAAGGTTCTTTCGGTAGCGGTGTACAATCACTTTAAGCGTATTATGTACAAACCCGACGAAGAGGACGGTGTTGAACTTCAAAAGAGCAATATCATAATGGTAGGTCCCACCGGTTCGGGAAAGACTTATCTTGCTCAGACTCTTGCAAAAATACTTAACGTACCTTTTGCCATTGCCGATGCGACGACTCTTACGGAAGCGGGTTATGTCGGTGAAGATGTTGAAAACATTCTTCTTAAGCTCATCCAGGCAGCCGATTATGATATCGAGCGTGCCGAGCACGGTATTATCTATATCGATGAGATAGACAAGATCACAAAGAAGACCGAGAACGTATCTATCACCAGAGATGTTTCGGGTGAAGGCGTTCAGCAGGCACTTCTTAAGATCATTGAAGGAACAGACGCTAACGTTCCTCCTCAGGGCGGACGTAAACATCCTCATCAGGAACTTATACCGATCAATACGACGAACATTCTGTTCATCTGCGGCGGTGCGTTTGACGGACTTGAAAAGATCGTTGATGCCCGTATGGATCAAAGCTCCATCGGATTTAATGCGACCGTTACTTCGAAAGAAAATCGTGATATCAGCGAAGTTCTTAAATCGGTAACACCTCAGGACCTTATCAAATACGGACTTATCCCTGAATTTGTCGGTCGTGTTCCGATTCATGTATCGCTTGAAGGACTTAAAAGAGAGGATATGGTCCGCATCCTTACAGAGCCCAAGAATGCGCTTGTTAAGCAATATCGTAAGCTCTTTGGAATGGACAACGTCGATCTTAACTTTGAACCCGAAGCCATCGATGCCATAGCTGATAAGGCTATAAATCAAAAGACGGGTGCCAGAGGTCTTCGTTCAATACTCGAAGACATAATGATGGATGTAATGTATCGTATTCCTTCGGATGAGACCATCACGAGTTGTACCATCACAAAAGAATGCGTGGAGAACAATACTCCTCCGCTTACCGTTCACGCAAAAAACGAAAAGCTTAAAAAGGCTGAATAAAGACTTGAGATCATTTCCGGGTAGGCGAAGTTTATTCTCCTACCCGATTGTACTATGAGGACCAAAAGTAAAGTGTTATGATTATTAAAAGCGTATCTTTGGAAACGGTTTGCGGCATTACAAGCAAACTGCCGGACAATAAATATCCCGAGATAGCCTTTGCGGGAAAGAGCAACGTCGGAAAATCGTCACTTATCAATACGATCTTAAACAGGAAGAATCTTGCCCGTACCAGTTCACAACCGGGAAAGACTCAAACGATAAACTTTTATAACTTAAACGAAGAGCTTTACCTTGTTGACCTTCCCGGGTACGGATATGCAAAAGTGAGTGCCGAAACAAAAGAAAAATGGGGCAAGATGGTGGAGCGATATCTTGTTACCAGCAAACAGTTAAGAGCAGTTTTTCTTCTGATCGACATACGTCATGAGCCCTCAGCAAACGACGTCGGAATGTATAACTGGATACTTGATAAAGGCTACGAGCCGATAATCATACTTACGAAACTTGATAAAATAAACAGATCTCAGTTACAAAAACAGGTTAAGATAATAAGAGAGAAATTGCAGGCTTCAAAAGCCACGATAATGATCCCTTTTTCCGCTGTCACAAAGCAAGGGAAAGATGAGATACATGAAATAATGACTGCTGTCATCTCGGGGGAAGAGGATTAAGATGGAAAACAGTTCAAAACCCGGAATTAAATATTTAAAAGCGCTTGCCAATATAGCGGTATACACTGTAGCCTTGGTGCTTCTTATAACAGTTGTTCCGAAGCTAATCGTTTTCTTTATGCCGTTTGTTATCGGTTTTATCATTTCTGCGCTTGCAAATCCCTTCGTAAGGTTTTTTGAAAAGAAGATAAAGACGAAGAGAAAAGCCACATCCGCTGTGGTAATAATAGTCATATTGGCTTTGGTCATATCGGTAGTTTATCTCGTGGGATATGTGCTTATCTCGCAGTGTATGGAATTCGTGGCTTCACTTCCCGAAAAGTGGCCGCAGATCGAAACTGAGATAAACGGTCTCGGAAATAAGATAAACTCATATCTTACATATCTTCCGAAGGGAACCGTATCTTCGATCAATAACTTCGGAACTACGGTGGAAGACTATATTTCAAAGATGATATCATCGCTTTCAACACCCACCGTTAATGCGGTTTCAAGTATCGCAAAAGGACTTCCTTCCATGATCATCGGAGTGATCATGTGTATTCTTTCGGCATACTTTTTTACCGCCGAGCACAACAATCTTTCCGACGGAATGGTTAAATTCATTCCAAAACGTGCTTATGAGAAACTTGATACAGTGCTCAGAGGATTAAAACGGGCTGTTGGAGGTTATTTCCTTGCGCAGGTTAAGATTGAGATATGGGTATACTTTGTAATACTTATCGGCCTCTTTGTTTTGAAGGTTGATTATGCGATAGTAATTGCTCTTGGTATTGCTTTTCTTGATTTCCTGCCGTTTTTTGGCGCAGGACTTGTAATGATACCCTGGTCTGTTATCGCATTTACAAACGCAGACTATTTTGTCGGTGTCGGAATGTTGGTTGTCTGGGGGCTTGGACAGCTCGTTCGTCAGATAATCCAGCCTAAGATCGTAGGCGATTCGGTAGGACTTGCACCTTTGCCCACACTTTTCTTACTGTTTGTGGGATTTGAAATCAAGGGTGTAATCGGAATGATCATAGCCGTTCCGATCGGTATCATTACGGCTTCTTTGTACGAAGAAGGATTGTTCAGAGGATTTACCGACAGTATAAAGATACTATGGAACGGAATTTCAACTTTCAGGAAGTTTACGCCTGAAGAACTTGGTACAGAAAAAGGAGAAGAGGACAAATGAAGAAAGTAGGAGAATTTTTTGCGTGTTTTTTGCCGCTCTTGGGGTTTTTAGCTATCCAGGTCGGTATAGGGGTGATAGGCGGAATGGTTAAGGGTGTTTCCCTTGTGATGCAGGGAATAACCAATCCGGACGCTTTGCAGCAGGCTTTGCTCGGATCGGACTATCTGCTTACGGTAACGATAATATCGCAGATTGTATGCTTTATCGTATTTCTCATTTTTTACAGAAGCATTTTCAAGATCAAAAAGCCGGAATCTCCCGCAAAGGTTTTTTCGGCAAAAAGTCCTTTACTCATTATTGTTCTTTTTATTGCGGTAGCGGCGGTCACAAGTTCGCTTCTTATAAAAGCGTCCGTGTTTATACCCGATCTTATGGAAGAATATGCGGAGTTGATCGAGCAGTCGGGCCTTGCAGAGATGAGTGTTCTTTCTACCATAGCAACACTTGTTTTGGCACCGCTTGGTGAAGAACTTGCTTTCAGAGGAATGACCCTCAATCTTGCCGGTAAGTTTACGAAGAAGTTTTGGATAGCCAATATCATACAGGCGGCGATGTTCGGTATCGCTCATATGAACATAGTTCAGGGTACATATGCGTTTATACTCGGATTGGTGCTTGGATTTATATACAAAAAATATAATTCTCTGTACGCATCAATACTTGCGCACCTTGTTTTTAACTTTACCGGAACCTATCTCGTAGGAGTGATATTCGGTGTAGAAGAAGATGTTCCGATGATCAGATGGATCATTGTTTTTGCAATTGCAATTGTTGTTTGTGGATTTGCGTTTGTGGGTGTACTCAAGGATAAGAAGACATTTGAACGTGAACCTATGTATATGAAACGTATACATTTCAGAGAAGAGATGCCGATTGCTTATGCTACTGCAGGTATTCCCGCAGAAGCTCCCGCAGTAAATACAACAGATTCTTTTAACAACAACGGTCAGGTATGAGAAGAATATTAAAGAAACTCAAAGTATTACTTGATAAAAAACAAAAGCGGATGATGGTGCTTTTGGTCATAATGATGCTTATAGGAGCTGTTTTGGAAACACTGGGTGTTTCTTTGGTGAAACCTACCATGGAGATCATCATGGAAGACAACGCCATTGAGAATCATTGGTATTTAAAGATCATATCCGATGTTTTCAACATAATTGATGTTAAATCGCTGACGGTATTTATAATGGTCGCGCTTATAGGGACGTTTGTTGTTAAAAACACGTTTTTGTTTGTGCAGCAGAAGGTTTTGCTTAAGTTTGTTTATACCAATCAGTTTGCAACATCAAGACGTATGATGATCAATTACGTTAAGCGTCCGTATGAGTATTATCTCAATGCGGACACGGCTGTGATCCAGCGAAGCATTACGTCTGATGTAAACAACATGTACGGACTTATCTTGGCCTTTTTACAGCTGGTAAGCGAGGCGGTAATATTCTTTTCGCTTGTATTGGTGAGCCTGCTTGCAGATCTATGGATGACTGTTACCGTTACTGTACTTTTGGTAGGGGTTCTTGCCATAATAAAGTTCCTTATCAAGCCAGTTATGCAAAAAGCAGGAAAAGACAATCAGGATTATTACAGCGGATTGTTCAAGTGGATCAATCAGACCGTTACAGGCATTAAGGAGATTAAGATCGCCGGTAAAGAGCCGTATTTTATAAACGAATATTCAAAGTGCGGTAAAGGGTATGTAAATGCCGTACAAAAATACAGTCTTTACAATTCGACTCCCAGACTCTTGATCGAAACGGTAGCAATCGCAGGTATGGTCTTATATCTGTTGATAATGGTATTGAAAGGTGCAGACGCCACGGTGATAATGCCGAAGGTCACTCTTTTGGCGATAGTTGCCATGAGACTGATCCCTTGTGCCAACAGGATGAACACATATCTGACTTCAATCTCTTATTTTGAGCCTTTCCTTCTCGGAGTCAGCGATAATTTAAGAGAAGACATTACGGACAATACGGTAAATTACGATGAAGGGCACTACGCAAGGCGCATAGAGGTTGCCAAGCTGCCGGTAAAAGAAAGTATTGAACTGTCGGATATCTCATATAAATATCCGGGGACCGATGTTTACATATTCGATCATGCCAATCTTACCATTCCGGTAGGAAAAAGTGTCGGTATAGTCGGAACATCCGGAGCCGGTAAGACTACGATCGTAGACGTTATGCTGGGTCTCTTGAAGACTGAGAACGGTACCATTAAAGCAGATAACGTAAATGTCACCGATAATTATCAGGGATGGCTTAAAAATATCGGTTATATACCGCAGACAATATTTATGATTGATTCTTCGATCAGGAAAAATGTGGCATTCGGTGTACCTGATGAAGATATAGATGATGAAAAGGTTTGGCAGGCTCTTAAAGAAGCCAAACTTGATGAATTTGTACGTGGGCTTCCCGAAGGACTCGATACCGGAATAGGCGAGCGAGGAATAAGGCTTTCAGGAGGACAGCGCCAGCGTATAGGAATAGCAAGAGCATTATTTGAAGATCCGGAAGTGCTTGTGCTTGATGAGGCAACTTCCGCTCTCGATAATGAGACCGAAGCGGCTATCATGGATTCGATAAACAGCCTCCACGGGAGAAAAACGCTTGTTATCATTGCTCACAGACTTCAGACCATCGAGAAGTGCGACATGGTCTACCGTGTTGCCGGCGGCAAGATAGAGCAGGAAAGATAAAAGGAAATCCTTTCGGATTCCCTTTTGCTTACACTTATAAAGAAAACATTTTTTTCAGTCGATCGTCGATGTTAAACACGGCGATCGCTTTTTTATGTCCGTTTTCGGCTATTTTTGTTCGGATATCATCATTTGCGAGATAGAAGGCTATCTTTTCTTTTAGGTCATTAAGATCGTAGTATATGACGAGGTCTTCTCCATCAAT
>JAGCTJ010000023.1 GCA_017963665.1 Lachnospiraceae bacterium | reverse complement strand
CTTCAAGGTTGGGAAGTATCTCATCGACCGTCTTTGTGATCTCTCCTATCGCTTCATAGAGTTCTGCGTTCGTTACCAAACTTATAGCTCCGTCGGCATCGGATAGTTCAATCGCTACCTCGGGGATGATCTCCGGGATAAGCAATGCCGTCTGGGTAAGACCGAGATTTGTAAGTGCCTCTGTAATCTCTTCCTCTGTCACGTCAAGCTCTTCTTCGATCTTCAAGGCAACCGATGCAACAGCCTCTTTTAAGGTGTCCACATCCGTTTCTTCGACAGGTCTTTCTTCGAAGTTCTTTACGTCCGTGACTTCGGTCGTGTCTTTTGTGTCCTCCGCCGGCTTAACCGAATCTTTGACCGCTTCGTTGACTTTCTCGGGTTTACGTGTGCCTGCCTTATTGCTTTCATCGGAAAGTTTTTCGGGTTTGGCATTCGTAGCATCCTTTGAAGAATTCATGAAGCTTGAAAAGTCGGCTTTTTCAACCTTTACGGAAGACTTCTGCGAATACGCAAGCATCGCTGTCGCGCTGTCCTGAGTATTCATAACCTGGTTACTGGTCATTTTGTTCCTCCTCTCTTCAGTTATCAATGTGCTTACCGATGCACCACCGTGCTCGGTGCGGTGCATATCGCTTACGATATGCGCTCGTGAAGGTTCGTTGACCCCTCACTATATATTTTATCGGCCGAGCCGATACTATTCTTAACCCTCGGGGTCCATAATTTTTGTTAATTTTGCGGCAACAGTTTTATCCATAACACCGAGTATTTTTCCTCTGGTGTCAGAGTCCATTACCCAAAGAATCCGTGCGGCCAGCTGAAGATCATCAGTCATTGCTTCAAAAATCGCTGCAGCTTCTTTGGGCTTCATTGCCGCATATGCCGCAGCGTAATTTTTGACTTCCTCGTCCTCTTCAAGCTGTCTTATTACCTGTTTGTACAAAGCTTCCGCCGTAGCCGGATCCATCTCCTGATAGTATTTTTGATATTCCTCGGGACCGGGGCCTTTGTCGGAATAAACCACTTCTTCGTAGAACTGTTCCTTAATGCGCTGGAACTCGATCTGCATGTTCTCGAATTCTTTAAGTCGCGCAACTTCCTTTTTCAGATCGTCAAGCTCCGAAGAATCGTAACTGTTAACTTCCTGTGCATGCTCAAGTTCAAGTTCCAGAACCTTGATATAATCAACGGCTTCCTTAAGGCTCGTGTAACCGCCGATAGCACTTTCTTCCGGAACTTCGGTGTCTCCCGAATTGGGAAGTATCTTATTTACGACCGGAACGTCCTTTAACAAAGGAGTAAGGATATCCGATCCGAAACCGCCCACGTCAAGTTTGATAAGAAGGCACAGTATGGCAAGCCATATGAAGATTATGACTACGGTAACAAAAAACGATGAAACGCCGCCGCCGGAATCTTCCTCGTCTTCTATCTCGGCTTCACGCTTTGATATCTCTTTGGCACGCTTCTTTATTTCCTGTTTTTGCTTCTTCTCGTCGGCTTTGAGTTTTTTACGCTCTTCTTTTATTTTTTTCTTTTCCGCTGCCGCGGGATTGTCGTTTGCTGCCATGTTTGGTCCTCTTATCTGTTTGCGCCGGTTGCTTCAAGCTGTCTTCTTGAATATACAAAGCTGTTGTGCTCGTCATTCTCGACGCCTTCTTTATGGTTTTCTTCGGCCATGAATTCTTCGAAAGCTTTCTCTCTGAGTCTTTCGTACATCTTGCGTTCTTTGATTGCTTCCACAAGCTTGAGCCGTTCGACCTCAAGCGCTTCTTCGGCTTTCTTTACCGCTTTCTGCTGGTCGACAATGTATTCTTTTATCCTGACTATTGATTCTTCATTGTCCAAAATATCCTGAAGTATAAGATTGCTGTCCCGAAGTCGTCTTCCTTCGTCTTCATAGAAAGAAAGACGGTCGAACAGCCCCGCCAGCTTAAGCTCTTCATCGTCCAGTCGCCTTCTGGCGGCCGCAAAATCAAGCTTCTGCTGCTCTTCGAGCCTTAATTTGATATTAAGAACGCTTTGAAGTCTGAATACAAACCTTGCCATTATCTATCCGTTTCCGAATCCGCATCCGAATCACCGGCAAATATGGCTCTCATTCCGGCAAGTGTCTCTTCAAACGAAACTTTCTCGTCGGTCTCCTGCCTTAAAAACTCATTTACGGATCGTATCTTTGCTATGGCGTCATCGATATCGGGATTGCTTCCCTCTCTGTAGGCGCCGATATTAATAAGGTCTTCCGCTTCGGCATATGTTGCCATTATGTTCTTTATCTTTCCGGCCAGAGTTTTGTGTTCTTTGTCCGCTATCTGCGACATACATCTTGAGATGCTCATAAGTACGTCTATGGCCGGGTAATGATTTCTTTGTGCAAGCCGGCGGTTTAGCATTATGTGTCCGTCGAGGATGCTTCGCGCCGTATCGGTTATTGGCTCGTTGAAATCGTCGCCGTCCACCAAAACGGTATAAAGTCCGGTGATGGAGCCCTTGTCGCTTCGGCCGGCTCTTTCGAGCAATTTTGGCATCTCCGCATAAACGCTGGGAGGATAACCTCTCGATACGGGGGGCTCGCCGCTTGCGAGACCGATCTCTCTTTGAGCCATTGAAAAACGGGTAAGGGAGTCCATCATCAAAAGGACATCTTTTCCTTTGTCCCTGAAATATTCCGCTATTGCGGTGGCGGTCTTTGCGGCTTTTGTACGTTCAAGAGCCGGTCTGTCGCTTGTTGCGATGACAAGCACCGAACGTTTCATACCTTCTTCGCCCAGGTCTCGCTCAACGAATTCTCTGACCTCACGACCACGCTCGCCTATAAGAGCGATAACGTTGATGTCGGCTTTCGTGTTTCTCGCAAACATACCCATGATCGTCGATTTTCCGACGCCGGAGCCTGCGAATATACCTATTCTTTGTCCTTTTCCCACCGTAAGCAGTCCGTCAACGGCCCTTACTCCGAGAGTAAGCACTTCGTCGATGATCTTCCTTGACATGGGATCGGGAGGGGGTGCTTCTATCGGATAAGTGATCCCTTTAACGCTCACTCCTTCGGGGGGATTGCCAAGACCGTCGAGACACAGTCCCAAAAGGTCTTCGCTTACGACCACACTTAAGGGATGCTGCTCGTTCTCCACAAGACAGCCGTTTGCGATACCGTCAACCTTTCCGTAAGGCATAAGGAGCACTTTTCCGTCTTTAAAGCCTACAACCTCCGCAGTTGCCAGCGCGCGGGATCCGTCTTTTGAATAGATCGTGCACATGTCTGCAAGTTTGCAGTCCGGGCCGTAGCTTTCGATCGTAAGACCGACGGCATTGGCTATCTTGCCCTGGGATTTATAAAAAGGTTTCCCTTTTATTTCCGAATACTTTGATAAATCGAGATCTGCGGAAAGCATCATCATCTGCCTCCGTAAGAAAGAGCCCGAAGTGTTTTTGTAAGTTCTTCAATTTCGGTATCTATCGAACAGTCCATGATTCCGAAAGGAGTCTCTACTTTTGCTTCGGTAGCGGTGAGTCTTTCGTCGGAAACCACCGTCAGTTCTCCTTTTATGGCCGCTCTTTCTTTTAACTCGTTTTTTAACGAATCAACCGTTTCAAAATCTACGGGGCTTACTCTTATCGTAACCTCTTCGCTCGAATCGGCATCAAAAAGCGCGGCAAGAATAAGGTTTTTCATGACATCTTTCTTTGAGTAGAAAGAATCACCGAAAACACTTTTGTAAACATCGGTAATGGCTTCGACTATCCTTGGTTCAAGATCGTCTATAAGTTTTTTGTACTCTTCATCAAGTTCGACTTTTTTTGCTTCGATCTCGGCGAACTTAGCGGTGGCTTCTTCTTCGGCCTTTTTTGTGCCTTCGAAGTATCCTTCCGAGTAACCTTCCTGCCTTGCCCTTTCTCTTAATTCATCAACTTCCGCCCTGGCGGATTCTTTGACTCTTTCTATCTCGGCAAGGGCTTCTTCTTTCATTTTGGATATATCTTCCGCGGTCTCCCCGGGAACGGCCGCTTCGTCTATCGATTCACCTTCGACTTCATATTCCTCGTCGATGGGTTCTCCGTTTTCGTCTCTGTCTGCAAGCAGTTCCGCCATTGCCAGAGGGTCCATATCGGCAGTACTTGATTCACCGTTGTTTAAGCTTATGTCGTCCTCATCGAGACTTTCCCGTAAAACACCCGAAAAGCCTTCTAGCCGTTTGGCTACAAGGCTGTTGGTGTCGATAACTTTTGTGTTCTCGGCAGAAAACTGTATGAAGTTTGCCTTAACGATATTAGACAACTATTTCGTCTCCTCCGCCACGCGAGATTACGATCTCTCCGGAATCTTCGAGTTTTCTTATGATGTTTACTATCTTCTGCTGAGCTTCTTCTACGTCCTTCATACGAACGGGACCCATGAATTCCATGTCTTCCTTGATCATGACTGCAAGACGCTTTGAAAGGTTATTGAAGATAGCATTCTGAACCTGCTCGTTGGCAGATTTAAGTGCAGTGGCGAGATCGTTGTTATCAACGTCACGCAGCACTCTTTGTATGGCACGGTCCTCGAGAAGAAGGATGTCTTCGAATACGAACATCTTCTTTCTGATCTCGTCCGCAAGTTCGGGCTCTTCGATCTCGAGAGTTTCCATGATGTGTTTTTCCGTTCCGCGGTCTACTGTATTCAAGATGTCTACAACCGCATCGACACCGCCGATGATCGTGTAATCCTGATTGATGAGCGATGCAAGTTTTGATTCCAAAACCTTTTCCACTTCCTTGATGACATCGGGACTTGTTCTGTCCATTACGGCGATACGCTTTGCTACATCCGACTGTCTGTCCGGAGGAAGAGCCGAAATGATAAGCGCCGCCTGCTGAGCCGAAAGGTAAGATAAGATAAGGGCGATCGTCTGAGGATGTTCGTCCTGAATAAAGTTAAGAAGCTGTGAAGCATCCGTCTTTCTTACGAACTCGAAAGGCTTAACCTGAAGCGAAGCGGTAAG
This sequence comes from Lachnospiraceae bacterium, assembly GCA_017963665.1. Classification (GTDB taxonomy): domain Bacteria; phylum Bacillota; class Clostridia; order Lachnospirales; family Lachnospiraceae; genus UBA1258. Next base: position 13,388 of record JAGCTJ010000023.1, on the reverse strand, counting down.
TTTTCCGATAACGTCCACCGCTTTGTCCGATCCCAGCGCTTTCTCCAAAAGTTCTCTTGCGTATCCGATACCACCTTCGGAAATGTATTGCTGAGCAAGACAAATCTGGTAGAACTCTTCCAGCACCTCTTCTTTAACCTGAGGTGTGATGCTTCTCGTATTGGCGATCTCCAAAGTGAGTTCTTCGATCTCCTCTTCCTTAAGATGTTTGAAAAGTGCCGCAGACCTTTCCGGTCCCAGTACTATCAAAAGTATCGCCGCCTTTTGAAGGCCGTTTATTTTTTCTTCAAACTGTCTTGGCATTGTAGTTTAGCCCCATTCCTCGTTTAACCAGTTGCGAAGCAGATTTGCCGCCGCTTCGGGGTTTTCGTCAACGAATTTTTCTATCATCTTCTTGGTCTCTGAAGTTTCTTCAAGTTCTATGTTTTCAAGCATGGGCTCGGGATTGGACTGAAGAAGCGTTTCAACCGACAATTCCTCGGGTTGCTCTTCGGGTTTCTCGGATTTCATGCTTCTTAAAACAACGATTGCAAGAAGAGCAAGTATAAGTACTATCAAAACGATCTGTACAATGTCGGTAAACTCTACGCCCAGTCCGGGACTGTCCACAAATACGTTTTCTTCGTAAGCCACAATGTTTATCTTTTCTTGAGGGATGCCCGATGCGTTGGCAACGAGCGTTACCATCTCATCGTCTACCGTGACTCTTCTCTTCTCAGAATTAGCCTGCTGATATTCGGTCCAACTGATTCCGTCCAAAAGACCCTGATCTTTTACATCGTCTTCTTTAACAACTATGTAGTTGACGGAAGAAACGGCTACGGAAGAATTGGAATATCTGATGACTCCCGCAGGGATCGTCGTATAGAGGATGTCCTCATTGGGAAGATATTTTTTGTAATATTCCTCGATGGTGGAGCTTGACGTATCCTGATCTCTGTACTGGTAAGTGATCTCCGTATTCGAATCGGTTCCGGGTACTCCGCCCGAAGTACCGTTGGATTCGGATGAGTAGTATTCCTCTTCGCCCAGAAGGCCCTGTGTCTGTCCGTCAGGTGCGGAATAATCGTGAGTCGTATGCTCCGAACTTGAGAAATCGATATCAAGATTGCTCGCGACTTTGATATCACCGAACTGTCCGGTTCCCTGTAAAACGCTTCTTACCTTGTTGTTCATGATGGTTTCGGCTTCGTTCTTGACACCGAGCTGAGAACTTGCGTTGCCTGCTACGGTGTGTTCTTCCTCTCCCGAAAACAAAAGGTTGGCGTCATAGTCCATTATCGTGATGTGATCGGTGTTTGAAAGACCCAGTGCTCCGGCTATGGCTTTTGCCAGGAAAGCCGCGTTGTCGGCCGTAAAATCTTTGTCAACATCAATAACAACCGCAACGGTCGTTTCTTTTTTCTCGCTTAACAAAAATCCGTCATCCTCGGCAAGGAAAAGATCGACTTTGGCGGTTCTTATATTGTTGAATGCCATAAGGAAGTCCTTTGCCAGATGGTCTTCCTGATAGAGTTCGTATTTTTTCTGTTTGTCGGCTTCGGTTACGGTGAAACCGCCTTCAAGTGCAGAATCTATACTGTAGGCATTCGGAACAATGCCACTTGAAGCAAGCTGAAGGTTGGCACTTGCCAGATCCTTTTTCGGAACGGTGATCCTGGTGCCGTCATCGTTAGTTTTGTACTTGATGTTGTTGGCTTCAAGCACTTCAACAACCTGTGCGGCCTCAGTTGCGTCCGAACAGGTTTTAAGTACGGTATAGTTTGGATTGGAAAGTAACGCATACAGTCCCACAAACGCAAGCAAAACGGCACCCGCTATAGCTATGACTGCCGTTTTCTGTCCGGAGGTGAACTTGTTCCACCACTCCGTTACCTTTCCCCACAATTCCTTTAACTTTTCAAGAATCCGTTCCATTTTACGTCTCCGTTGTCGTTACATTTTGTCTCGAAAATGTATTTTAACTAAATCTGCATCTGCATGATCTCTTTGTAAGCATCGAGAAACTTATCTCTTACGGCTACCGTATACTGCAAAGCCACCGATGCTTTCTGAAGTGCGATCATAAGATCGTGCGTATTCTCGGTTTCACCGAGAGCAAAGCTTATCTCTGCATTTTCTGCGTCGGATAAGAGACCGTTTGTATTGTTTATGTTATCGATAGCGGAATTAAGCATCGTATCGAAGATCGAGCTTGTTTTGGTGCCGTCTTTGCCTATCTGAGAAGGCTTTGTGACGTTTTCGTTTACTATCGATGAAACTCCCAGTAATGAATTGATATCCATTTATAACTCCTTTAAACCAAGATTACTGTCCCAGTGACAATCCCTTCATCGCCATTGCTTTTGTGGCGGTGAATGCGGTTGAGTTTGCTTCGTAAGATCTGGAAGCATCTATAAGGTTCGTCATTTCGGTGATGATGTTTACGTTGGGATAAAGAACATATCCGTTCTCGTCCGCATCGGGATGGGAAGGATCGTAAACCATATTCATCTCGGTAACTTTATCTTCGTAAACGCCCGTAACTTTGACGCCTTTACCCGAATATCTGTCAAGATGATCGTTCATAACCCGAGAAAAGGGAGTCTGACCGTCCTGTTCCGCAAATGTGACAACCTTTCGCACATAAGGTGTGCCGTCTTTGGTACGGGTGGTGTTGGCGTTTGCAACGTTTTCGGAAATAATGTCCATTCTGTAGCGCTGCGCCGTCATACCCGAAGCGTTGATATCAAATGAAGTAAACATTCCCATAGTTTAACACCTCCTACTTCATAACCGACTTAAGGTTTGCAAATTCCTGATTGATGCTGTTGATAAGTCCCTCATACATCAACTGGTTTTTGACAAGCATGGCGTTCTCGGTATCTATATCCACATTGTTCCCGTCAAGTCTGTAAGAAAAACCCGAATAGTCGTCATAAGTACGGGGCTTAAGACGATCTGCGGAAAGATGTGATACTCTGTCGTCCATAGTGTCGTAGCTGTTATGCTTAAGTGCCGTCTTTAACTGGCTTTGAAACGTGATATCCTCACGTTTGTAGCCGGGCGTATCGACATTGGCGATGTTATTGTTGATCGCTTCATCTCTTAACCATGAAGCATCGGCTGCTTTGTCGAGAACATTGATGTAGTCGAATGCGTTTGTTCTGATCATGTCTGTCCTTCCCGGGTGACGACTCAAATGCCGTATATATCATAAGCACAACATATAGGCATATTGACCCATTTCACCCACTATATTTTATTATAGTGTAAACATAAAAAAACACAAGTGAATTTTGTCAAAAAACACACAATATTGTGGTGGTGCTTTTGCAACGATACAATATCTATGTTTACATAAAATCATTGCATAACTGAGTAAAGGTCCGTTTTTTGTGATTATTTACCACAATATATGGTTTACAAAAAGGGACCTATCAAATGATAAGTCCCTTTACCTTAACGTAATCCGTTACAAAATATTATATCGGCTCATTAAATCTTTTTATTAATATATCAATTCTTAATAAACATTGAATTAATCGTCGTAGGATCTACTGTCCCTCTTTTTTTAACTTGTCTATCTCCTCAAAGACCGCATCGTTCAAAACTTTGATATATGTTCCTTTCATACCCGAGGATCTGGATTCGATAACACCCGCACTTTCAAACTTCCTGAGCGCATTTACGATAACGCTCCTTGTAATGCCCACTCTGTCGGCAATCTTGGAAGCTACAAGAATTCCCTCCATTCCGTTGAGTTCATCGAAAACGTGTGTTATTGCTTCCATTTCGGAGAAAGAAAGTGTTCCGATCGCGCTTCTTACCACCTGAAGTTTTCTTGATTCCTCGGCATTTTCCTCGTTGACCGCACGCAGCATTTCAAGTCCGACAACGGTACTGCCGTATTCGCAAAGGATGATATCGTCGATATCATACTGTTCGCTGGTTCTGTACACAAACAACGTTCCGAGTCTTTCGCCGGCTATCTCGATGGGAGTGATGACTGCGCGGAATTTGGAAATGTCGGTTCTCTCAAATCCCAGTGTTGTGAGATTGACATTTTCCTTCGTGGACAATACCGCGAGCAATCTCTCGTTTAACATCGCGTCGATAAAACCGCCGACAGTGTTCTGAATAAGTTCATCAATGATCTCAATATCAGCAAGATTGCCTACGCCGAGTACCTTACCCTTTTTACTGATGACAAGGATATTTGACTCAAGTATGTCCTTCATGACCTTGCAGATATCGTTAAATACGACTTTACTCGAATTGTTGTTATGAAGAAGCTTTCCTATTTTTCTTGTCTTATCCAACAACTGTACACTGCTCATACGATACCTCCGTTAGAATTGTGCTCACTATGTGACATCTTAACATAAATATCGTAAAATTTCAAGTAATTTTGTGAAATTTTGAAACAATTTCAGATAATTCGATATTTTAACAGATTATCATGCAAAATAACGGAAGAAAGAAAAAGACCGAACGCTTCGATCGTTCGGTCTTTCGATATCAGTCTTCTTTTTTGGGGCGCTGCCATACCATGTAATCACATTCGGGAATATCGATACATCCGTAGTATCTTCTTCCTTTCTTCGTGTGTCTGATGACAACGTCTTTTCCGCATTTGGGACACTGAACACCGATCTTTTCAAAGAACGGCTTGGTGTTTCGGCATTCCGGGAATCCGGGACAACCGAGGAATTTACCGTGAGGGCCGTATTTGATGACCATGTTTCTTCCGCACAGTTCGCAGACTTCGTCGGTCACTTCATCCTGAACCTTTACGTGCTCAAGCTCCTTTTCCGCCTCGGTCACGGCTCTGTCGAGATCGGGATAGAAATTCTCCACAACGGTCTTCCACTTGATCTTTCCTTCGCCCACACCGTCAAGAAGGGCTTCCATGTTTGCGGTAAAGTTTGCGTCTACGATGGAAGGAAACGCTTCCACCATCATTTTGTTGACCACTTCGCCAAGATCCGTCACAAAGAGGTTCTTTCCGTCCTTTGTAACGTAATGTCTTGCAAGTATGGTTGTTATCGTAGGAGCGTACGTACTGGGGCGTCCTATACCGAACTCCTCAAGCGCGCGAACGAGTGAACTCTCGGTGTAATGAGCCGGAGGCTGCGTAAAGTGCTGTTTGCCCTCTACATCGTTAACGGAAAGTTTCGTCTTCTCATCAAGTTTTCCCGAGAATACGTTCTCTTCCGAAGAATCAACTACCGCATCCTCGTCCTTTGTCTCCATGTAAACGTTCATGAAACCGTCAAAGGAAAGTTTGGAAGCGGTCATGGTAAATATATGACCTGCACATGAAAGTTTTACGTTCGTTGATTCGTAAACGGCATCCTGCATGCGGCTTGCAACGAATCGTTGCCAGATAAGCGTATAAAGTCTTAATTCATCCCGAGAAAGGAAGGGTTTAAGATCCTTGGGAGTACGGTTAACGTCCGTAGGTCTTATGGCTTCGTGAGCATCCTGGATCTTTCTTTCGTCTTTCTTTCCTGTTCCGGCTTCTCTTAAATACTTTTCGCCGTATGTTTTCTTTATGTATGTTGAAAGAGACTTTTCAGCCTCGTCCGATACTCTCGTGGAATCGGTACGAAGATATGTGATGATACCGAGAGTCTCCGCTCCCATCTCAACACCTTCGTAAAGATGCTGTGCAAGACGCATCGTCTTTTGCGTTGAATAGTTAAGGGCTTTACCGGCTTCCTGCTGAAGTGTGGAAGTCGTAAACGGAAGGGGCGCCTTTCTTGAACGCTCGCTCTTTTTTACTTCGCTTACGTCAAACTGCTTTCCCTTAACGTCTTTTAACACTTTGTCGACTTCCGCCTTTGAGTGAAGTTCTTTCTTTTTACCGTCACTTCCGTAATACTTGCTCACAAGCGGTTTGGAAATACCTTTGGCCGAAAGTGTGGCTTCGATAGTCCAATACTCTTCGGGCTTGAACGCTTCGATCTCTGCCTCGCGGTCGCAGATCATCTTAAGAGCAACGCTTTGAACACGTCCGGCACTTAAGCCTCTTTTGATCTTTGCCCAAAGAAGCGGTGAAATCTTGTAACCTACCATACGGTCGAGCATTCTTCTTGTCTGCTGTGCATCAACAAGATCCATGTCGATCTTTCTGGCGTTTTTAAGCGATTCTTTAACCGCGTTTTTGGTGATCTCGTTGAAGGTGATCCTTGACGTCTTCTTTGGCTCAAGTTTCAAAGCCTCACAAAGATGCCACGAAATAGCTTCACCTTCGCGGTCGGGGTCGGTTGCGAGATAGATCTTGTCGGCCTTCTTAACTTCCTTACGAAGGGTCGAAAGCACCTCTCCTTTTCCGCGGATAGTAATATATTTGGGTTCGTAATCATGATCGACGTCGATTCCGAGAGAACTCTTCGGAAGGTCTCTTACGTGACCGTAACTTGCCACAACCTCATAATTTGCGCCCAAGAACTTTTTGATTGTCTTCACCTTTGCAGGTGATTCCACAATAACCAGATTTTTTGCCATTATAAACTGCACTCCGTATTGCTCAATTTTCCCATGCGTTTAGCACCCCTTTGGACACTCCCAGCAATCGTTGAGTAATATACACTATATTTATTAATCACGCAAGAAGAAAAATCGGGCACTGAATAAAAATTTTTACGTTTTCGCTTCACCAATCAAGATCGTTATGATGCTTTTCATCCGCTGCTTTAATGATATCGTTACGTATGTCGATGCCCCGGGCTGTGGCTCTGAAGCGCCCCGCTCCAAGGGATGAAAGAATATTCTTTTCGCAAAGGGACATGCATATGCCCAACAGTTCAAAAGACGGTATGTCGATAACGGATGACATGTGATCTGTCGTAAAAGAGTTCTCACCCATATTTTTGATGACAGCCGATTCTACATCCGAATATTTGGACGCAGTTGATATGTTGGGCGCATCAACAAAAGAGCAGGACAAATAATTCCCGTAACGCTTTACGATCTCATCTGCGAATGCGTTTACATCCGATATGATCCCCGCGCCCTGACGGATGAGTTCATTGGTGCCGTAGCTTGTGATGTCCGTAATGCGTCCCGGAACCGTGTATACGTCGCGTCCCTGAGAAAGTGCGTTGTCCACCGTAATGAGCGTCCCGCTCTTTTCTTTGGCTTCTATTACCGCAAGAGTATGGGATATTCCCGAGATGATGCGGTTTCGCATGGCAAAGAACTGTCTTTGAGGCATGGTGCCGGGAGGATATTCGGATATGATAGTACCCTCTTTTGCCAGATCGTAATAAAGTGCTTTTGATTCACGGGGATAGATCACATCCACGCCTCCGCCAAGCACAGCTATACTGCTACCGCCCGCTCTTAACGCCGCAGCCTGGGAAAGGGAATCGATCCCTCTTGCCATGCCGCTCACAACGCATACGCCCGCTCTTGCAAGCGCATCACCGAGTCTGTCCGCGACCGCCTTTCCGTAATCGGAACATTCTCTGGCCCCTATGACTCCGACGTTCACAGCCGTCTTCGAGGGAATCTTACCCTTAACAAACAAAACAACAGGCGGATCGGATATATCTTTTAACAATTCCGGATAATCATTATCTTCTATCGGTATCATCTTTATTCCCATGTGATTCATTCGATCGAACTCTCTTTTTATCCGATCGTCCTTCTTAACATCGATGAACCTTTGTATCTGCTTATCGCTGAACCGGCCCGTGTTTTTAAGCATCTTCTCATCGGCAGAAAGAAACTCTTCAGGCGTACGAAACGTGTTCTTTATGCGCTCATACAATACCGGACCCACGCTCCCGCAAACGCTTATATAATAGAAGAAAAAGACATTCTCCGGGTTGGTTGCGTCATAACCGCTTTCAAACATTTAACCCACCCCCTCCCACATAAGCCGGAAATCTGTAAAGAGAGGCTTCCATAAGATGATTTTTCGATACATCGTCACTCCCTTCAAAGTCCGCTATCGTCCTTGCCACTTTCAATATCTTGTAGAAAGAACGGGTACTGAGTTTAAGCTTTTCGTACAAAGAAAAAACGAACTCTTTGGCTTCTTTTTCCAAAGGAATATACTTATCAGTTTTGGATGAGGGCAGAAATGAATTGAATTTGAAGTTTTCGTCACGATATCTGGCGCGCTGTCTTTCGATGGCGTCATTTATGCGTCCCTTGTATTCATCTTTTGTTACATTGCCTCTTGTTTTGTTCATATCAAGGGGATCCATTCTCGGAACTTCAACACAGATATCTATCCTGTCTGCTACCGGTCCCGAAATTTTGGAAAGATATTTGACTATCTGAGACTGGGTGCAGGTGCATCTGTTCCTGTCGGGAAAGTATCCGCAAGGGCAGGGATTCATCGCCCCCACGAGCATGAATTTGGCAGGATAAGTATAAGAGTTTCTTGCTCTCGATACCATGATCTTTCCGTCTTCCATAGGCTGCCTTAACATATCTATGGCCTCGCGTTTAAATTCCGGCATCTCATCCAAAAACAAAATCCCTCGATGGCTCAGACTGACAAGACCGGGTGTTGCATTGGGTCCGCCTCCCGCCAGAGACTGAAGCGATGCGGAATGATGCGGAGAATAAAAGGGACGTCTTGAGATAAAGGGTTTATCGCTGTTCAAAAGTCCCATAACGGAATAGATCGAAGATATTTCAAGACTCTCTTCATAGGTAAGATCGGGCATGATGGAAGGAAGACTCTTTGCTATGAGGGATTTTCCGCTTCCGGGAGGACCTGTCATCAAAAGGTGATGAAATCCGGCCGCAGCCAACGCGGCTGCCCTTTTGGCGCCTTCCTGGCCGTATATGTCGTCAAAGTCAGGGACATCTTCATTGTTTTCTTTGACCGGCTCGTCAAAAGAAGCTTTAAAGGTATTAAAGCTGCCCCCCGCAAGTGAAGCGAACACCTCGGAAAGATTTGACACCGCCACGATATCGATCCCCTTGATAACGCATCCTTCGCGGGCGTTATCGGCCGGGAGCAGTACCCGTTCAAAGCCCCTTTCTTTCGCCATTTTCACTATGGGAATAATGCCTTTCACGCTTTTTATCTGCCCATCAAGGGCGAGTTCGCCTATAACAAGCGTCTCTTTCGGTTCAAAAAGCGGAATATAATTAAAGACTCCCAGTATAGCCACGGCTATGGGAAGATCGAATGCCGCACCGCTCTTATGTTCATCGGCGGGCGACAGATTGACGGTGATGCGCATGGCGGGCAGATTTATCCCGTTGTTCTTAAGCGCCACCCTGACTCGTTCTTTGGCCTCTTTGACTTCGCTTCCGAGCAGTCCTATCATATCGAAAGCGGGAAGTCCCGTTGAGGAATCCACCTCAACCGTTATAAGGTCGCCAAAAACACCTCCGACTCTGCCGGAGTAAACCTTATAAACCATATTTCGTCCTCTTCTTCTCTCCCTGAAGCAAACGATCGAACGATCATGAATGCACGGGGCGGATCAATCCGCCCGTGACTTTGATTATTTTGAAATACCGTATTTTTTGAGTGTATCTTCGTCCATTATGTAGCGGTTATCCATCGTCTTCATAATGTCCGCTATTTCAAGATCGTCGTACATATTTCTGTCCGAAAGATCGACGATCTGATTTGAATTGAAAACAAGCACCATGGGGTGCAGTATATCGTAAGAATTGACCGAAATGACAAGTGCCTTTTCACCGCTTGTAAGCTCTACGCTGGTGCCGGGCGCAAGGAAGTTTATCGATTCTACGAGCGCTTCCACAGCCTTGGGATGGAATACTTCCGGATGCTCGTAAAGATGTCTTAAGGCAACAACTTCGCTCCTGGGACCGCCGACGGCGCTCATGGCCGTCATGGAATCGTATACTTCGGCTACTATCATAACTCTTGCGCCGGTCACAAGCTTTATCTTGTCGTTGACTTCGCCGTATTTAAGTTCCTGGAGTGTCCTTTGAGTCTGCTGGCATATACGTCTTATATTGGGGTTCGAAGAAAAAACGGTCTCTATAAAATCAAATCCCGTAGTCTGGCTGGTCTCATAGATCCTCTCAAGACTTTCTTCGTCTTCTCCCTTAAGAAGCGATTCGGGTATCATTATCTTCCCAAGATCGTGAACGATACAAGCCGTGATGCAATCGTTAAAATCTTCCACCGAAACGTTCATCCTGTGGCACATCAGAGCCGCCAGAATGGCTACGTTTAAAGAGTGCTTATATACAAAATCTTCTTTGCTTCGAAGGTTTTGCGTAAAATTGATCTTATGACTTAAATGACCGTAACTTTTTACGATCGCAGCCACGATCTGATCTATTTTTCTTGTTCGTTTGGAATTAACTATCTCTTTAAGTTCTTCTTCGATGGCATAAACCTGAACGGTCTGAAAACGTTCAAATTCAATATCCTCATCGCTCATGGGAGGGCACGGCTCAGCCGGCTCAAGAATAAAGATACCTATAAGACCGAAGTTTTTAATACTGTTTATTGCAGCATCGGTCAGTTTTGAGTCACGTTCATAAAGCAATACACCCTTCTTGTTATAGATGGGTCTTGCAATCCTCATGCCCGTTTTAAGCTGCTCGGTATTGACGAACTTCATAGACATATCCCCCACAGATATACACTTCACAATAATTATAATTTTTCTTTCTACTTATGTAAAGCAATAAATTATCACTTTAGGAACTTTGCCATTGCGACGTTTGATACGTCAAGCCCGAAATCCGTGAGATAAAGTACCTCTTTACCGTCGATAATGAGCCCCTCTTTTGTCAGTTCTTCGATCTCTTTACCGTATACGTCATATATGCACAAAGAAAAAACTTCTTCAAACGCCTTCTTCGATACGCCTTTGGTGAGTCTCAGTCCCAGGAACATAAACTCCGCCATCGCATCTTCTTTTGATATCTTTTCCACTTCTTTTTCGTGATCACCTTCTATGTATCGTCTAAGATCCGAATGCATCGTTGAGCGTTCTTCATTAAAGAAAGAAGCCGCGGCAAGACCAAAGCCGAGATAGGGTTTTCTTGTCCAATAACCGGTGTTATGTTTGAATTCGAAACCGGTTTTCGCGTAATTTGATATCTCGTAACGCTCGTAACCGTTCTCTTTTAAAAACGCCTTTGTATCGTGATACATCTCGCGGTCAACGTCTTCACCCGGAAGACCCTTTCCGTCTTTGTATCTTTCATAGAAAGGCGTCCCTTCTTCGACAATGAGGCTGTAGGCGCTTATATGCTCGGGCTTAAGGCTTACGACGCATTCCAAAGTCTTTTTGTATGAAGAACGGGTTTGTGTGGGAAGGGCACTCATTATATCGATGTTTACGTTTCCAAATCCCGCTCCTCTCACAAGGTCGTACGTCCTTAAAAAGCCTTCGTAATCATGTACTCTCGAAAGAAGTTTAAGCTCGCTATTGTCGGTCGACTGAAGGCCTATGCTTATACGGTTTATACCTGCTTCTTTGTAGACCGAAAGTTTCTCTTTCGTTACGGAACCCGGGTTACACTCGATCGTAAACTCGGCACCGCCCTTTACGTCAAATCGATCTTTTAACTTCTCCGACAACTTGTAAATATATTTTTCGTTTACGCAGGATGGTGTTCCTCCGCCTATAAAAACGGAGTCTATGGGCAGTTTCCCCACAGACTCCGACTCTGTATCGATCTGTTTAAACAGACTTTCAAAATATCTGCTTTTGGTATCTTCGTCGCAAACAAAGGAAGTGAAGTCGCAATAATCGCACTTCTTCACGCAAAAAGGGATATGAACATAGATCATTGAAGTCTTATTCATCATCTAACTTTAGTACGCTCATGAATGCCTTCTGAGGAACTTCCACGTTACCTACCTGACGCATTCTCTTCTTTCCTTCTTTTTGCTTTTCAAGCAGTTTCTTCTTACGTGAGATATCACCGCCGTAACACTTTGCAAGAACGTCTTTACGCATGGCCTTTACGGTCTCTCTGGCGATAACTTTACCGCCTACGGCAGCCTGAATGGGTATCTCGAATAAGTGTCTCGGGATCTCTTCTTTAAGTTTCTCGCACATCTTTCTTCCGCGCTCATAAGCGCTTCCCTTAAACACGATGAAAGAAAGGGCATCCACTTCTTCACGGTTTATAAGAATGTCGAGTTTGACAAGTTCGGATCTTTCATAGCCTTTAAGATCGTAGTCAAAAGAAGCATAGCCTCTCGAACGGCTCTTAAGCGCATCGAAAAAATCGTAGATTATCTCGTTTAACGGAAGCACGTACTTTATGAGCGCACGCGATTCGTCGAGATATTCCATGCTTACGTAACGGCCTCTTCTTTGCTGGCAAAGTTCCATGATGGAGCCGACAAATTCTTTGGTGACCATTATCTCCGCATTTACCACCGGTTCCTCCATATATTCGATCTCTGAAGGGTCGGGAAGGTTGGTGGGATTGGTAAGTTCTATCATCTCACCGTTGGTTTTATGTACTCTGTAAACAACGCCCGGAGCAGTCGTTACAAGATCAAGATTGTATTCTCTTTCAAGTCTTTCCTGAATGATCTCAAGATGCAAAAGTCCCAGGAATCCGCATCTGAAACCAAATCCGAGAGCGATGGAGGTTTCGGGCTCATAGTAAAGGGAAGCATCATTTAACTGAAGCTTTTCAAGCGCGTCGCGAAGATCGGGATACTTTGCTCCGTCTGCGGGATAAACGCCGCAGTAGACCATGGACTGAACTTTCTTATATCCCGGAAGGGGCTCTTTACAGGGGCATTCGGCATTTGTTACCGTATCACCCACCGCAGTGTCACGCACGTTCTTTATCGACGCGGTGATGTAGCCTACCATACCCGCAGAAAGCTCGTCACAGGGAATGAACTGTCCCGCTCCGAAATAGCCGACTTCGACAACTTCCGCGGTCGCGCCGGTAGCCATCATCTTTATCGGGGTACCTTTCTTGACGGTACCGTTCTTTATACGTACAAATACGATGACTCCCTTATAAGAATCATATAAAGAGTCGAATATAAGCGCCTGAAGAGGAGCATCGGGATCTCCGACGGGAGCGGGAACCTTCTCAACTATCGCTTCAAGTACTTCTTCTATGTTTATTCCGTTCTTTGCGGATATCCTCGGCGCATCCATCGCCTCGATACCGATAACGTCTTCGATCTCTTTTGCAACGAGATCGGGTTCCGCACTCGGAAGGTCTATCTTGTTTATTACCGGAAATACATCAAGGTCGTGATCGAGTGCAAGATAAACGTTTGCAAGCGTCTGCGCTTCTATGCCCTGAGCAGCATCAACGACAAGTATCGCTCCGTCGCAGGCAGCCAAAGAACGGCTTACCTCATAGTTAAAGTCAACATGACCGGGAGTATCGATAAGATTGAATATATACTCCTCGCCGTTACGCGCTTTATAAACGGTACGGACGGTCTGGGCTTTAAT
>JAGCTJ010000002.1 GCA_017963665.1 Lachnospiraceae bacterium | reverse complement strand
TGAGACATCATCTGACATTATCAGTGAATTACCGAGATACTCGCACGCCGATTCATTTAAGAAGACTTTTTCTCCCGATATGGGAAAATCGCTCAATTCTCCCCAACTGTATCCCTTCTCATTTAGGAATATAACAACCTCCCTGTTCTTATCTAAAGAATAACCTGAAGGCTTTTGGATATAAGTATCTGCTATACCGCCTTCTTCAATGTACGTAATGCTTCTTCGTTCATTCCCCTTCAAACTCGTCTTCACTTCTATTTCGATTGGAGTTACCAGATTTTTGAGTTGACCTGAAACTTCAATCGCTTTCTCCGTAATTGAAACAGGTATATTTTCATAATATGACTTTCCTACTTTGACTACTTTTCCGTAAACAATAGTATCTACCATATTAACCAACTCATCAAATTCCAGGTCTGGATAAATCGTCACGGAATCATATACAGGGAGTTCTTTAACCCTCTTATGTTTTGCATATTTTAATCCGACAAAGATTAATACGGCCAAAGCCAAAACAATGCCGAAATATAGAAGTATTCTTTTCATCTCATTATTACCGTTGTCTGTTCGCCTACGGTAAGGAGTGTGCCGTCAAGCGTTGCGTCGGCAACGCCGATATAGTCGGTTATCTTGGATACGTTTATGCCCTCTACGGTTGAAAGGTCAAGTTCGACGGGAGTGATTCCGGTGTTTTGGAATATCGTAACGGTGCTTCCCTCGTAGGTGCAGGTGAAACATCCCATCTTGGTGCCGTCGAGTTTAACGGATTTGTACTCACCCAGGGCGATCTCGGGGTTGGCCTTTCTTAGCATGATAAGGCGTTTGTAGTAGTTGTAAAGGCTGTCTCCGTCGTACTTTTGCGTGGCAACCGTTCCGTTGGTCTGCTTGTCTTCTTCGAAGGTGGTGCCTACAGGGTTTTTGACGGTGTCGCCGTCACCCCAAAGCATTTTGAGTCTTCGGTTAGCGTCGGTGTTTGCTGAGCCTCTGGAGCCTTTGATGCCGATTTCCTCGCCATAGTAGATAAACGGTGAACCGGGGCCGAGTATGTAAAGGTTTGCGGCCGTCTTTGCGTATCCGCTGGCCAATGTCATGTATCCTGCCGCTCTGTCCGTATCGTGGTTTGCAATGAACGGGATTATCGTGTTGGAAGCATTCTTTGCTTTCACTACTGCAAGATATTTCTCGACATAGGAGTTGTAAGTGTTAACATCGCCGAGTTTAGCGGTGGTCGCTATCATGCCGTCAGCCTGAGACATGGTAAAGTCAAAACAATTGACTGCCGCGGCGTACTCCTGAGTAAGGGAATCGCTGTCCCATACTTCCGCTACACAGTAGATGTCGGGCTTTATCTTTTTAAGTTCGCCCATGTACCAGTTCCAGAAATCAACGTTCGATGACGTCTCGCCGTAGTATACATACTTTGCGGCATCGAATCTGAAGCCGTCCACTCCGATGTCGTTAAGATAGTACTTTGCTATGTCGAGCACCGCCTCGCGGACTTTTTCGTTGTCGAAGTTAAGCTCGGGCATGTCCGAAGAAAAGTTTCCTTCGTAAAACTCATCAGCTGCCGGGATTGGGTAAAACACTCTGTTTCCGAGTTTGATCGAATCGTTGTAAGAGTAAAAATCGTAATATTCGTCCGATTCGTCTTTATGTCTGTGCGCGCTTTCGAAGTTCTTAAACCATTCGTTCTGCGAACCCGTGTGGTTGATCACCAGATCGAGTATCAGTTTGACACCGCGTTCTTCGCAAAGATCCGCAAGTTCCTTAAGGTCGTCCATCGTTCCGAACTGTTCGTCAATGGTATAGTAATCGGTCACG
The DNA here is from genome assembly GCA_017963665.1 of Lachnospiraceae bacterium. GTDB lineage: Bacteria > Bacillota > Clostridia > Lachnospirales > Lachnospiraceae > UBA1258. The sequence continues at coordinate 1,825 of JAGCTJ010000002.1, read as the reverse complement.
TCATATTTGTGATAGCTTGGCGACTTAAATATGGGCGAAAGCCATATTCCTTCTATTCCAAGACTTTCTCCGGACTTTGGATCTCCGTCGTTTAGATAATCGAATCTGTCGATGATGCCGCGAAGATCTCCTATTCCGTCTCCGTCCGAATCGGAAAACGAACCGACGAATATCTCATAGAACACAAGATTGTTGGTACCGGTCGTGTCTTTGTAATACTCAAAAGAAACATCGTTTATAACAGCTTCTCCGGTAGTGTGGCTAATGGGATATCTTCCCGTTGTATCAAGCGTGTCGGCGCCGGGTTCGGTCAGTTCCTCGGAAACCGAAGCGGTGTTACCCGAACAGGCGGCGAGTGTAAATATCATTATGAGAGTTGTCAGTAACGACAGCGTTTTCTTCATACCGTTCTCCTTATATGTGTGCCTTTTTATATTTTATCGCCCAAAGGGGTACGTGACAAGATTTCTACCATTTTTTCGTAGAATCGTAATATACTCGTATGTGAGTCTGTGTTACGATTTTTACAACCAAATTTAACGGAGGTTCTTATGGGAAATTACAGAAATTTTAAACTTGTTACATATTTTGTGGCTCACGCTACGGAACATATCGATAAGGACACGCTTCAGAAGCAGATTGACTGGTTTGGTAAACACATGCGTCTCGACAAGGTTTATCTTGAGCCTTTCAGAGGCGGATCGTTCGCTTCCAAAAAGCAGGTGCTCATGTGCAAGAAAGTGTTTGAGAAGAACGGGATAGAGGTAGCCGGGGGGCTCACGACCTGTATCCCCACTCCCGAAGGAGACAAACCCAAGCAGAGACTTTTTGATACGTTCTGCTACAACGACAAAAAGATGCTCGCCACTTTGAAGAAGGCGTCGGAGCTCAACGCAGAGTGTTTCGATTCTTACATTATCGACGACTTCTATTTCACGAACTGTACTTGTGAAAAGTGTCGCAGCGAAAAAGAAAAATACAACAAAAAGCACGGTATCACCGACGGATCGTGGCAGGCATACAGAACGGCGCTCATGTACGAGATCTCCGAAAAGTATGTTATCGGACCCGCAAAGGCGATAAATCCCGATATAAAGATCACGATCAAGTATCCCAACTGGATGGAATCGTATCAGGAGACGGGTTATGACCCGCTTAGTCAACGTGAGATCTTCGATGCCATCTATACCGGTACCGAGACAAGAGATCCCCGTCATCAGGACCAGCATCTGCCCAGATACCTCTCCTATTCTCTTATGAGATATATGGAAGATATGGCTCCCGGCCTTAACGGCGGCGGATGGTTTGACAACTTCGACTGTCAGATAATGGAGTACTATCTCGAGCAGGCATACCTTACGGCATTTTCAAAACCGAGAGAACTTATGATGTTCTGCTTCCAGTCATTGTACGATTCGCTCTTTGCGGCATCCCTCGGTCATCAGCTCGATAAGCTCGATGAATTGCTTGATAATCTCGGTACTCCTATAGGCATCCCCTGCTATATCCCCAATGCTTCGCAGGGCGAAGATAACGTTCAGGACTTCTTCGGTATGAACGGTTTCCCGATAGTTACGACTCCGTTCTTCCCGGACAAGGCCAAAACCCTTATGCTTACCGCATCTTCGGCATACGATACCGATATAGTCAATAAATTGAAGGATTTCGTTGCAAAAGGCGGAAAAGCCATCGTTACAAGCGGTTTTGTGGCTGAAACACTCGATTGCGGACTTAAAGACATGACATCGATCCGCATAAGAGGACGTCACGTATCCACAAAAGACTTTGTGATGGAGAAATTCAACAAGTGGACTACTGTCAGTGC
>JAGCTJ010000022.1 GCA_017963665.1 Lachnospiraceae bacterium | reverse complement strand
TCGAGCTTTGCAAATGCTTCTTCTATGGATATCTTTTCTTTTTCTTCTTTTGCCATGTCATTCCTCACGGATGCCTGTGATCTTCGCATCCAGTGTGCCGTCTTTTAAGTTAAGTTTAACATCGTCGCCCGTTTTTACGTCTTTTACGCTCTTTAGGCCTTTTCCGCCTGCAGTTGCATATACGTATCCGCCTCCCAGCTTGTTTAACGGCGACAGTGCATGTAAGGTCTTTGCGTACAAAGAAACCTTTGCCTTTCTGTCGGAGATCCTCATGCTCATAAGTGAATTCATGCGTTCGTTTATGAGTGCGAGTCTGTTTCTTTGTGCGTTTATGCGGTACTCGGGACTGTGAACCCTGATTTGGTTTACATAAGTTTTGATCTTCTCCCTGTACCGGTTTATCCTGTAATATATCGTATTCTCAAGTCTTTTGCCGTAGTCTTCCAGCCTTCTTAACTCGGAATATATATCCGTAACGGCAAGCTCCGCGGCTGCCGAAGGAGTCGGTGCCCGAAGATCCGATACAAAATCGGCAATGGTAAAGTCTGTCTCATGTCCGACGGCGGAAATAACGGGAACCGCGCAGTTGAATATCGTATGGGCAAGCGCTTCATCGTTAAAGCACCAGAGGTCTTCCATGGAGCCTCCGCCTCGTCCCACTATTATAACGTCGACGCCGTAATTCTCGAGAGCGTTTATACCCTCGATTATGTTCGCAGCGGCTTCTTTGCCCTGTACTAACGAAGGATACAACACTATTTGAATGCCGGGGTTTCTTCGTTTCGAGATATTGATTATATCTCTGACCGCAGCACCGGTGGGTGCCGTAACGACTCCCAATGTCTTAACGTACCTTGGAATGGGACGTTTGGCGTCTTTGTCGAACATTCCCAGTTCTTCGAGTTTTTTCTTTAAAATCTCAAATCGCTCATAAATGTCTCCAAGACCTTCTTTGACAATCTCGGTGGCTATGATCTGATATCTGCCGTCACGCTCGTAAACTTCCACATTCCCCGTCACTACGACTTTCATTCCGGTCTCAAGTTTAAACTTAAGCCCCGCGATGGTACGTGAACGCCATATGACGGCACTTATCTGGGAATCATTGTCTTTAAGGGAAAAATAAACGTGACCCTGACTTGTGTAAGTGCACGTTCCTACTTCTCCCTTTACCGATATTCTTTTAAGCAAAAGATCGTCGGCAAACATCCCGGCGATATACCGGTTAACCTGCCCGACGGTATATGTGTTATTTTGCAAATTTAGCCAATACTCCGTTTATGAATGCGCCCGATTCGTCGCCCGCATATTTCTTTGCGAGTTCGATCGCTTCGTTTACGGCCACACCGAAAGGTATCGTTTCATCGTAAGCGATCTCGTATACGGCAAGACGTGCGATGGTAAGCTCAACCTTACCGAAACGGTCGATGGTCCATCCGGTAGTTTTTTCGCTTATAAGTTCGTCGATGGTGGCAATCTTGTCCACGATATCGTTCACTCTTGTTTTTACATACTCTCTGTCCTTGTCGGAAACCTTTACCTTAAGGTCGTCGCCTTCAACGTCAAAGAACATGTCCGTCTGCGCTTTCATCTCGTCAGAGTCTGAAAACAGCGCTCTGAACAATACCAGAAATTCGGCTTCTCTAAGTTCACTTCTTTTCATACTGTTCTTATTCTCCGGCAACACAGATTCCGGCAATACGTACGTTAACGGTTCTTACGTTAAGGCCCGTCATGTTCTCGATCGCCTGTTTTACTTTACTCTGAACCTTCTGACTTGTTGCGGGGATGTTGTATCCGTACTCAACGGTAACAAGAATGGTTATCGTTACTTCATCGTTGGCAAACTCGGTCTTTACGTTCTTTAAAATGTTACGCATGCCGACTTTTCCCATAATCTCTGTGGTGATGTTGTTGCCCATCGCACAAACGCCTTCAACTTCCAATGCGGCGATCGCTGCGATCTTGCTGACTACCTCGTTGGCAATCTTTACTTCGGCTTCACATCCGTAATCTTTTTCGTTCATACCGGTTCCTCCTAATTACGGGCAAATTCCGAAAGAACAAGCCCTTCGTTTCTGTCTAATGTCATCTGAATGCTCCAGGCGTTTACGAACAAAAGAAGGGGTCTGTCTTTAAGGTCCGTAACCTTCTTCATGTCCGAAGTACCCGTAAGCTTTGAAATCTCCGTATTGCTGTGCTCGATCCATCTTATGTGTTCATAAGGAAGCGGATCGAGGCGAATCTCAACGTTATATTCGTTCTCAAGTCTGTAGCGTAATACGTCAAACTGAAGTACACCGACTACGCCGACGATTATCTCTTCAAGACCTGAATTTAACTCTTTAAATATCTGTATCGCACCGTCCTGGGCTATCTGCGATATACACATTACGAACGGCTTCCGCTTCATGGTGTCGACCTGTCTTACACGTGCGAAGTGTTCCGGGGCGAAGGTGGGAATACCTTCGTAGCAGATGTTCATCTTGGGAGCGCACACCGTATCTCCGATTGAGAATATGCCCGGATCGAAAACACCGATTATATCGCCCGCATAAGCTTCGGAAAGAATCTTTCTTTCGTCGGCCATTATCTGCTGAGGCTGTGAAAGACGCATCGTCTTTCCGCCCTGTACGTGCTTTACCTCTGCATCTGCATCGAACTTACCCGAACAGATACGCATGAATGCGATTCTGTCTCTGTGAGCCTTGTTCATGTTCGCCTGTATTTTGAATACGAATGCCGAGAACTCATCGCTCGTCGGTTCGATCATATCACCCTGTGACTTTCTTGCGATAGGTGTTGTGGCCATCTTTAAGAAATTCTCAAGGAAAATTTCAACTCCGAAGTTGGTAAGTGCCGATCCGAAGAATACAGGAGTAAGCTTACCTGCTCTTACGGCGTCAAGATCGAACTCACTTCCCGCACCGTCAAGAAGTTCAAGCTCTTCAAAAAGTTTTTCCTTTGCCTCTTCACCGATCTCCTTTGCGACCAATTCCTCGTCGCTTATGGGGATAACGTTGGTCTTTCCTTCTTTGGTACCTTTAAGAGTGTCGGAATAAGTTACTATACTCTCACTCTTTCTGTCATATACTCCCTTGAATCCTTTACCCGAACCAATCGGCCAGTTGATGGGACATGTGGCGATACCGAGTTCTTTCTCCACTTCATCGAGAAGGTCGAACGTGTCGTTTGCGTCACGGTCAAGCTTGTTGATGAAAGTAAATATCGGAATGCCTCTCATCGCACAGACTTTGAAGAGCTTTCTCGTCTGCGCCTCGACACCTTTGGATGCGTCGATGACCATGACGGCCGAATCCGCAGCCATAAGGGTACGGTATGTATCCTCCGAGAAATCCTGGTGTCCGGGTGTGTCGAGGATGTTTATGCAATATCCTTCGTATTCAAACTGTAAAACCGAGCTGGTAACCGAGATACCTCTTTCTTTTTCTATCTCCATCCAGTCGGAAACCGCATGTCTTGCGGTGGCTTTTCCTTTTACCGATCCGGCTAAGTTTATGGCTCCTCCGTAGAGAAGAAACTTCTCCGTCAAAGTCGTTTTACCCGCATCGGGGTGGGAAATGATCGCAAACGTGCGTCGTCTTTGTATTTCTTTGTCAAAACTGCCCACTTAAATATAACTCCTAAATGATTGTTAACCCCCGCTGTACCTTACAGCATGCTTTTTCCCTCAAATTCGGGCTTAATACCGTGATAATCCAGCACCGTCGCCGCAATGTCGGCAAAGGTATCTCTCGTGCCCATGTTCTTGGGCGTAACATTCTTGCCGTACATTATAAAGAAAACGTGCTCTCTTGAATGATCTGTGGATACGGTGTATCCGGGATCGCATCCGTGATCTGCGGTGATCATGAGAATGTCATCGTCACGAAGTTTTGCTGTGATCTCGGGAAGCTTCGCATCGAAGTATGCGATAGCCTTTGCATATCCGTCCACATCATTTCTGTGGCCGTAAAGCATATCCGTATCAACAAGATTTATGAAGCAAAGACCGTCAAAGTCTTTATCCATCCACTCTATTGTTCTTTCTATTCCGTCGGGGTTGCCCGAAGTGTAAACAAATTCCGTAATGCCCTTGCCCGCAAAGATATCGTTTATCTTTCCGATGGCAAGTACGTCTTTTCCCGCTGCCTTAAGCTGATCCAGCATCGTTACCTTCGGAGGTTCGAGACTGAAATCGTGTCTGTGAGCCGTACGGGTATAATTTCCGCTTGTACCTATGAAAGGTCTTGCTATGACTCTTCCTACGCCGTGCTCTCCTACCAGTATCTTTCTGGCCGTTCTGCATATATCGTAAAGTTCTTCCACGGGAACAACGTCCTCATGAGCAGCTATCTGGAAAACGGAATCCGCCGATGTGTATATGATAAGATCTCCCGTCTTAACGTGCTCGTCACCGTACTCATTTATAACAACGGTTCCCGAATAAGGCTTGTTGCATAAAATGCCTCGTCCCACAGCCTTCGAAAACTCATCTATCACTTCCTTGGGAAAGCCGTTTGGATACGTGGGAAGGGGTCTTGTGGAATTGATACCTGCTATCTCCCAGTGTCCTATGGTAGTATCCTTTCCTTTGGACACTTCTTTAAGTCTTGCAACCGCAGCGGTGGGATCGGATACGCCTTCAAGGAAGTCGATTCCGTCAATGTTGAAAAATCCCATCTTCTTTAAGTTGTCCATATTAAAGAAAGAACTTTTTGATATGGAACGAAGTGTGTTCGTACCCTTATCGCCGTATTCGGCCGCATCGGGCATCTCACCTATACCGAAACTGTCCAAAACGATCAAAAATACTCTTTTGCTCATATGCAACTCCTTTTGGTGCCAATACATTTTTTGTGAAATACCGATAAGAGCCGATCCTTTTCGGAACAGACTCTAACAATTTATCTTATCATATATTCAATTCTTTTTAAAGTTGAACAGGAAGGCGGTATCTTCTTCTTTGTAGATAAATATGAACACCCATCCGATCATTATCGCGGCAACGGTAATAAAAATGTCCGCTACGTTGAATCTCGGAAAATTGATGGGTACAAAATAGAAAAAGTCAACCACATAGCCTTGCTTAACTCTGTCGATCATATTGCCTATCGCACCTGCCACAAGCAGCATGAACGTAATCCTTAACGGTATGTACTTTTTGCCTTCCGGAATTCTTATGAACTCAAAGATCACAAATGAAAGTATCACAACGGTGAGTATAAGAAGAAATACCTGTTTTCCCGAAAAACTGGAAAAAGCGGCTCCGTCATTCTCAACGTACTCAAGTTCAAATACTTTTTTGATAAGGACAATGTTTTCTTTGCCCTTCAGATTGGCCACGATCCAATATTTGGATACCTGATCGATAAAGATCAGAATAGCGGCATAAACAAGATAAATAAGTTTTTTCATAACGTATACCCCGTTATACAAAATGCCGGCATACGCATACGCATATGCCGGCATCTGATGTTTAAATTACTTTACGTCTTTCATGGAGAAGCTTATGCGGCCCATCTTGTCTTTTCCAAGACAAACAACCGTAACCTTGTCTCCGAGTGTAAGAACGTCTTCAACATGCTCGATTCTCCTGTCAGCGATCTTGGAGATGTGAACCATGCCTTCTTTGCCGGGTGCAAACTCGATAAATGCGCCGAACTCTTTGATGGAAACTACTTTGCCCTTGTAGATCTGTCCTTCAACGAAATCTGAAGCGATAGTCTTTACATACTCAACGGCTTTGTCCATCATAGCCTGGTCCGTACCGCATACGGAAACCATACCGTCGTCGGTGATATCGATCTTAACGCCTGTCTCATCGATGATCGCATTGATCGTCTTTCCTCTCTGTCCGACAACATCGCCGATCTTCTCGGGATCGATCTGAAGAGAGATGATCTTGGGAGCGTACTCGTTAACGGTAGGTCTGGGAGCGTCGATAGCTTTCTTCATACAGTTATCCATGATGAAGAGTCTTGCGTCACGACATCTTGCGATAGCGCCTTCAACGATAGGTCTTGTAAGACCGTGGATCTTGATATCCATCTGGATGGCTGTGATACCGTCTGTTGTACCTGTTACCTTGAAGTCCATGTCTCCGAAGAAGTCTTCAAGACCCTGGATATCGGTAAGAAGAACAAAGTCGTCATCGGTCTCACCTGTAACAAGACCACAGGAAATACCTGCAACCATCTTCTTTATCGGAACACCGGCAGCCATAAGTGCCATACATGAAGCACATGTGGAAGCCATTGATGTTGATCCGTTTGATTCAAATGTTTCGGATACGCAACGGATTGCGTAAGGGAATTCATCTGTCGAAGGAAGAACGGGAAGGAGTGCTCTCTCTGCAAGTGCACCGTGACCGATCTCTCTACGTCCGGGTCCGCGGCTAACCTTGGTCTCACCAACCGAGTATGCCGGGAAGTTGTAGTGATGAATGTATCTCTTCTCGGTTACGTTCTCATCAAGACCGTCAACCTTCTGCATCTCAGATAAAGGAGCAAGAGTACATACGTCGCAGATCTGAGTCTGTCCTCTTGTGAACATAGCGGAACCGTGAACTCTGGGAATGAGGTCAACTTCTGCTGCAAGAGGTCTGATCTGGGTGATCTCTCTTCCGTCGGGACGCTTGTGATCTTTTAAGATCATCTTACGAACCGTCTTCTTCTCATACTGATAAATAGCCTCACCGAGGATTGCGAGCCATTCTTCATTGTCTGCGAATGCTTCTTCAAGTCTTGCGGTGATGTTTCTGATGTTCTCTTCTCTAACCTGCTTCTCGTCGGTAAATACGGCTGTCTCCATCTCTTCGGGAGTAACGATTGCCTTGATGGCATCGAACATTTCCTGAGGGATAGCGCAGGATGTGTACTCGTGCTTGGGCTTTCCAACCTCAGCTACGATCTTGTCGATAAAATCGATAACCGTCTGGTTAACGTCGTGTGCCTTGTAGATAGCTTCAAGGATCTTGTCCTCGGGAACTTCCTTTGCACCTGCTTCGATCATGATGACCTTTTCTCTTGTTGAAGCTACGGTCATCTGAAGGTCGCCTTCTTTCCACTGTGCCTGTGAAGGGTTGATGATGAACTCACCGTTTACCAAACCAACCTGAGTCATAGCGCAGGGACCGTCAAAAGGTATATCGGAAATGCATGTTGCGATAGCTGCGCCGAGCATTGCAAGAAGCTCGGGACGGCACTCGGGATCAACACTCATTACCATGTTGTTAAGTGTTACGTCGTTACGATAATCCTTGGGGAACAAGGGACGCATGGGGCGGTCGATAACACGGCTTGTAAGAATTGCGTTCTCGCTTGCCTTACCCTCACGCTTGTTGTAACCTCCGGGAAATTTGCCCGTTGCGTATGCTTTTTCTTCAAACTCTACGGAAAGAGGGAAGAAATCGATACCGTCTCTGGGTTTCTCGGAAGCTGTTGCGGTCGAAAGAACCGTTGTGTCGCCGTACTTCATTAAAGCACAGCCGTTTGCCTGCTTACCTACACGTCCTATATCAACGCTTAATGTACGGCCGGCAAGTTCCATTGTGAAATTTTTGTACATTGTGTATCTCCTTTCTATACATATGGCAGAAGATACCGAAACTACTGACAGAAGCACCGACTCCGATACGTCTGTCAGTGGTCTCGATGCGTCTTCCGCCTTATAAACAATAACATAAAAAGCAATAAAAGGGTAGGCTTTCGCCCACCCTCATATTTATTATTACTTTCTAAGACCGAGTCTTGAAATAAGGTTACGATATCTTTCGATGTCGCTCTTCTTAAGGTAATCAAGAAGACCACGTCTGCGACCGATCATCATGTTAAGACCGCGCTTTGAGTGGTTGTCGTTAGGGTTCTCTTTTAAGTGCTCGGTAAGCTCAGCGATTCTTGCTGTAAGAACTGCTACCTGTACTTCGGGTGAACCGGTATCGCCTTCCTTGATTGCATACTCTTTGATAATAGCGTTTTTCTTTTCTTTGGATATCATTTTAAATCCTCCTGATATTGTGTGATCCCCTCATCCAAAGTGCAGGGTTGGAGTTTCCCGTGTCCTTGGAAGGGTTGGGTTGCCGTCTGCGCATATTCGCAGACCATATGAATGTATCACAACCATTGCCAAATTGCAACAATTATTTAGTACATTCCACCCATGCCGCCTGCTGCGGGCATGGCGGGTGTTTCTTCCTTGATGTTTGCAACAGCAGATTCTGTTGTAAGGAATGTTGAAGCAACGCTTGTAGCGTTCTGAAGTGCGGAACGTGTTACCTTTGCGGGATCGAGGATACCTGCGGCAACCATATCAACGTACTCTTCTTTGTAAGCATCAAAGCCTGTACCGACCTTGGACTCTTTAACCTTGTTGATAACAACCGATCCTTCAAGTCCGGCGTTTGCAACGATGTGATACAAAGGAGCTTCCATAGCCTTAAGTACGATGTAAGCACCTGTCTTCTCATCGCCCGAAAGTGAATCGGCAAGCTTCTTAACCTTCTTTGATGCGTGAATGTAAGCTGCACCGCCACCGCAGATGATACCTTCTTCAACTGCCGCACGGGTAGCTGCAAGAGCATCTTCCATACGAAGCTTAGCTTCTTTCATTTCGGTCTCTGTAGCTGCACCGACTCTGATGACTGCTACGCCGCCCGAAAGCTTTGCAAGTCTTTCCTGAAGTTTCTCTTTATCGAATTCTGAAGTTGTTGTCTCAATCTGTCCCTTGATCTGAGCGATACGTGCGTTAACTGCAGCCTTGTCGCCGAGACCGTCAACGATGACAGTTGTTTCTTTCTGCACTTTAACCGATTTAGCACGGCCGAGCATATCAAGAGTTGCCTCTTTAAGTTCAAGTCCGAGTTCGGAACTGATAACCTGACCACCTGTAAGGATTGCGATATCCTCAAGCATAGCCTTTCTTCTGTCGCCGTATCCGGGAGCCTTAACTGCCACTACGTTGAATGTACCGCGGAGTTTGTTGACGATAAGTGTTGTAAGAGCTTCGACTTCAACGTCCTCAGCTACGATAAGAAGCTTGGCGCCGGACTGAACGATCTGCTCAAGAATGGGAAGTATCTCCTGGATGTTGGAGATCTTCTTGTCTGTGATAAGAATGTAAGGATCGTCAAGAACAGCTTCCATCTTATCCATATCCGTTGCCATATATGCTGAAATGTAACCGCGGTCGTACTGCATACATTTTACAAG
>JAGCTJ010000021.1 GCA_017963665.1 Lachnospiraceae bacterium | reverse complement strand
TTTCGTTTGGAGAAGCTATCGCACGTGGAGAGAGTGCAAAAAGGATATTGTTCGATGCCTTCGACCGAATCGCAGTTGATATAATCGATCCCGAATCGGCGCTTACCTTTGCGGTGTATGAATATGCCGGAACGGGTCATGCCGAGTTTTACAAAGAAATAGACGAGCGTGCCAGAAAAAACTGGTCCGATCTTATCGAATACGGAATAAGAAGCCACGAATTCAAAAGAGTCGATGTGAATAAAACCGTCGAGCTCATAATGTACTACGCACAGGGACTTAAACTGTGGTCAAAGGTGCTGGGGCTGGATGCGACTCAGGCGAGAAATTATGCCGATACGATAGCAGAGATACTCTGTAAATAGAAGGATCTGTTTCATAAGTTTTCTTTTCAAAATGTAACATCATTTTTTCTATTTCATATATTGTTCAAACTTCTTGATAGAAACGATGTAATATCGTTTCTATATTTTTGTACAAAAACCCCCTCTCGTTTTTATATCATTTCCACAAAAATAATTAATTTACTTAACATTTCGTTGACTACGAAAATCAGTAAGGGTATATTTTAGTAAAACGATTTAATAAAACGTTTTAATAAATCGATTTACGATTGGGTAAAAAGAGGTATTTTTTATGTTCAAAACCAGGAAACAGCGCGAAGGGTTTAAGGAGTTTCTCTTAGTGCTTCCTTTCATAATCATAATCGCAATCTTCTGCTATTATCCGCTTTACGGATGGGTATACGCGTTTTTTGATTACAAGCCTCCCCAGGCACTTACACCCGATAAGTTCGTGGGACTTAAGTGGTTCAAGTCCATGGTGGAAAACCCCGTAAAGGTTAAGCAGATACTCGGCGTTTTACGAAACACTTTCGCAATAAGCGGTCTGAGCCTTTTGTTTTCATGGTTTCCCATGATGTTTGCGGTATTTCTTAATGAGATCAAATGTGTTCCTTTTAAGAAGTTCGTTCAGACGGTTACAACGATCCCCAACTTCATAAGCTGGGTCCTTGTTTTCTCTATCGCTTATTCGGTTCTTAACAGCACGGGTGTTGTAAACACGATCTTACTTAACCTGCATGTTATAGACAGACCGATAGATTTCTTAAAATCGACGAGTCACATCTATTTTAAGCAATGGCTGTGGCTGACATGGAAGAACGCAGGATGGGCAGCGATCATGTACATTGCGGCCATCACCGGAATAGACGAGCAGATGATCGAAGCGGCAAGAGTTGACGGTGCTAACCGTATGCAGATCATCCGCCACATTACGATCCCGAGCATTTTACCTACCTACTTCGTAATCGTAATGTTGAATCTCGCAAACTTCCTTACGAACGGTATGGAACAGTTCTACGTATTCCAGAACTCTTTCAACAAAGAATACATCCAGGTTTTGGACTTGTACGTTTACAACCTGGCGATGGGAAGCGGCGGTTATTCGCTTTCGGTTGCGGTCAGCATTCTTAAAACAATAGTCAGCATTATACTTTTGACCCTCACTAACGGCTTCTCGAAGCTTGTGCGCGGCGAAGGATTCATTTAAGGGGGTTAACGGTATGAAGAAAAGACAAAAAGACTTTGATGATTACAGGCCTTCGGGCGTACATTACAAACGCTCCTTCGGCGACATAATGATAAGCGTTATTACATACATCGTATATTCGATATTCGCTTTTGTGTGTGTATATCCGTTTTATTACATCTTTATCAACTCGATAAGCAGCAACCAGTTAAGCGAGAGAGGTAAAGTAATCTTCGTTCCTCTTGAAGTTCACTTCACGAACTACATGTCGGTAATGAAACTTGAAGGATTGTTCGATGCGGCAAAGATATCTCTTGCAAGAACGGCCATCGGTACGATCGTGGTAGTGTTTACCTCCGCATTCCTGGGTTACATGTTCACCAGCAAGAATATGTGGGGCAGAAAGTTCTGGTTTCGATTTATAGCGGCAACGATGTATTTCAACGCAGGTATCATTCCGTTATACATCACCATGACCAACATAAAGCTTACCAACAACTTCTGGATCTACATTTTGCCTACGGCGATAAGTCCTTTCTATATGATCTTGTGTAAGACTTTCATAGAAGCGACGCCGGGCGAATTAAGAGAAGCAGCACTGATAGACGGAGCGGGAACGCTGACGATCTTTTTCAGGATAATGCTTCCGGTAATTAAGCCGATACTTGCCACCGTTGCAATATTTACGGCTGTAAGCCAGTGGAACTCTTTCCAGGATACTCTTATCTACATTACGGACAAGAAGCTTAACACACTGCAGTTTGTGCTTTATCAGTACATCACTCAGTCAAGTTCCATCAAGGCTTTGTTAAACGGCAGTTCATCCTCTGCAAACATTGCGGCTTCAATGGCAAAGATGCAGACGGCAACATCGGTACGTATGACGGTTACGATCGTAGTCGTAACACCTATCCTTTTGGTATACCCTTTCTTCCAGAAATACTTCACCAAAGGTATCATGATCGGAGCGGTAAAGGGTTGATATTTGGTATTTAACGGCCTCGCCGTTGGATATATAAACTATTTATTTTCATATTCTTTAGAAGGAGGAAATTATGAAGAAGAGAGTAGTAGCATTATTACTTTCGTTGACAATGGTAGCAGCTATGCTTGCAGGTTGCGGTAACAACGCAGCTTCCACAGACAAGACATCAACCGCTACAACTTCAACGGAAAAGAAGACTGATAACGGCGATTCATCTGCAGCTTCCGACGAGACACTCGTTGTTGAAGTATATGATGAGGCAGCTAACTATCAGGGAACACAGACAGGTTGGTTCGCAAAGGTAGTTAAGGATCGTTTCAATATCGAACTTAACATCATTGCTCCTCAGGTAGCAGGTGATGCTGTTTACCAGACAAGAACAGCAACCGGTAACCTTGGTGACATCGTTTTGCTTGATCCCGGTCACTTTGTTGACTGTGTTAACGCAGGTCTTATAAAGGATATCTCAGGCGAGATTAAGAACTGCAGCAACCTTATGGAGTTTGACAAGCAGATCACAACCTACAACAGCGGTATTTCTACAACAGGCGCTGTTTACGGTATTCCTTGTGAAATGACCAACACATCTCCTACATCTTTCTCAGATGATGTTATCTATTCAAGCCCTATGCTTCGTTGGGACCTTTACTCAGCAGTAGGCGCTCCCGACATCAAAGACCTTGACGGACTTCTTGATACCATCAAGTTGATCCAGGACGCTTATCCTACCAACGAAAGCGGAGATCCTGCTTACGGATTTTCACTTTGGCCCGATTGGGATAACAACGACGGTATGATCGGTATCGCTAACGTAGTTCAGCTCACAACATGGTACGGCGAGAAGATCAAAGGCGCAGCTATCCTTACAACAGATGACAAGTTCATCCCTCTTACCGACAAGAACGGTACATACTACAAGATGCTTAAGTTCTTATGGAAAGCAAACCAGATGGGTCTCGTTGATCCCGACTCAGGTTCTCAGAACTGGGACGCTGCATGTGCTAAGATGAGCGCAGGACAGGTTTACACATTCTGGTACAGCTGGCAGGTAGGTTTCTGGAACACAACAGAAAGACTTGCAGACGGCAAGGGTATGATCTTTATCCCTGTTGAAGATCAGTATTACTACACCACATCCGATACATATTATGGATCAGGCCGTATCTTCGGTGTTGGTTCGGGTGTTGAAGGTGAGAAGTATGACAGAATCATGAAGTTCCTTGACTGGTACGCATCACCCGAAGGTGTTACATTCCAGCATGACGGTATCGAAGGATTCAACTATACTATAGGCGCAGACGGAAAGTTCACCATCATGAACGACAATGCACTTATGGATAACCTTCCGGTTCCCGAAGAGTACGGCGGAGCAGGTTACTCAGACGGTAACAACGCAATCAACCAGTGGATCGTAAGCTCTATCTCCACCAACCCCAACACAGGTGAACCTTACGGCAATACTCACTGGTCATCTTGGAAGGCAGCTACTGCTACCAAGACAAAGAACGAGTGGGCAGCAAGATTTGGTGTTCAGGAACCCGTTGATTGGATGAAGGCTCACAACGCACTTCTCGTAAGACCCAGCGTATCCGTATCACTTCCTACCGAAGATGCTGATATCACAGTTATCAGAAATCAGGTTGGACAGGAAGTTAAGGATGATTCTTGGAAGATGATCTTCGCAGCAAGCGAAGCTGAATTCGACGCTATGTGGGATGAAATGACCACTAACCTCGACAGCTTGGGATTCCAGGATCTTTACAAGTTTGATGTTGACAAGTACACTATCGAACTTGATGCAATGAAGGCAGCTAAATAATTACGGCAACCTGAAATTTTCCCCTGCCGGTTTTTCCGGCAGGGGTATTTTAAATAAACATTTTATCTGTTATAATCGCATTTGTAGTGTATTTTTCCAAGGAGCTTCAGCTTTGATAACGGTAAAAGAAATTGCGAAGATGTGCGATGTATCTCCAAGCACAGTTTCGAACATCCTAAACGGAAAGACGAATATGACCGAAGAAACGCGTAACCGCGTTTTAAAAGTCGTGCAGGAGACCGGATATAAGCCCAATTACTACGCACAGGGAATGCGCAGGACCAACAACAAGACTATCTGTATCATTACGGAAGAACTTTGTCAGTCTTTCTCCACTCCTGCGATCGTTGAATCAATAATGGCTCATGCCGAAAGTTCCGGATATCGTACGTTCCTTATCAATATGAGCATGTACGAGAAATGGAAAAAGGCATATAACGGAGAGCTCGGTGACGAGCATTTGCTTAAAGAAAACACTGCACCTGCATTTTTGGAGGCCGAAGCCGTTCGTGCGGACGGTGTTATATATGTTGCGGCTCACGGTCGTATACTTGACTGTGTTCCCAACGATTACGATATTCCGGTGGTTTTCGGATACGGAATGTCAAAAGACAATATATATAAGTCGGTGGTTATCGACGACTCAAACTCCAGCGAGGAGATCATAGATTATCTTATTTCGAAGGGACATAAGAAGATCGGTGTTATCGGAGGTAAGCCCGATAACTTCCATACGATGTGGCGTATGGAGGGGTATAAAGACAGTTTAAAGAAAAACAATATCAAATTTGACAAAAACATTATCGAATACGGGGACTGGGAAAGAGCGTCCGGTGAGAAAGCGGCAGAGAAGCTCATCGCAAAGGGCGTGAAGACGATCTTTTGCATGAACGATCTTATGGCTGCGGGTGCGTATGATTGCGCACGTAAGAAAGATCTCATAGTGGGAAAAGATATCTCGATCTTTGGTTTCGATAACAGAGAAATATCCGAATACTTGTATCCGACTCTTTCAACAAGTGAGATCATGCTTGAAAAGATCGGTATTAAATGCTGTGAACTGATAATTGAAGAAATTGAAAACGAAGATTTCAGAAACACAAAGAAAGAACCTTACAGGATCATGTGTGAGATAACCCACAGAGACTCTGTAGTCTGATCTATATATTTTTGTGTTTTACTTAATCGTTTTCATCGCGTTAAAAACGTGTTTTTCCTATGATTATTCGGCCTGCATTTCCGCAGGCCTTTTATTTAATAAGACGGATCGGAGAAAACCGACATGATAGGTCTCTTTTTTGAAGATATTAATTACGGACTTGACGGCGGACTGAATGCTCAGCTGATACAGAACCGAAATTTCGAGATGCTTTATGCCTCTTCCGAAGATTTCGGAAAGTTTGAAACAAAATTCGACGGATTGTATGCCTGGAGATCCGAAGGGAACGCAATGATCTCTATCTCGGACGAAAACCCCGTAAGCTGCGCCAATCCCCACTATCTTGTGTGCGATGTGCTTATGTCGGGCTCGGGATTTTCAAACAATGCCTATGATGGTTTCAGCGTAAGAAAAGGCGCTTCGTACGAGGTTTCTTTTTACGCCAAGGCAGATACGGAAA
>JAGCTJ010000020.1 GCA_017963665.1 Lachnospiraceae bacterium | reverse complement strand
TTTTTGAACCAACACCACCGTCCCCTTGGGTCATCATTTTTGTGGACAGTCACTTGCGATACGTTCATAATAGAAACAAATAATTGGAAAATGTGGGAAAATGTCATGATAAATGAAAAGGTAAAAGAGTTTCTTGTTTCGAAGAATCTTGGCGATAGGCTTACTGAGCACGCAAATACAATAGATACGGTGGCACATGCGGCGGAGCAGATAGGATGCACTGAGGCGGAGATCGCAAAGACACTGTCGTTCATCGTGGATGAAAAGCCTGTGATCGTGGTGATGGCGGGCGACGGCAAGGTCAACAGTTCGAAGTTTAAGGCAGTGTTTCATACCAAGCCACATATGATTCCAAGAGAGCAGGTTGAGAGCATCACGGGATTTTTGCCCGGCGGGGTGTGCCCGTTTGCGGTGCCGACCGGTATTCCTGTGTGGCTTGATGTTTCTATGAAGAGGTTTGAATATGTGCATCCGGCCGGAGGAAATGAGTTCACTTCGGTTAGGATCACTCCTGAGGAGCTTGAGGTCGCGACCGGCGCCGTGGGATGGTGCGATGTTTGCAAGTGCGGTATGGACTAAGGGGACGGGGTTGGTGGTCCATAACTCATGGCGAATGGGGATTTGTTTGGGTCGGTGATTGTGATATGATAAAAACTGTAACCGGAATTTTCACTATTAAGGAGTATAGGGGAATGAAAAAAACGATTAGAAAATTTGCAGGACTTGTGATGGCGGGCGCGATGTTCGTGTATATGCCGGCGGTTGCGATGGCGGAGAGGTACAACATCGCCAGCGTGGGTAATATTAGAATCGATGCCAGTGTTGATGGCGACGGAAAAACAATTTATACCGTGAACAATGTGGCGGACAATTCACAGATAGTGATCTACGGGACCACTGATTCTGGAGTCGAAGCAAATGTTGTTATCAATTCCGGAGCCGGAGCTAAAGCGGTGGTCGTTTTTGATGGGTTAAATATTGATAAGAGCGATCGTGATTATAATGCGGCAGTCACAACAAGCGGTGATGGAGATGTTACGATAGAACTTGACGGCAACAGCTCGGTAAAATCAGGATATGAGCGCGCCGGGATACAGAAAGAAAATACCGGTTTGCTTACCATAAGAGACAGTAACGGTACTGCAGGAAGCCTTGAAGTAAAAGGCGGGATGTATGGCGCCGGAATCGGTGGCGGAGATAGTAGATCGGCCAGCAATATAGTAATTGAAAGTGGAGAAGTAACTGCAACCGGCGGACAGAGTGGAGCCGGAATCGGCGGCGGATATAGAGGAGCGGGAACAGTAACTATCAATGGCGGAGAAGTAACAGCAATCGGCGGAGGTTATGGAGCGGGAATCGGTGGCGGATATAATAAATCGGGGACAGTAACTGTTAGTGGCGGTACTGTAACTGCAACCGGCGGCGATTGTGGAGCGGGAATCGGTGGCGGAATATTTTCGACCGGTTCGACGATTACAATAAGTGGTTCGGCAAATGTTTATGCTTCGGGAGGAGGGGTATTTTCAAATAACGGTAACGGTGCTGCCATAGGCGATGGCGGAGACTTTGACTCAGATTCCAACCCGGTTGCCGGCGCAGATGTCGATCCTGATATTTCAGGGCTCTACGATACCGGAAGTGTAACGACTTACCCCGCAGGCACAACCGTAGAGCAGATTACTAAGAAACAGGTTCAGGGCGTAACGGTGAGAGGAACGATTCCGGATCCCAATGCACCTGTAGATGATACAAAGGAAGAAAAAATGTCAGAGGCGGAGCCCGTAGTTGAAGAGCCTCCGGTATACACGGAGCGATCATGCATCGCTGACATTGATGTGGCGGCGCTTATCGCAGAGCTTCTTAAGAGCAATCCGAATGCGACAGTACTCGATATCGAATTTGAAGATAATATCTGCCTTACGCCCGAACTTATGACGGCGCTGTTTACGGATAACAGAGTTGCTAAGAATTGTTATTTTTGGCATGAAGGCAAGAGATATGTTTTACATATCGGCCCGGTGAATAAGCAATCGCCTCTTTATGCGGAAGACTTCGCAACACTTGCCGCAGAACCTGACGGTCTTGCAGGATTTATGCGGATGGCGAAGATCTTCGGAAACCTTGGCGTAGAGATGGCAGAAGTGAAATAAGAACAACGAAAACTACGGTCGTGAGGCCGTAGTTTTTTTGTGCCCGGGGGATGGGGTGGCTACAGGCTTGCGGGCTTTTGCGGATTTTGAACCAAGGGGACGGTGGTGTTGGTTCATTTTTTCTTTTTTCCCTATTGACTTTTAACACCAAATATAATATAAACATATTTATATAAACGCGTTTACACAAAAACAAGTCAAAGAAGTAAGAAAGAAAGGGAAGACACAAAACAGGAGGACATTATGATCTTGATAGTTAACACGACCGCAGACAAAAGCGTGAGCGAAGCGTTAAGAGAAGAGCTGAAAAACAGCGCTGTCGAGGCGGAGATCGTTGAAGCAAGTGAGATGAAGATAAGCCACTGCATAGGATGCAACTACTGCTGGCTGAAGACACCGGGCGAATGCTCGATAAAGGACGATTACGAAGTGATCTTAAAAAAGATGATCCATGCAAAGCAGTTGTGGGTGATCTCGGACACGGCGCTGGGATTTTTGGATCACAAGGGAAAGAACATCTTTGACAGGATATTGCCTGTAGCCATGATGTATCTTAAGTTCGTGGGAGACCAGATGCGTCACGTGGCACGTTACAAGGATAAATTTGACATCGGTCTCATCTATAAAGGAGATCCCGACGTTGATTATTTGAAGAGATGGAACGAGAGGGCGACGCTAAATTTTGAGAGCAAGTCGCTGGGAGTTTTTTCGGCAAGTGAGATAAAGGAGGCGGTGTCATGCATGCATTGATAATAAACGGCAGTCCCAGAGTAAAGAAGTTCAGCAACACAGACAAGATACTTGATAAGTTTGAGGCCGGAATGGCAGAAAAGGGCGCCACTTTCACGCGCTGCGAGGTGTCCGACAGGAAACAGTGGGACGACATGAGAAAGGCTTTTGGCGAAAACAAAAACATACTGATTGCCATTCCTTTGTATGTCGAGAACATACCGGGACTTCTCATCGAATTTCTGGAGACACTTACGCCCAAGAACGACGGCACAGAGATCGCGTTTATATTGCAGGGCGGCTTTGCGGAAGGCGTGCAGCTTCGCTGCGGCGAGGCGTATCTTAAGATACTTACGGAAAAACTTGGCTGCAAATACGCCGGAACGCTGGTTAAAGGCGACAACTTCGGCATAAGATTCATGGACGAAAAAACTGTCCAAAAGATTACCGGCGCTTACACCGACATGGGCCGCGAGTATGCGGAATGCGGCAATTTCTTCTCGGAAAAATGCGCAAAATTTACCGGCCCCGAGATTTTTCCTGTACATGTAAGGCTTTTGGTAGGTATAATATTTAAAACACTTGCCAAAAGCGGCTTTAAAAAGGCAGCCAAAGATTGGGGCTGCACAAAGCCGCTTAATTACAGGCCTTACAAGTAACAGAGGACAAAATGGGAAGAAGAACACAGATCACTAAAGAGATGATCCTCGAAGCATCTTACGAGCTGCTCGAAGAACACGGCATCGAAGCTGTGCAGATCAAGCAGATCGCCGCGAAACTCGGATGCTCCACGCAACCCGTCTCGTGGCAGTTTGGAAGCATGGCTGAACTTAAAAAGGAACTTTACTTTTACGCGGGTAACAAAGTCTTCGGCGACCTGGAAGGAAAAATGAGAGCGAGAAAAGACGCCATCGAAGCGTTTTTTGTATCGGGCTTACATTACCTTTCCATCGCTATCGATCACCCCAACGTATTCAGGTTCATAAACGTGGACGATACGAGGGAGACGATCGGTGAAAGCATCCACGGCGAAAAAAGTATCTTTTCTTTCCAGTTTGACGAAGAAGCTTTAAATATCTTTGCCGCTCAGTACGATATAAAGATCGAACTGCTGTCGGAAATGATAAGAGACATAGTGATCTATACCCACGGTCTTGCGTTAATGATGCTTTTTGACGGCGGCAAGCTTCCCAGAAAAGAGGCGTGCAGGATGGTGTACAATTTCGGAAGCAAGCTCATCTCGCAGCTTGGCATAAAAACAGAAGACAGATTCGAAGAAATCTACGAATCGTATAAATGACACTTTCGGCCGGGCGATCGCTCGGCCGATCTTTTTTAAACCCCGTTCATGACGAGAACCATTATCCGTGGAAACCGCTTTTTTGTTGCGAGAAATCACGATATCCATTACACTTATAGAGTAACTGTTAAGGGAATTCTTATTTGAGGTGACTATGCATTCTGTTTTATTGGCATCGAATCTTGTAGCCGCTCTTTTTATCTTTGTGATCATCGTAAGTCTTTATGAAGTGCCGAAGGAGGTACTTAAAACGACAAGGCTCT
>JAGCTJ010000019.1 GCA_017963665.1 Lachnospiraceae bacterium | reverse complement strand
TAGTATCCACTATACGAAACGCAAGTGCGACGGAACCTCTCTGGTGATAAGCATTAACCCTGTATCTTCCGAGGTTGGGAATTGAGAAAGACATATCATATTCGCCTTTCTCCTTAAACTTCGAAAGTTGCTGGTCGTTCATGATTTGGTCTGCCAACGCTTCTGTATCGGGGGGCAGGAGCCTTTCGTACTCCATGCCAATAAGGTCGCCGTTGACACGCATCCTGGGCGGTATTCCAACCGTCATATGCACATCGCTTGCGCCCGCCATTTTTGCCGTTGACAGGATTTCCTGTAGCGAGATCAAATATTCTTCCCCCTTTGACCTAATTATGTCAAAATTATTAAAAATTTATTAAATATCATCTTTTATTTTACCGACTGATTTCTTTTATGTCAACGCAAATTGCATATTTGCGTAATGTTTCGTAAATGCTCTATTTGCCCGTAAAATCGCGGTCTACGGTGATCACGGAGAACAATTTCGGGTCATATTCCTGAATTTTGTTAAAAATGTCCAATTTTATCTCATCATCAGAGCGTTTTAATGAATAAGATGCCACAACGTCAAACACAAGATTGGTGTGAGTGTTTCCTTTTACCACTCTGAAATCATGGAAATTGACGATACCCTCCATGTTTGAAAGAATTTCTTTTACTTTTGCTTTAAGAGAATCAACATATTCATCTCCCACCGATACAGGGTCCATATGTATCGTCGCATGACAGTTAAGTTTTTGACCAAGTTCATATTCTGCCCTGTCTATAACATCGTGAAGATCCAGGACGTTTCCGTCAGCCGGTACTTCCGCATGAAGAGTGATCATAAGACGGCCCGGACCGTAGTCGTGAACTATGAGATCGTGAATACCCACAATCTCATCATAAGACATAACGATCTTTTCAACCGACTTGATGAATTCTTCCGAAGGTGCCTCTCCGAGAAGGGGGCTTATGACTTCGATGGCCGATTTGATACCTGCGATCAATATAAGAATACCTACAAACATTCCGAGATATCCGTCAAGTTTGATACCGGTAAAATGTGTGGTCAAAGAACCGATCAAAACAACAAATGTGGAGATCGTATCGGACATGGAATCGGTTGCTGTCGCCTGAAGGGTCTGCGAATCGATCTTCTTTCCTATCTTCTTTGAATAAAACGCCATATAAAACTTAACAAGAATGGATACGCTTAAGATGATGATCGACACCGTTGAAAATACGGTTTCTTCGGGATGTCTTATCTTGGAAAAGGAATTAAGGCAAAGCTGATAACCCATGATTACAATAAGAGCGCTTACTCCAAGTCCCGCAAGATACTCTATACGGCCGTGTCCGAATGGGTGCCCGGGATCGGGTTTCTTAGATGCAAGTTTAAAACCTATAAGCGATATGATCGACGAACCCGCATCCGAAAGGTTATTAAACGCGTCTGCCATCATCGATATCGATGCACTCAGCACTCCCGCAAGATACTTACCTGCAAACAAACATATATTTAAGAATATTCCGTACCCCGAACAGAGCACTCCGTAATTCTCGCGTACTTTTACGTCGCTTATATTATCTTTATCTTTGATAAACAAATTGATCAACAGTGTTAACATAGAGACCTCTTTTCTTTTTACCAAAATATAATACAACAATTTTCCATTTATGTGTTGACAAAGAATTAAATATTGGGTATCTTACTTTTAGTCCGTGTGAGACGGACACGATCAAATATTTCGAAAGGAGGCAATTTAAAATGTTAAAGATCAGAACATCAGGTAACACTAACAAAATAACTACCCCAAGACTAAAAGCCTCCGATAAAGGTTTCTGTTGAAGTAAACTTTTAAACGTTTGTTGACCGGGTGCTTTTGGTGCCCGGTATTTTTTTACTCATTTTTGGCTTTTGGCACCGGAAAATGGGGTTTTGATATAGGAGTATGGGAAATGAAGAACAGATTTACACTTAAAAAACATATAAAGCATTACGCGCTGCACTACGCCGTTGCGCTTACTGCTCTTATCATATCGGTAATACTGTCGATGATCATGCCTCAGATACAGGCAAAGATCGTAGATGACGTTATAGTGGGAGGCAATCTTTCAATACTTAAGAAGCTTCTCATCACATATCTTTTGCTTGGCGCGGGAAGAATGGTATTTCAATATATCAAGGAATACGGTTTTGATACCGTATCCGTAAAGATCGCGACAAGGCTTCGCCGTGACCTTTTTGTTCACATTCACAGCCTTGATACGGCTTACTTTGACAAGAACAACACCGGTGAAGTTATGGCGCGTCTCAAGGATGACATCGATAAGGTGTGGGAGGCACTCAGCTATATCTCCTTTCTTTTGATTGAGGTTGCTTTCCATACCGTGTTCATCCTTGTGTGTATGGTAAGGATGAACGCCTGGATGGCCATCCCGCCTTTTGTGGCAATGGGCATATGCGCCACCATCGCGATCAAAATGGATAAGAAACTGGATAAAGTATACGGCGACATCTCCGAAGAGAATGCCGTTCTCAACACAACTTGCGAAGAGAACATCGCGGGAGTGCGTACCGTAAAGGCTTTCGCCAGGGAAGATTACGAGATCGAAAAGTTCAGGAAACACAACAAGCACTACAAAGACTTAAACGTTCAGATGTCGAAAGTATTTGTAAAGTACTATCCTTTCTTTTCGTTTATTTCAAGGATAGTTCCTCTTATCGTACTTATTATGGGAGGACTCTTCTACCTTAACGATCCCGAGGTCGTTACACTTGGTATGATCACGGCTTTCATAAGCTACGCCAATAACATCGTATGGCCTATGGAAATGCTTGGTTGGCTTACCAACGGTTTCTCGGAAGCCGTTGCATCCGTAAAGAAGCTCAACAAGATATACGATGAGGCATCATCCATTAACGATCCCGAGGACCCTGTCGTGCTTGAAAAGGTTGAAGGAACGATTTCTTTTGACCATGTTGGCTTCCACAAGGAAGACATGCACGAGATCCTTTCGGATATAACTTTTGAAGTCCCCAAAGGTCACACCTTAGGTATCATGGGTGCTACCGGAGCGGGCAAGACATCGATCGTGTCACTTCTCACAAGACTATATGACGTAACCTCGGGCGAGATCCGCCTTGACGGTGTACCGATAAAAAAGCTTACTCTTAAACAGTTAAGAGGAAGTGTGTCGCTTGTTATGCAGGACGTTTTCCTTTTCTCGGATACGATTGCCGAGAACATCAAGATGGGACGTCGTCACAAGATAAGCGATGCGATAATCAAGCTTTCAAGTAAAAATGCCGGAGCCAGTGAGTTCATCGACAAGATGGACAAAGGTTACGATACCGTTATAGGTGAGCGCGGTGTCGGTCTTTCCGGCGGTCAGAAACAGAGAATATCAATTGCGCGCGCGTTTGCCAAAGAGTTACCCATTTTGATAATGGACGATTCGACTTCCGCACTCGATATGGAAACGGAGCGCGAGATCCAGAATAAGTTAAAAGAACTTACGGATATGACAAAGATAATCATAGCTCACCGTATAAGCTCGGTTAAGGATGCCGACGAGATCATAATCCTCGATGAAGGAAAGATTGCTGAACGCGGCACCCACGAAGAGCTTTTAAAACTTAAGGGGCTTTACTACGAGACATACGTCTCGCAGTACGGCGAACCCGATCTTCGGGAGGTGATCTAATATGGCTACGAATTCCATTCGTGAAGACGAAGACGTCTCGACCGTCAAAAAATCGGTCACTATAAAGAGACTGCTCTCGTACCTATTTAAACATAAGAAGACCATCGTCGGAGTCATGTTCATAATGGCATACTGCGTCGGTGTAAGTCTTGTTAACCCGCTTATCATCGAGTCCTGCGTGGACGACCATATAGCCATCGGTGATATAAAGGGTATGCTTAAGCTCATGGCTTTGGCACTTGGATTAAATATCGGATGGGTCATCCTTGTAAAGATACGTATGTATGTAATGAGCAAGATGACCAACTCGATCATAGAGACCATTCGTGATGAAGTGTTCACGCATCTTCAGACCTTGGGCTTTAAGTACTTCGACTCACGCCCTACCGGTAAGATCTTAAGCCGTGTAATGGGTGACGTTAACTCTCTTAAACAGGTGCTTCAGAACTTTGTCATCACCTTACTTCCCGACTTTATTACGGTCGTTGCGGTAATGGTGATCATGATCATCAAGAACCCCAGACTTGCTCTTGCGGGTATGATTGGTCTTCCGCTTTTGATCGTGGGACTTTTTGTGATAGAGGCACTCTCACGCGTTCGCTGGCAGACTTTCAGAAAGAAAGCGTCCAACTTAAATGCGTTCCTTCACGAAGATATTGCGGGTATAAGGATCGTAAAGACCTACACCGCAGAGGACGAGTCGCTTGAAACCTTTGACGAACTTACGGATGAACATAAATCGTGGTTCATAAAGGCTGTAAGGATAAACGACTGCTTTAACTCTACTATAGAGATAAGCACCGCCATAAGCATCGTATGCATGCTTTACGTCGCCATAAAGGTGCTTCACATAGGAGCAGGGAATGTGGGACTGTTGATAGCCTTCACAAGTTATCTCTCGCTCTTCTGGCAGCCCATAGCGAACCTGGGAAGCTTCTACAATCAGATAATCACAAATCTGGCTGCAGCCGAGCGTGTATTTGACGTAATCGACACTGAGCCCGAGATAAAGGACGACGAAGGCGTTACCGAAATGCCCGCCATTACCGGACAGGTATCCTTTAAGAATGTAGGCTTTGCTTATGAAGACGAAGTACCGGTTCTTAAGGATGTAAGTTTTGACATTACCCCCGGCGAGACTATAGCCCTCGTAGGCCCTACGGGAGCCGGTAAGACGACCATAGTCAATCTTATCTCCCGCTTCTACGATGTACAGAGCGGCAACGTTATAATCGACGGTAACGATGTTAAAAAGGTGTCCATTCATTCTCTTCGCTCACAGCTTGGTATAATGACTCAGGACAACTATCTGTTTACCGGAACGATCAAAGATAATATTCGATACGGTAAGCTGGATGCTACCGATGAAGAGATCGAAGCCGCATGTAAAGCGGTCAACGCACACGATTTTATCATGAAACTTGAAAAAGGATATGATACTGAACTTTCGGAGCGTGGCGGCAACTTAAGTGCGGGACAGAAACAGCTCCTTGCATTTGCAAGAACCATAATCTCCGATCCCAAGATACTTATCCTCGACGAGGCAACATCGTCCATCGATACAAAGAGCGAGCTTCTCGTGCAGAAAGGTATTGAGGTTATTCTTAAAGGAAGAACATCCTTCGTTATCGCACACCGTCTTTCCACGATACGTAATGCGGACCGCATCTTCGTAATAGAAAACGGCGGCATTGCCGAAGAAGGCAATCACGAGGCACTGATGAACCGTAAAGGTCTCTATTACAATCTCATAATGGCACAGCAGTGCTGATAAAAAAGCGGAGCAAAATGCTCCGCTTTAATTATTTGAGTAACAATTTCTTTGCTTCTTTTAAATTCATCTTTTCAAGAACGAACTTGCAGTTTGGTGTCTTATCGTTTGGAGGAGATATCTTTGAACGAATATACATTGCATCCATTCCGACTTTCTTGGCACCGTTTATGTCGCTTTCGGAATCGTTGCCGATCATTATGGCTTTGTTAAAGTCAACATCGTAACGGTCTTTAAGTATATTGAAGAACTCTTTGTCCGGTTTCTTTACACCTTCGTCCGAAGAAATGATTATTCCGTCGAAATACTTGGCGATATCAAGTGAGTTGATCTCAAACTCTGTAAACACCCTTTGAGCGTTAGTCAAAAGATACAACTTCTTTCCGGAACTTCTTATGGCTTCAAGAAGTTCTCTCGCACCTTTGTAGAGTTTAAGCTTTTCGATAGTGATACGTCTGAAATGGACCGCCGTCTTATAAACAAGTTCGTCGTCCGGTTCTATCCCCTTGGCGGTGTACAGCTTTCTGAATACGTTCTCGATCTTAATCTCGGCATAAGTCTCGTGAAAGAACTTGCCGGTGTTGTCGTATTTCTGTCTTCTCTCTTCTCTCTGGCAATACTGAAAGAAGATCTCTTTTAATTCTTCCCAGTTATATGTAATACCCGAATATCTGTAAAAGAGCGCCATCTGCTTCCAGACAACTTTCTTTGTTTCATCGGTTCTTATATCAACCAGCGTTCCGTAAAGATCAAATACGTAAGAATCGTACATAATAGCCTCCGCTTAACTTATATCAAACCTTAGGAAGTTTAGAAAGTGATGCTGCCAGTTCTTCGTCGGTAGGAATGTAATCGCTCATCTCGCCGTTGTGGAACTTCTCGTATGCAACAAGATCGAAATAACCTGTTCCGGTAAGGCCGAATACTATCGTCTTTTCCTCACCGGTTTCTTTGCACTTCATTGCCTCATCTATTGCTGCTCTGATGGCATGTGAACTCTCCGGTGCGGGAAGGATACCTTCCACTCTTGCAAACATCTCGGCTGCTTCAAATACGTCTGTCTGCTTAACGCTTCTTGCTTCCATGAAGCCGTCATCGTAAAGCTGTGAAAGCGTTGAGCTCATGCCGTGATAACGAAGTCCGCCGGCGTGGTTGGGAGCGGGAATGAAGTCGCTTCCCAGTGTGTACATCTTTGCAAGAGGACAAACCATTCCGGTGTCGCAGAAGTCGTAAGCGTATTTACCTCTGGTAAATGAAGGACAGCTTGCGGGTTCAACAGCGATGATCCTGTAATCTGCCTCTCCTCTTAACTTCTCTCCCATGAAAGGAGCAATAAGTCCGCCGAGGTTCGATCCGCCGCCTGCGCAGCCGATGATCATGTCAGGCTTAACGCCGATCTTATCAAGAGCAGCCTTAGTCTCAAGACCGATAACTGACTGATGGAGCAATACCTGGTTAAGAACGCTTCCGAGCACATATCTGTATCCGGGGGTGCTTACAGCTACTTCAACAGCTTCCGAAATAGCGCAGCCAAGGCTTCCTGTGGTGCCCGGATGTGCTGCGAGGATCTTTCTTCCGACATTTGTTGTCTCTGAAGGCGAAGGTGTAACGGATGCACCGTATGTACGCATAACTTCACGTCTGAAAGGCTTCTGCTCGTAAGAAACCTTTACCATGTATACTTTACAGTCAAGGTCGAAATACGAACATGCCATCGAAAGAGCCGTTCCCCACTGACCTGCACCGGTCTCTGTGGTAACACCCTTTAAGCCCTGCTTCTTTGCGTAATATGCCTGAGCGATCGCGGAATTGAGCTTGTGGCTTCCCGATGTGTTGTTACCCTCGAACTTATAGTAGATCTTCGCGGGTGTATCAAGTTTCTTCTCAAGACAGTAAGCGCGAACGAGCGGTGACGGACGATACATCTTGTAGAAGTTTCTGATCTCTTCGGGGATCTCGAAAAACTTTGTGGTGTCGTCAAGTTCCTGCTTTACGAGCTCCTCACAAAATACCGGATAGAGTTCCTCTGCAGCCATGGGCTGATGTGTTCCCGGATTGAGTAACGGAGCGGGTTTGTTCTTCATGTCGGCACGCATGTTGTACCATGCGGTCGGCATCTCCTCTTCTGTCAAATAAATCTTATAAGGGATTTCCTGGGACAATTTCTGTACCTCCTCAATTATTTATATAATATAATACCACTCATCACCCTGAGCGGGTTCTTCACTTTTATGCTCGTTCCCGCCGCGATACTCCATTTCAAGGTTCTTCATGTTGACCTTGGTATTGGGCGCGATCGATCTTGTTATGAAAGTGTTACCGCCTATAACGGCGTTCTCTCCTATCACGGTCTCTCCGCCAAGTATTGACGCGTTGGCATAGATCGTAACATTATCGCATATGGTAGGATGTCTTTTCTTTCCCGAAAGCGTCTGTCCGCCTCTTGTGGAAAGCGCACCTATGGTAACACCCTGATATATCTTTACATTCTCTCCGATTATTGAAGTCTCACCGACTACTATACCGGTTCCGTGATCGATAAAGAAATATTTACCGATCGTTGCACCGGGATGAATATCGATACCTGTAAGAGAGTGTGCATACTCTGTCATCAGACGCGGAAGTACGGGCACCTTCTCAACATACAGTTCGTGAGCGAGTCTGTATGTAGTGATCGCGGTAATACCGGGGTAAGAAAGAACTATCTCCTCGTAATTGCCTGCTGCCGGGTCGCCGTCAAGAGTTGCCAAAAGGTCGGTCTCTACATATTCTCTAATCTTGGGGATCTTGCTGAAGAAAACCTTGCATATGCGATAGCTTTCTTCTTCCTTTTGCTCTTTGGTAAGCGATTCGCCTTTTCTGTAATCAAGAGCCAGCGTAACCTGCTTGTTAAGATGATAAAAGGCATCTTCGCTTATCACTGCAAAACTGTTCGTGGGATTGTATATCTTATAAGTCTTGTCCCTGAAATACCCGGGATAAACGACTTTAAACAGGCTCTTTACAAGTTCGTGAACTTCCGACTTGTCGGGCTTGTTGAACAGATTTATCTCATCAATATTTCTGCCTAGAATATAATCTTCAATTATGCTTTTAACGAATATGTCGATTTCATCGCGTTTGTCGAGATTGCTCACTGTTTTGTCCTCACTGTGCTTATTGGAATAAATATAGCATAACATTTCGAATCGATAAAGTATTTGCTTAAATAATCGTGATTTTATGGAGTTATTTCTTTGTACTCTATTGCATGTTCACAAAAAAAGACTCCCGGCCAAGAAATAACATGGTAAGGAGTCTTTAACGATCGTCTTTAAATATGATCGAAATTAAGCGTTAACGATCTGGCCAAAGTCGGGCTTAAGTGAAGCTCCGCCGATAAGACCGCCGTCGATGTCGGGCTTTGAAAGAAGCTCAGCGGCATTTCCTGCGTTCATAGATCCGCCGTACTGAATACGAACTGCCTCAGCGGTAGCTGCATCGTACATTTCAGCGATAAGATCACGGATAAGCTTGCAAACTTCCTCTGCCTGATCTGCTGTTGCGGTCTCGCCTGTTCCGATAGCCCATATAGGCTCGTAAGCGATAACAAGGTTCTTAACCTGATCTGCTGTTACACCGTCAAGATCCCACTTGATCTGTCTTGCGATCCACTCTTTGTAAGTACCGGCCTTACGAAGAGCAAGTGACTCGCCGCAGCAAAGGATAGGCTTAAGACCTGAAGCAAATGCCTTTTTAACCTTAGCATTGATCAAAACATCGTTCTCGCCGAAGATATCTCTTCTCTCAGAGTGACCGATGATGATGTACTCAACACCTGCATCCTTAAGCATGGGAGCAGAAATCTCGCCTGTGAAAGCGCCCTTGTCTTCGATGTAGAAGTTCTCTGCACCGACATGTACGTTTGTACCCTTAACAGCTTCTGCAACGGGTACGATATCGATAGCGGGTACACAGTAAACTACGTCAACCGCATCGTTCTTTACAAGATCTTTTAATTCTGCACAAAGTGCAACTGCCTCGCTGGGAGTCTTGTTCATCTTCCAGTTTCCGGCAATGATACGTCTTCTTGCCATTAATGTTTCCTCCTACTTGTCATCTGCAGCGTAAACGCCGGGAAGCTCTTTGCCTTCAAGGAACTCAAGAGATGCACCGCCACCTGTTGAGATGTGGCTCATCTTGTCGCCAAGACCCATCTGGTTAACTGCTGCTGCGGAGTCACCGCCACCGATAATGGTTGTAGCGTCTGAATCGGCAAGTGCCTGAGCAACGGAAAGTGTTCCTTTTGCAAGAACGGGGTTCTCAAATACGCCCATAGGTCCGTTCCAAACAACGGTCTTTGCAGACTTAACTGCATCAGCGTAAAGAGCTGCTGTCTTGGGTCCGATATCAAGGCCTTCCTTGTCTGAAGGGATAGCGTTTGAATCTACTACAGATACAGCAATGTCAGGATTGTCGATAGGATCGGGGAAACCTGCAGCTACTGTGGTATCAACGGGAAGAAGAAGCTTCTTTCCGAGCTTTGCAGCCTTGTCCATCATCTGCTTGCAGTAATCGATCTTCTCGTCATCTACAAGTGAGTTACCGATCTCGTAACCCTGAGCCTTTAAGAAGGTGAATGCCATACCGCCACCGATGATGAGGGTGTCAGCCTTCTCAAGAAGGTTATCGATAACGTTAAGTTTATCTGCAACCTTAGCGCCACCGAGAATAGCTACGAAAGGACGTACGGGATTCTCTACTGCGTTGCCAAGGAAGTTGATTTCCTTCTGCATTAAGTATCCTACAGCACAGTTGCCGCCCTTAGCGCGAACGAACTTTGTAACAACGGATACCGAAGCGTGTGCACGGTGTGAAGAACCGAATGCATCACATACATAATCATCGCAAAGTGCAGCGAGTTCTTCTGCGAACTTTTCTCCTGCCTTAGCGGGCTTTGTT
>JAGCTJ010000195.1 GCA_017963665.1 Lachnospiraceae bacterium | reverse complement strand
TGATATCATTTATCATTCCGTGTTACAGATCCGAATTGACTCATGAAAAAGTGGTCGACGAGATCAACGAAACCATGAGCAAGATGCTTGATTTCGATCATGAGATAATACTCGTGAACGACTGCTCCCCCGACAATACTTTCGATACCATCAAAGGACTCAGTGAGAAGCATGAAAACATCACGGGTATCGATCTTGCAAAGAACTTCGGACAGCACAGCGCTTTGATGGCGGGATTTCGTGAGGCAAAAGGTGACTATATCATCTGCCTTGACGATGACGGACAGACACCCGCAGATGAAGCTGACAAGCTCATAAACGCACTTGAAAACGGTGCAGATGCGGTATACGCCCGCTATTCTCATAAAAAGCATTCTCTTTTCAGAAACTTCGGTACCTTCATGAACGAGAAGATGGCAGAGAAGTTACTCGGAAAGCCGAAGGATCTGTTCGTTTCAAGTTACTTCGGAGTTAAGCGTTTTGTGGCAGACGACATGATAAGATATCAAAATGCCTACCCTTACGTTATCGGCCTTGTATTAAGAGCCACCAGAAGGATCGTGAACGTTGATGTTAATCACCGCTCACGTGAAGTCGGTACCAGCGGTTATACCTTCAGCAAGCTCATCAACCTTTGGGTAAACGGCTTTACGGCATTCTCCATAAAGCCCCTTCGCTTCTTTACGGCGATCGGTGCGATATTTGCGTTTATTGGATTTTTATACGGCATATATACAGTCATAAAATACTTCGTTATCGATGTTCCCATGGGATTCTCGTCACTCATGAGCGTTTTGGTGTTCGTGGGCGGAGTGATCATGTTAATGCTTGGCATGATAGGTGAATACATCGGCAGAATGTACATAAGCATGAACAATTCACCTCAGTATGTTATCCGAACCAAAGTCGGAAAGGGTATTTCAGACAACAGTGAAGAATAAGAAAATATACGGCATCATTGTTGCCACACTCGTCGTGATCGCGCTGGCGGCCATTTCCATACTTGGATTCGGTACAAAGAAAACGCACTTCGACATCATCTTTTTCGGCGATTCGAGAGTAGGTAACGACAGAACGGACACCGCACTTCCGGTATTGCTTGAAAATGCGGTAAATATGAGTGTTTACAACGCCGGCATAGGTGGCTCGACGCTGTCCTATACGGGCGAATATACCACATGGGATATATATTCTATGGTTAGTCTTTCGAAAGCCGTTGCGGCTAACGATTTTTCGATCCAGCTTGCAAACACTGAAAGCGCGTATTTTGACTACGCCGAGATAGTCGATTATGTTCCCGAAACCATAAAGGACATTTCAAAGATCGATTTTAAAAAGGCTAAATACGTGATAATCGAGCAGGGAACCAACGATTATCTGTCGGGAATGAAGCTTGAGGGTGAGGATAAGTACGACGAATCCACCGTCGGCGGAGCTTTGAGGACTTCCATAGCGAACATTAAAAAGGCTTCTCCCGGCGCAAAGATCATCCTGATATCGACCTGCTTCACATCCACACCCGCCGGGTACGGAGACGAACTGGATCTCGGTTACGGAACCGAAGAAGACTTTGCAAATTTCGAAAAAGAGATAGCTCAAGAAACGGGTGTTTTGTTTGTTGACCTGTATCACGAAAGCGGCATAAACAGAGACAATTTCAAAGACTATCTCTTTGACGGACTGCATCCCAACGACGAAGGTAACAAAGTCGTGATCGACTTATTAACCAAGAAATTTAATTTAGATTAGATAAATTTTCTATAAAATTCTTACGAGAAATAACACATGGTAACTGTAAACGAAGCGATCAACAAAATATCGAAATCACTTGGAAAAACAGGCAAAACAGCTCTCTTTACCGCCTTTTTCGCGGGACTTCTCACTCACATGAGCGCTCTTGTAAGCGATTTTCCCAATCATGACGGTCTTGCGAGCATGTATTTTGATCAGAATATGATCACTTCGGGAAGATGGTTCCTTGGGGCGGCTTGTGCCATCACTTCATATTTCTCCCTTCCCTGGCTTATCGGACTTATTTCTTTGATCTATATTGCCATAGCCTGCACGGTAACGGTAAAGATACTTAAGATCGAAGATCCGGTATATGCTTTTCTCATTTCTTTGATAATAGCGGTATTCCCGTCTCTTGCATCCAACTTTGCATACGTTTTCACCATGGACGGCTACATGTTTGGCATGCTGCTTTGCGTACTTGCAGTAAGGATGGTAACCGTAAACAAAAAGTTCGGATGGCTTATAGGTGCGGGACTTCTTGCTTTCGGCATGGGATGCTATCAGTCTTACATCTGTATCACCATGGTTCTTTGCCTTTATCTTGTGGCAGAGATATTGCTTGGCGACGATTCGGTTAAAGAAAAAGCACTCTCGATATTAAGATATTTCGGTATGGGAGCCTTCGGTGTCGCAATTTACTATGTGCTTCTTCGTGTGCTTTTGATCATTCAGGGCAAGGAACTTGACACTTATCAGGGCATAAATGAAATGAGCGAAACAAACGGCATGGGACTTTTCGCCACCGTTAAGTATATGTACAGCGATTTTGTGAAGTTTTCCCTTTCCAATGTGGTGCTTCCCAATGTGGTGGCAATCGCAGGCATCGTTTTGTTGATCCTTTTATTCTTATGGTGCTTTATAAAGACCGCACTTTCAAAGAATTTGTTCAAAAAGCCTCTTTTCTATGTGTTCGTGCTTATCTATATGATCGCCGTACCCTTTGTGATGAATGCGATCTTACTTATCACCACAAAAGTTACTTATCATGTATTGATGCGTTATCAGTGGGCTTTTGCCATCGTGATCTTAGTGGCATTTATCGCAAGATACGCAACTGAGGCAAAGACCGAATCGAAAGAAAAGCCTCTGATGGGCTGGATGCTGGCTCTGTCCGTTGTACTTGTAGCGATAACTTATATCGTGGTTGACAACATCGCATATTCAAATCTTCAGAAGAAGTATGAAAAAACATATGCTTATTGCCTTCGTCTGGCAGACCGAATCGAAGAGACGGAAGGTTATTATCAGGGCATTCCCATAGCAATGGTAGGTGTGGTAGGCGAGGATTCTTTCCCCATCACCGACATAACCGCGGATGTGACCGGCGGACTTTTGGGCATCAACAAAGATTATCTTTTGTATAAACCCGAGAATTTTAAAGACTTTTACAAATATTATCTTGGCATCACTTTCAATATTCTTGGCGAAGACGAAGTGATCAAGTTTTACAATGAAGATTTTTATGCCGAAATGGAAAGTTTCCCGGGGGCAACCTCCGTTAAGCTTCATGACGGCGTCATATATGTAAAGACCGAGAACATACGATAGGAGAAGACAGATGCTTTCAGTCGTAATTCCTTCCTACAACGAAGAAGACAATATCGCAAATACAGCGGCCGTTTTATCAAAGACACTTTCCGATGCCTCCATCGATTACGAGCTCATTTTCGTAGACGACGGATCGGTTGATAAAACATACGAAAAGATACTTGAAGAATCCGCAAAAGATGCTCATATTAAAGGGGTTTCTTTCTCCCGTAATTTCGGTAAAGAAGCTTCCATATTCGCGGGACTTGAGGCATCAACGGGCGACTGTGTGGCTGTTCTCGACTGCGATCTTCAGCACCCCGCAGACGTGCTTCCCAAGATGTACAAGCTTTGGGAGGAAGGCTTTGAGGTCGTTGAAGGAATTAAGTCTTCCCGCGGAAAAGAGAGCATTTTCCACAGACTTTGCGCGGGTATTTTCTACTCGATCATGAGTAAGCTCATAAAGATGGACATGAAGTCCACTTCCGACTATAAACTTTTGGACCGCAAGGTCGTAAACGTACTGCTCACTCTTCCCGAAAAGAAGACGTTTTTCAGAGCGCTTTCTTTCTGGGTAGGATTTAAGACCGCAAAAGTCGAATACGACGTTATGGAAAGACAGTACGGCAAAACAAAATGGAGTTTCATGAGCCTTATGAGATATGCGATCAACAACGCCACCTCATTCTCGACCCTTCCTTTGCAGATGATTACTTTCCTTGGCGTTGTGAGCATACTTTTAAGTATCGGCCTTGGCATCCAGACTCTTGTAAAATACTTTAACGGAACTGCAGCGGAAGGTTTCCCCACGGTCATCCTGCTTATTTTGCTGGTGGGAGGATTTATCATGATAAGCCTCGGAATAATCGGCAATTACCTTGCACGAATCTACGAGGAAGTCAAAGGACGTCCGAGATACATCATCCGTACCCATACCGAAAACATTCTCGGAAATTATAAATGATCTTAGATGAAGACATACAAAACCTGTGTTTTTGAAAATACAATATACGAGAAAGTCACAAAATATTTGTTTCCTGCGATACTGCTTGTTTACGCATATCTTGGCGTAAACCGTGGCATCGACATAACGGACGTAGGCTACAATCTCGGAAACTACAAATACATAAGCGGCCTTGACGGGATGTGGTATTATTCCACGCTTTTTGCAAACCTGCTGGGAGCTGCGATTACGCACCTGCCCTTTGGTACTACGATGCTTGGGGTGTCGGTGTACTGCGCCACGATAAAAGCGGTCTTTGCCCTTTGCGCTTACGTATTTTTCGTGCGGTCCGGAAAGATATTAAGAGAAGCCGCATTCCTTGGAATGTTCACCTCCCTTTCTTTGTGCTGGGCACCCCAGGTCTGCCTGTATCACTATTTAAGCTATTACGCTTTCTTCGTGATCGCGGCGATCATTTTTATTGCCCTTACCGGTAAAAAGAAAGAAAACCTCCTCATACTCGCGGGAGTTCTGGTGGCGCTTTCAATACTCATAAGATTTCCGAACATTTGCTACATGGCGCTTATAGTGCCGGTGTGGTGGCATTCGTTTCTGGTAAAGGACAAATTTAGTGATGTCCTCAGAAAGACCGGGAAATGCATTGTGGGAGTGCTCGGAACGCTCGTGATCATGATCTATCTGTTTTTGTCGACAGGGCGCATGGGTGAGTACATCAAAGGCATCAAAGAGCTTTTCTCGATGACCGATGAGTCGAAGCGTTACGGCATAAGATTTACGATAGTAAACCTCATCAATTCCTACACATGCATTTGGTATTGGTTCATACCCATAGCGCTTGCGAGTGTGTTGCTGATGGTTTTGGGACTTCTTAAGTTTAAAGGGATCCTCGGCTCACATGTTTTGTATAATGCCTTCGCGGTACTCGGAATGGCGGTCATTTACCTTTGGTACAAAAAGACCTTGCTGTTTGATTACGATTTCACGTCCTACAGTTCCATGTATCTGTTCGGAGTCGTGATACTTACGATCATGCTGATCCTTTTCGTGATCACAGCCCTTTGCTCGAGGTTTTCGGACAGATTAAGACTTTTAAGCGCACTTGCCATCGTGATCCAGATGATCACACCTTTCGGCACAAACAACAGTCTTTATGTAGTGTTAAACAGTCTGTTCTTTTTAATGCCGGTGGCTTTTATGATAATCGCGGAACTTGCCCGCTTTAAGCCCACAAGATATCTGCACACCGGGCTTGTTGTACTGTTTTTGTTTTTCAGTGTTCAGATGGCGTTTTTCTATAAAGGCTTCACCTTCAGGGAAAAACAGCACGAGCCTCAGGATACATATGTTGAGGGAAATGCCGTTTTAAAGGGCATGAGGACGACCGCCTCAAATGCGGCTTTGTTAAAGGATCTGACAGATCTTTGGAATGAGAACGGATTGGCTGAATATCCTTATGAAGTGCTTACTTTCGGTGAAATGCCCGGTATCGCCTACTATATGAGCACAAAGCCTGCTCTGTCGTCGACCTGGCCGACGCTTGATTCGTATTCGGTCGAAAAGTTTACGATCAAGATGAAAGAACTTGGCCCGATGATGAGCGAAAAGGGCATGAGATACGTGATCGTAACGGACGATTCGATCGAGCGCGAGGGCGCAAAGCAAGAGATTCTTAAGAATTTTATAAACGAAAACGGATACATTACGATATATGATGATCGAGGCATAAAAGTTTGGCTTCGAGAAGGAGATTTGAAAAAATGATAAGATTTAACGTACCGCCTTTTACAGGCAAAGAGCCCGATTACATTATGGAGGCGGTTAAAAACCAGAAGATCTGCGGCGACGGAGAGTTTACAAAAAGAGACAGTGAATGGCTCGAGGAAAAGACGGGTGCAGCAAAGGTGCTTCTTACGACATCGTGTACGCATGCGCTTGAACTTGCGGTTCTTTTGGCTGACATAAAGCCCGGCGACGAAGTCATAATGCCTTCCTACACTTTCGTTTCGACTGCGGACGCTTTCGTACTTAGAGGCGCAAAAGTCGTATTTGTCGATATCAGACCCGACACAATGAACATTGATGAAAAACTCATCGAAGATGCGATCACCGATAAAACGAAATGTATAGCTCCCGTTCATTATGCGGGCGTGGGCTGTGAGATGGACACCATCATGGACATCGCGCGCCGCCATAATCTTCAGGTCATTGAAGATGCGGCTCAGGGCATAATGGCGACGTATAAAGGAAAGGCTCTCGGAACGTTCGGCGATTTCGGTGCGTTTTCTTTCCACGAGACCAAAAACTACTCCATGGGCGAGGGCGGAGCGCTTTTGATAAGAGACGAAAAGCACGTTCTCGACGCCGAGATCATCCGTGAAAAGGGTACCAACAGAATCCAGTTCTACAGAGGGCAGATCGATAAATATACATGGATGAACTACGGTTCATCGTACCTTCCCAGCGAACTTAATGCCGCTTATCTTTGGGCTCAGCTTGAAAAGGCCGATGAGATCAACGCTGACCGCTTAAGAGTCTGGAACCGTTACAACGAAGGCCTTTCGGACCTTAAAGAAAAAGGGCTTATCGAGCTTCCGTACATTCCTTCGGAATGCACTCACAATGCCCACATGTTCTATGTTAAGACAAAGGATATCGACGAGCGTACGCGCTTTATCGACTTCCTCAAAAAGAACGACATTTTATCGGTATTTCATTATGTACCGCTTCATTCCGCTCCCGCAGGCCTCAAGTTCGGCCGCTTCAACGGTGAAGACAGATTTACTACCAAAGAAAGCAACCGTCTTGCACGACTTCCGCTTTACTACGGGCTCGAGAATGATAAGGTCGATTACATCATCGATAAGGTTCACGAATTTTATTCATGAAAGATTTTTTGTTAAGCATACAAAAATATATATTATATTTTGTGACCGGCGTTCAGCTTGTTCTGGCGACAGTCTGGATTGTTTTAAGAAAGCCTTCGATCGCGGATGTACTTATCGGTATCGTTTCGATCACGGCGGTCACGGCTCTTGTGCTGTTTTTATTTAAAAGAGCTTCAAACAGAGCGATGATCGTTGCGGCACTTATCTATTTTGTCACCATGCCGGTCGTGCTCGATACCGCCGTTTCAAGAGGCCATATAGCGGGCCTTCCCGCCGCGCCTGAGGCGTCGATCGAAGAACTTATGGTACAGCGATTTGTCTGGCCGCGATTTTTTGAAATGACCGACTTCTCGGAATATGATTTTGCGTCCGAAGGACTTGCACTTTCGGTTACGGCTTCTCCCGAGCTTTTGTATACCGATTATTTTCCGCTTATGCGTGAAAATCTTTCAAGCGAAGCTCTTGCCATAGAGTACAAAGAACGCGTTTCGTTTGCCTTTTCAAGTTACAAAAAAGCCATGGCAAAGGAGATGACTTCCGAATTCGGAGCATATTTCTTTTCGCCGGTATCGCTCGTAAAAGAAAGCTTTTCGCATCTTGAGACCACAAATCTCTATGCACGTAATTACGAGGCTTTTTCGGATAAAAGTCCGGTGCTTTCAAAGATATATATGAGGTTTGGATGCATTTCATTTTTGCTTCTTATACTGCTTGGAATGCTCAATACCTTGTTAAATAAAGAGGTCAAAGTAAAGAGAGTAGTCATATCAATACTTTGTATCGGCGTTATTACTCTTTACTGCCTTTTCTTCCCCGTAAGAGGATTTGATTACAAAAATACGGTGATCATACTGCTCATTTATGCGATGACCGTATTCAGGAGTTTACGTGAACATAATTAGTCCCATCCTTATCTGCATATCGGTATGGCTTGCGTCTTTCATTATCGGAAGAAGCTTCTTTCCGTGCATTTCGAAGAAAGCTTCCTTTATGGCGTCGGTCTGCGGACTGATGGTTTTGTGGGCGCTTTTTTTCGTGACCGCCATACCCGTTATCATCTTCCAAAGCGAAACGATCGGAATGAACGTTATAACGACAGTTTACGGAGTACTTGCATCGCTATCGGTGCTTGCTTCTTTGGGAATACTCATAAAGAGGATAGTAAAGAAAGAAGACAAACTGATTCCGCCTCCTTTCGTACTGGATATTCATGAGATCATCTATCTTGCACTGTTCCTGGGAATAGTCGCATTCCAGCTTTATAAAGCCGTTTTCTTTGCTTATGCGGACGGAGACGATGCCTACTATGTGGCGATCTCTCAGAGCGTCAGCGGAAAAGGCGACTTCAATTCACTTTATACAAACGATCCCTACACCGGTTTTTACATCGGTACGGCTTACAGATACGCTCTGGCACCTTTCCCAATATGGATAGCGTTCTTCGCAAGAGTATTTTCGGTGAATGCCGCAACGGTGGCACACGTTTGTATGCCTGTAATATTGATTCCGATTACATATGTTATTTATAATGCCATTGCAGTAAAGCTCTTCACGGACAACAGAACGAAACGATACATGTTCTTATGTCTCATTTCGGTATTTGTGATGTTCTCGCGTTACTCCCTTTACTCTGCCGAGGTATTTTTGCTGACGAGAACAAGGCAGGGAAAAGAAGCGCTTGCGAACATTATAGTGCCCTTCCTTATATACATTTTCCTTGATATTGCCAAGGAAGAAGAGTACAAGATTTCAGTGAAAAATTATATCATGATTATATTAATTGCCATTTCCGCAGCTCTTACATCGGTGTTCGGAAACCTTCTTGTGCTCATAGCTTTGTTTGCTAACTTCGTATATTCATTCTTAAGACATGCACCTCTAAAAGAGAAGATAAAAGCCGCGTCCCTTGCAGTACCCGGCGTGATAATGCTGCTTCTCTTCGTGGTGTTATAGGAGGCGGGCATGATTAAGGACATTTTGATAAACGGATACAAAACAGTAAACGGATCTTTCAAAGCCTTCCAGGGAAACGGTCTTATAGTGATCTTTTTCCTTGTGGCCATACTGTTCATCGCCTTTTCAAGACGTGACAAGTTTATAAAGGACGTATTTGTAAAATTCCCCGTATATGTGCTGATCGTTTTCTTTTTACCGATCTGGTATGTGTACATCAATTTTAAAGAAGATTACGAGATACTTTACAGAATACTGTGGCTGCTTCCCATGGGAGTCGTTATATGCTATGTTTTCGTGGAAGTGATACACAAACTCGACGAAAAGAAGCGCCCGATCGCATTTCTGGCGGCGGTTCTGATCCTTATCGCAAGCGGTGAGTTCATGTATACCAGCGAATATTTCTCCAGGGCTCAAAACGAATACCATGTGCCCGATGCGGTGGTAAATATATGCGATGAGATCGAAGTCGAAGGTCGTGAGATC